>DATMVF010000260.1:0-35196 GCA_035563475.1 Rubrobacter sp.
AGCCGTCAACAAGCTCGGGCTCGAAGACCGGATGAGCCACATCTCGACCGGTGGGGGGGCTTCGCTCGAGTATGTAGAAGGCAAGGAGCTGCCTGGCATAGCAGTCCTGCCGGACAAGTAGATGGGGAGGAGAACATGGCCCGACGCCCGATGATGGCCGCGAACTGGAAGATGAACAAGACCGTCAGGGAGGCCGAGGAGTACACCGCGGCCCTCCTGCCGCGCGCCGCCGATGCAGAGGAAGACGTGGACGTAGTGGTCTGCGCCCCACACACCTGTTTGCACGAGGTGGGCAGGATGGCCGCAGATTTTGCGGTCATCGCGGGGGCGCAGAACTTCTACTACGAGGACTCGGGGGCGTTTACCGGCGAGGTCTCGGCCCCCATGCTCCTCGACGTCGAGGCCGGTGCGGTCATCGTCGGCCACTCCGAGCGGCGGGAAGTCTTCGGCGAGACCGACGAGATGGTCGCCAGAAAGACGAAGCGCGCGGTGGAGGCCGGCATCCTGCCCATCGTCTGCGTGGGGGAGACCAAGGAGGAACGCGACTCAGGTGGTATGTGGGAGAAGGTCTCGGGCCAGGTCGAGCGGGTGGTCGAAGAGTTCGAAAACGTTGGCGGCGAGGGCGTCGTCTTCGCCTACGAGCCGATTTGGGCTATAGGGACGGGCGATACGGCCACCCCCGAGGATGCGCAGGACGCCATCGGGAGGATCAGGGACCTCTTGAGAGAGACGAAAGGAGACGATTTCGCAGGTAGTGTCCGTATCCTCTACGGTGGCTCCGTCAAGCCGGAGAACGCGGCCGAGATCATGGCCCAGGAAGACATCGACGGCGCCCTGGTGGGCGGAGCGAGCCTCGAGGTCGAGTCCTTCGTCGAGCTGATAGCGGCCGCGCAGAACTCCGTCTCGCCTACAGAGCAATAGGGCGTGTGGTAAGGTAGCAGCATGCTGTACTACATCGTCGCTTTCTTTCAAGTCGTGTTCTGCGTAGCCCTGGTCGGCCTGATCCTCCTCCACTCGGGCAAGGGAGGCGGGCTCTCCTCCTCGCTCGGCGGCGGAATGGGCGGTACGTTCTCGGGCACCACCATCATGGAGAAGAACCTGACCAGGCTGACCCTGATCGTCGTAGGACTCTTCCTGCTGACCAACGTCACCCTGTTCTTCATGGGATAGAGCATTTCAGCACGGCGCCTTCGGCGACTTGTCAGCACGCTTCGGGCCTTAGCAGGCCCTCGCTTTCAGCAAGTCAGCTTCTCCCGTTCTGGCCTTGCCCTGCCGCGCACAACGAACCGCTACCAACGGCGGTCGGGTTCTTCGCCCTTGGCGAGGCTACGGGGCGACTAGCTGAAATGCTGAGAGCCGCCGACCAGAGGGAGGGGGCGTGCTGACAAGAGAAGGCGAAGCATGAGCGTGCTGACTGGCTAGAAGAAGGACTCGCCCGGGGAGGATGGGGAGAACAGGCGAGTCCACGCTAATTATACACCCCAAGGTACCTCCGGGCGTGTACAGGCTTACACGGCCACAGCGCCGTACGCAAGGCTCACGCCTTGTCTCGACGAGCCATCAGCCTGAATCGCCTGGAAGAGACTGGTGTCGGAGGGGGGACTCGAACCCCCACCCCCTTATCGGGGACTAGGCCCTCAACCTAGCGCGTCTACCAATTCCGCCACTCCGACAGGGTAGCCCGCTGAGTATACGAGAGACGTATAGTGGGGTCAACGCCGCACGCCTTCTCTCCACTGTGCTAAGTTCTGCTGATGAGCAGAAGGCACTTGGTCTGGATTTCGCTTGTGGGGTTGGCCTGCTTTGTCGCCCTGATCCTGGGTAAGGGGAAAACCAGGACCGTCCGGGGTGAATGGCCCGTCAACCTGGCACACAGGGGCGCTTCGGCCCTGGCCCCGGAGAACACCATCGAGGCATTCCGACTCGCGATAGAGGAAGGCGCCGGCGGCCTGGAGCTGGACGTCCACATGACCCGCGACCGGCAAATCGTCGTGATCCACGACGCGACCGTGGACCGGACCACGAACGGGACCGGCGCCGTCTCGGAGATGACCCTCGATGACCTTCGCGGGTTGGATGCCGGCTACAACTTCAGCCCCGACAGCGGACCTACCCGTCCTTACCGTGGCAGAGGCGTTCGGGTGCCGACTTTCGGCGAGGTCCTCGAAGAGTTCCCCGGAGTTCCGGTCAACATCGAGATAAAGGCCGGTACTCCTGGTATCGAGGAGATGGTCCTCGGGGTGTTACGCGAGGCGGACGCCTTGGGGCGCGCCCTCGTGGTCTCGACCCCCCACGCCATCGTAAAGCGCTTCCGTAAGGTCTCGGACGGCCACGTCTCCACGGGGGCCTCGAGGTGGGAGATCGGGATCTTCTACTTTGCGAGCAGGCTCCTTCTGGGGCGTCTCATTCGTCCGGCCTACGATGCATTGCAGGTTCCCCTCAGGCACAGGGGAATACCGGTCGTGACCCCGCGCTTCATCCGTGCGGCGCATGCCAGGAGCGTGAGGGTAGACGCGTGGACCATAAACCAGGCTGACGAGATGCGCCGTCTGCTCGACCTCGGCGTCGACGTAATAATGACCGACCGGCCAGGAACGCTGGCGGAGGTGCTACAGCGTCGGACAGAAGGCTCATGAGCCTTCTGTCCGACGAGCTATCAGCCATCAGAAAGACACAAAAAGCTGAAGGCTGACTGCTGAAAGTTGACGGCGCGGATTTGGGAAGGGTCGACCCTTCCCAAATCCGCTATCACGCTGCCATGAGCAGCACGATAGATGCCACGCCGAAGAGCGTGTAGGCGGTGCCAAGCGGCAGAAAGTACCTGGGCTCGTCCCGAAGGGGCGTGAAGTACTGGGCGTAGGGGAGGATACGCATCGCGCGCCTGAGGACGGCGTTGTACTCGTAGCGGAAGAAGATCATGTGCAGCCCGTTGGCGACGGTGACCAGGCAAAACGGCAGGGCCCAGAGTTTCGAAGGATAGAGCTTCAAGGCAGGGGGCGTGATGAAGATGCAGAGCAGCCAGATCACCTGGATGGTCACGTAGCTCACCCAGGCGGCCGTGATCCTGTATCTGTGCTTCTCGTCGATGGTGAGATTCTAATGTAGGGACCTGGACGAGAGCATCCAATTTGTCCGGATTGTAGAATGGTCGCCACGCGGATGAGGCTGAATCCGTCTGCAGAACAGTATACACGAGTAGGAGAAACATGATCCGTGAATCGCTCGTCAAAGACCCCTCTCTCGCACCGGAAGGGCACCGCAAGATCGATTGGGTCGCCCAGCACGCGCCGGTCTTGAACAAGATCGCGGGCGAGCAACTCGCCGATGGTTCGTTGCGCGGCCGCAAGGTCGCGATGACCATCCACCTGGAGGCGAAGACGGCGTATCTGGCCCTGCTCCTGTCCGAAGCCGGGGCGGAGGTCACCGTCTCCGGGAGCAACCCGCTCTCCACCCAGGACGACGTTTGCGCGGCCCTGGCCGAGCGGGGCGTGAGGGTCTTCGCAACCCACGACTCTTCCGACGAGGATTTCGAGGGCTTCCTGCAAAAGACACTCGAGACAGGCCCTGACCTGATCGTGGACGATGGCGCCGAGCTCGTGGGGCGTCTGATCGAACACCACCCCGACCTGGTCGGCAACGTCCTTGGAGCCTCCGAGGAGACTACCACGGGCATCTTGAAGCTAAGAGCCATGACCGCCGAGGAAGTACTACCCTTCCCTGTTCTGGCCGTCAACGACGCCAAGATGAAGCACCTCTTCGACAACCGCTACGGCACGGGCCACTCCTCGATCGTCGCCCTGCTCTCCAATACCAACCTCTTCATCTCTGGGAAGGCGGTCGTGGTAATGGGCTTCGGCTGGGTGGGGCGCGGCCTCGCCAAGTACGCCGACGGCATGGGCGCCCGCGTCATCGTGTGCGAGCCCGACCCCGTGAAGCTACTCGAGGCATACTCCGAAGGCTACGAGGTCATGAACTCGCTACAGGCCGCCGCGGTGGGGGACGTGTTCCTGACGGGTACGGGCAACCTCAAGGTGCTCGGGGTAGAGCACTTCGCGCGTATGAAAGACGGCGCGCTTCTCGCGAACGCCGGGCACTACGACCACGAGTTCGATCTCGCCGCCCTGCGCGAGGCGGCGGTAGGCTCGCGTGAGGTCAGGCGCAACATCACCGAATACGAGCTCCCCGACGGAAGGCGGTTGCACGTCCTGGCGCGTGGGCGGCTGGTCAACATCGCAGCCGCAGACGGGCACCCGGTCGAGATCATGGACCTCACCTTCGCTGTACAGGCCCTCGCTGCCCACCACCTCGCCAGCCACGCAGCAGATCTTGCGCCCGGCATCCAACCTATCCCCGGGGCGATAGACGACCTCGTCGCCCGCGCCAAGCTGGCCGCACTCGGCGTAGAACCCGAGACCCTCACAGAGGAGCAAATCTCCTACCAGCAGAGCTGGCGTTAGAAGGCCTAGATCCACGGAAACCCCTGTAGGGGCGGGTCTCAGACCCGCCCAATCGCGAACCGATCCGCTGGTAATATCCGAGGTATGAGGACTATAACGATTCGGTACACCGGTTTCCGGGAGTGCCCCAACTGCGAAGGGCGGGGTGATGACGGCACTTCCTGGCGCCCTGCGGAATGCAAGCGGTGCAAGGGAAGAGGCAGACTCGTGACCGACGTTGAGATCGAGGACTCAGTGGAGGGGGTCCTGCCCCGCTCGCGCTACGATTTCAACGCCCTGGGCGAGGTCTACCTGCTCGACTTCGACGAAGACGAAGAGTTCGAGGTCGTGCGACCTAGCCACCTCTAGGATTGGCGTGGGCCATCATCCGCAGTCCTTGCGCCAGGGCGGCGGAGATCCCGACCCCCAGAATGTCGAAGGTTGTCCAGTCTATGTAAGAGGGACGCCCGACGTTACCGAACTTCTCGGCGTAGCCTGCCGGGTCATCGACGGCGGCCCACGAGTAGGCGAACGGAAAGAGTGCCCACTCGGCGGACGTGGCCGCCGTGGCCATGACGATAGCGGCAAGAACCCCGGGCCAGCCGCCACGGAACGCGAGCAGAACCCCGAGGGCGATGTAGACGAACAGGCGGGTGGCCTGGATCAGCTCTTCGCGGCCAAGTCCTTGGTAGGCGCTTCTCCAGGAGAAGATCTCTGACCCGAACCCGAAGATTGTGGCCGCCACGGTGCAAGCCAGGGTCAGCGCGATCAGGGATCCCAGACTCTGCTTCATACCGAGTCCGTTAGAAAGGGAGCGGACTGGGGGTACGCCGAGATCCTTCCATACGTCATTCCCGCGAAAGCGGGAATCCAGTTGTCGTAGGAGGAGGTCCGTGCGCGAAGGCGAGCTTTTTCGTGTCGTTTGCATTCACCCATACTAAATTGCATGCGCAGGATTATATTGGTCGGGCTACTACAGCGCCGCGAGTACAGCCTTCGCCGAGAGCCGGTCCTTGAAAGGCACGACGCCTCTTTCCACCGCCCCAGAGAGGGCCTCCTGCGACGCGCCAAGCCTCTCCGAGGCGGCGACGAGCACCCGGTGGCCTTGCTTCTCTGCCTCCCTGAGCAGGGCTACGCGCTCGACGAGGTTACGCTCGGACCAGAAACCGAGGATCTCAAGTTGGACCACCTCCCCTGTGCCCGTATGCCGAAGTGTAAAGTCCGGGACGAGCGCCGCTTTCCGCTCGGGGAAGGGCAGCACATCACCTCCTCGTTCGAGCTCCCAGTGGCCCGTATCCTTCGCGCGCTCCCAGGCACGGACGAATGCACCGCGGACATCGTCGGCCTCGCGTTCGTCCTTCGGTCCCAGGTAGTGACTCTCCAGACCTGACGTCTCTGAATCCAGCTCCAGAACCGTGTCCCTGCCCTTCCACTCTACGTTTGCCGAGAGTTCCCAGGGGGACGTCATCAGCAGGCCGGGGAGGAACTTCGCCAGGCGCAGCCCGTACTTGCGGGTGCCACCGAAGATGGAGAGCGGGCCATCGAGGTGGAGCCTGTGACCGCGATCGAGCGGTTCGAGGTCGTAGATCAAACCGAGAAGCTTGACGTAGTGGAACACGAGCCTCGCGTCGGCCCCTCGACCAAGGTCGACGACGATCTCCCTCGCCGAGTAGAGCACCCCCTGTACCTGGGCGACGTTGTAGCGACGGACGAGTTCTCCCGGCGAGGGCCGGTCGAACTCACCGAGGAGCTGGGCGCCCTGCCTGTCCGAGTACATCGAGGCGGCCGGGTCTTCGACCCCGGTCTCCGCGGCGACCTGAGAGAGCACGTCCCCGCGTGTCGGGAGCCCGAGAAGACCCGCCTCCGCAGCCGGCGGTTCGGGAAGGGCAGCTGCGAGCTCGAAGATGCGGGTGCGCAGCGTGTAAGGGTCGGCCTCGGTCGGCGCACTCCAACCGGCCCGCTCCTCCAATAGCTTCGAGAGGGCGCGTACGATCTTGAATCCCCTGCGGGGGTCGAGGCCGGGGCCGAGACCCTCCTCCCTAACCGTCAGCTCCCGCTCCAGGCTCGACCTCGGTAGCCCTACGTGGGCGGCGTAGAGGTCGCAGAGTTCCTCGGCGACGGCGAGGGTGCGCCGGTCGTCCGGCGAGAGCCTGTGAGGGATGAGCCTGCCGCGGTAAAGGCGGGCCATGACGTGCTCGCTGCGGAGCACTAGGCGAAGGCCTCCTTGCGGCGGCGGGCCGTAAACTCTTCGCCGGTCTGGGCCGTGACGAGTTCGTAGAGTATTGCCCTTTTGCCTTCCTTGGGGCGGAGGATACGGCCGAGACGCTGGACGTATTCGCGACGGGAGGCGCTGCCGGCGAGTATGACGGCGACCCCGGCGTCGGGGACGTCGACACCTTCGTTCAAGACGTCGGAGGCTATGACGGCCCTGTAGCGGCCCTCCCGAAAGCGGTCCAGGATCTCCTTGCGTTCGCGGGCCGGCGTCTCGTAGGTTACTCCCGGTATGAGGAACCTCCTGCTGAGGGCGTAGACCTCATCGACGCTCTTGGCGAAGACTATGACGCGGTCATCCCAATGTCTCCTGAGGAGCGTCTCCAGGGTCACGCCCTTCCGCATCGCTCCCTCCCTGATCTCCCGCCGCTGCCGCGCCGCGAGCAGCGCCTCCCTCCCGCCCGAATGGCTCGTGGAGGCGACCATGATGAAACGCTGCCAGTCCTCCGGCGAGCGCATCGGCAGTCGATGCTTCTCCAGGAAGTCCCTGTAGACGGCCTCGGCCTGGGCATAATCGAAGCGTTCCTGGGCCGTGAGCTCGATTGGTATGCGCACCAGCTCGAAGGGGGCGAGGTAGGTCCCGGCGAGGTCCTCGGGCGACCTGCGATAGACGACTGGCCCCACAAGCTCGGGCAGCAATCCGTGCCCTCCGTCGGGCCTCTCTGGCGTTGCCGTGAGGCCGAGGGCGTAGGGCGCGAGGAGCATCTTCGCGATGATCGCGTTCTTCGGGGCGGGCAAGTGATGCACCTCGTCGTAGACGACGAGCGCGAAACGGTCCCCGTAGCGCTCGGCGTGGATGTAGGCCGAGTCGTAGGTGGTCACCGTGATGGGCGTGATCTCGTGGTAGCCGCCGCCGAGCAGCCCTATCGTGACCGCCCCACCAAAGGCATCCTGCAAGACAGAGTACCACTGCTTCAGCAGCGCGAGGGTCGGAACGACGACGAGCGTGCTCCGCCCCACGCGCTCCATCGCGCTCACGGCCACGGCCGTCTTCCCGGCGCCGGTCGGCAGGACGACCACGCCGCGAAGTCCATCCCTGCGCCAGGCGCCGAGGGCCTCCTTCTGGTAGGGGCGGGGCTCCATGGCCACGCGGGACTCCAGCGGAACCTTCTCGAACGCCGAAGCTCGGTCCTCATGCGGAACGCCCTCGGCCCGAAAGCTCAGAACCAGCTCGCGGTAGGCGCTTGCCGGGGCCCGCCACTGGCGGGTCCTTCCGTCCCAGACGAAAGGCTCGGGCAGCCCGGAGGAAGTCCCGGTCGCGACGAGGGTGCCTGCTTCGTAGAACAACTCGATCACGCTCCACAAAGCATAACCGAGACTTCTTCCGCTCTCAGCGATAAACTGCCCGAACCGTGACCGAAAGCAGATCTTGAGAAGGCCAGAGAGACCATTCGAAGCGGAAAACGTGCTCCGAGGGTTGACCCTGCTGACCTTACTGATCTGCTCACTGGCGGGATGCGGCGGCGCTTCTGGAGAAGGCCACACTGTTCGTAACGAGAAAGAGGATCCCACTGGAGATCGCGAGAACAATGAGGCATCAATAGTACCCAGGATGAGCGTCGGGGACATGGTGGGGCAGATGTTCGTCGTCAGCGTGGGCGGCACGCAGCCCGACTACTACATCGAGAAGATGGTGAGAAAGCGGAACATCGGCGGTGTGATCCTCTTCGACTACAACATGGAGAGCGAGGAGCAGGTAGAGTCTCTGACCAGCTCTCTTCAGCGGCTCTCCATGCAGACGGAACCCGCGGTGCCGCTCTTCGTTGCCGTCGACCAGGAGGGGGGCGACATCGCCTCGGCCCCCTGGGTCGCGCCGCAGCCGGCAGCGGCCGAGGTTGGGAGCCGTGGAGACCCTGAGGAGGCACACGACATCGCCGCCACGATGGGCCGCCAGCTCCTGCGGGCCGGTATCAACACGAACTTTGCTCCAGTCGTCGACACGGGCTTCGGGGTGGCAATCGGCAACCGTTCTTACGGGGAGGACCCCGCACAGGTGGCCAGGATGGGGGCTGCGGCCGTCGAGGGATTCGAGGAGGCCGGCGTAATCTCTGCGGCCAAGCACTTCCCGAACCACGGGCCGGCGACCTCAGACTCACACGTGGGCCTGCCCGTCATAAGGCACGACGCGAAGACCCTCGAGTCCCACGATCTGCCGCCGTTCGAGGCCGCCGTCGACGCCGGGGTGCCTATGGTGATGGTCGGGCATCTCCTCTACCCGGCCATCGATCCCCACAATCCTGCAAGCCTCTCCAGAGATGCCATAAGCATGTTGCGCAGGGATCTCGGCTTTGACGGCGTGGTGGTCACCGACGACCTGGCCATGGCCGGTGCGAAGGGCGGAGGAACTCCTGCTGAGGCTGCGGTCCGGGCCGTCCAGGCCGGGGCTGACCTGCTCATACTCTCCAGTCCACCGCAGCAGCAGGCCGACGCCTACGATGCCGTGGTGGCCGCCGTCGAGTCAGGGAAGATCCCGAGATCGCGGATCGAAAAGTCCGTCGAGCGCCTGCTCACGGTCAAGGAGGGATACCACTCGCGCGGAGCGGGCCGGCATTAGGTAGAATAGTGCCAGATACGGGGGTGGACGAGCCCGAAAGACAATGAGGGAATCCTGGACGACGGACCCGTTCGGGAGATCGGAAGGAGGAAGTGAGATGGCCGAAGTTACCATGGAGGAGGTAACCAAAGTCTTCGGCGAGGACGTGGTCGCCGTCGACAAGATGAACCTGGACATTCCGGATGGGGAGTTTGTCGTCTTCGTCGGGCCATCCGGTTGCGGGAAGTCAACGGCTCTGCGAATGATCGCCGGCCTCGAAGATATCAGCGCTGGCAAGGTATTTATAGGGGATCAGGTCGTCAACGACCTACCGCCGCGCCAGCGGGATATAGCCATGGTCTTCCAGAACTACGCCCTCTATCCGCACATGAACGTGCGGGAGAACATGGGCTTCGCCCTAAAGCTTCGCAAGATGGACAAGTCGGAGATCTCGCGCCGGGTCGATGAGGCAGCCAGGATACTCTCAATCGAGCGTTTCCTCGACAGGAAGCCGAAGGCGCTCTCGGGTGGCCAGAGGCAGCGGGTGGCCCTGGGTCGGGCCATAGTCCGTGAGCCGAAGGCTTTCCTTATGGACGAGCCCCTCTCCAACCTCGACGCCAAGCTCAGGGTGCAGATGAGGACAGAGATCGCCAAGCTGCACAACAGGATCGGCACCACGACCATCTACGTCACCCACGACCAGACCGAGGCTATGACGATGGCCGACAGGATCGTCGTCCTCAGGGACGGCAAGGTGCAGCAGATAGCGACCCCCCAGATCATGTATGACCATCCGGACAACGTCTTTGTGGCAGGCTTCATCGGGAGCCCGGCTATGAATTTCCTCCAGGCGCACCTGGAGAAGGAGAACGGCGGGTACTCGGTGAGGTTCGGCGGAACTACCCTCTCCCTCTCCCAGGAGGAGATCGCGGAGGCCAAGGAGAGGGGCCACGATCCCGACCAGTACTCGGGCAAGGAGCTCGTCGTGGGTGTTCGTCCCGAGGACATCGAGGACGCCGGTACCGAGGAGGCGGCCGCCGTGGGCGGTGCCGAGGGCCCGAACACCATGGAAGTCGAGGCGCAGGTCATAGAGAGTATGGGGTCCGAGAAATACGTCTACTTCGACGTGAGCAAGGAGCAGCACGCGCACCTGCGGGGCGTCGCGGAGATGACCGACGATGTCGGCGGCGGCGCGGACGAAGAGACCGGCGGAGCATCGGCCGAGGACACCACCGGCGAACTGATGGTGGCCCGTGTGTCGCCGGAGAGCGAGGCCCGCGAGGGCGGGAAGATACGCCTGGTAATCGACTCGAGCAAGATCCACCTCTTCGACCCGGAGACGGAGGAGGCGATCTTTTAGGAGGAAAGTGCCATTAGGGGCGCGGGGGCCAGATAGGGAAGGTTGGTAGGGTAAGACACGACACGTAGGGGTAAGCGGGAAATCTCTAGCTAGAAGGGATGGGTGCGAATGACGAGCAGAGGTCAATCGGCGGTGCTGGCTGGGCGGAGGATAAACCGCCGCGACTTCCTGAAGATGAGCGGTGCGGGACTCGCAGGTGCGGCACTGCTCGGGACCTCGGGCTGCGGCGGAGGGGGGGGGTCGGGCTCGGGGAACCTCGTCTTCTCCATGGGTCCTGATGACCCGAACAAGACCTGGACCACGCTGATAGACAAGTTCAATAAAGAGAACAAAGGCTCGTTCCAGGTCACCTACCGCGAGATGCCCGCCGACACGGGGCAGTATTTCGACAAGCTGAGAACCGAGTTCCAGGCCGGGGGCGGCAACATAGACGTCATAGGAGGCGACACCATCTGGCCGATCCAGTTCGCCGCGCAGGGCTGGGTCCAGGACCTCTCCGACAAGTTCCCCGAGCCGGAGCAGAACAAGTTCCTGCCCGCTCCCATACAGGCAAGTATCTACGAAGACGCGATCTACGGGGTGCCGTGGTACGAGGACGCGGGCCTGCTCTACTCCCGCAGCGATCTCCTCGAGCAGGCCGGCTACTCCGCGCCCCCCAAGACCTGGGACGAACTCAAGGAGATGGCACTCAAGACCTCGCAGGACACGGGTACCCCGAACGGTTTCGTCTTCCAGGGAAGGAATTACGAGGGCGGGGTGTGCAACGGTCTGGAGTACATCAGAACCCACGGCGGCGATGTGCTCTCCGGCGTAACGAGCGGCGAGGTCGTCATAGACAGCCCCGAGGCGGCGGCAGGCCTCGAGACGTATCACAGCATGATCACCGACGGCGTAGCACCCCAAGCCGTGGCCAGCTACACCGAGACTGAGTCGGTCCCAGTATTTGGCAACGGCGAAGCGGTGTTCCTCAGGGAGTGGCCGGGAACATATGGGGACATAGCTGGTGGTAACTACAAGGTAAAGAAGGACCAGGTAGCGGTCTCACAGATACCTGTGACCCCCGGCAACGAGAGCTCTAGCACCCTCGGCGGGTGGACCTTTATGATCAACGCGCAGACCGATATGCCGGATGAGGCCTGGGAGTTCGTCAAGTTCATGTCGAGCTTTGAGAGCTTCAAGTTCATCGCTACCAACGGCGGCTACATAGCGGCCAGAAAGGCGATCCTGGACGACACCGAGGTGCAAGAAGCCATCCCTACTGTCAAGCTGGCCAAAGACGTTCTTCTTGATTACGCCACGTCGCGGCCGGTGACCGAGTTCTACGGGGACATGTCGCTCGAGATGCAAGATCAGTTCAACAACGCTCTGACGGGCGACACCCCCCCGCAACAGGCCTGCGAGTCGCTGCAGAATAGCCTGACCAGCATCATGGAGCAGGCTGAGTAGGGTCAGCCGACCGCCAGGCGGACAAAGAAAGGGGTGAGGCGTGACGACCGCATCTAGTGAGAAGAAGGGGCGCGGCTGGTTCAAGGAGGAGTTCGGCAATCCCGAACGACGCACGGCCTACTACATGGTCTTGCCGTCCCTATTTATCATCGTGGTCGTGGCGTTCTTCCCGGTACTGTACGGTATCGTGTTGAGCCTCACCGACTCCACCGTCAGCGCCTTCGGCTCGTTCGTCGGCCTCGAGAACTACACCGAGATGTTCCAGGACCCCGACTTCCTGGTCAGCCTCACCAACACCGTGATCTTCACGGTGGTGAGCGTGGCGCTGGAGTTCATAATCGGCTTGGGCATAGCGCTCGCGGTAAACAGGGCCTTCCGGGGCAGGGGGTTGGTCCGGGCCGCAATTCTGGTGCCGTGGGCGTTCCCTACGGTCATCTCGGCGGTCATGTGGCGCCTGATGTTCCAGCCCGGAATCGGGATTTTTCAGTACTTGGCCGAGACCATTGGCATAATCAGCAGGCCGGTACTCTCCGACCCGACGCTCCTGCTGATCGCGGCCATCCTTATCGACGTGTGGAAGACGACGCCGTTTATGGCGCTCTTGCTCCTTGCGGGCCTCCAGGTGATTCCCGGCGAGGTCTACGAAGCGGCGAGGGTGGACGGGGCCAACGTGTGGCAGCGCTTCTTCCGCATAACGCTGCCGCTGCTCAAGGGCGCCATACTGGTCGCCGTCCTCTTCCGTACCCTCGACGCCTACCGGGTCTACGACCTGTTCTGGGCGTTCGGCGCCAGGGAGCTCCAGTCCTTGAGCACGTTCGTCTACGAGGGCGTGAGGATCAGCCAGCTTCAGTTTGGGACTGGTAACGCAGCGGCGATCTTCATATTCTTGACGTCGTTCCTCATAGCGATGTTCTTTATCAGGGTACTCGGCATGCGAACCTCGGCGGAGGAGGAGTAAGCGATGGCTAGCGCAACCGCGACAAAAGGAGCGGCGGGCCGGGGGGCGCTCACAACGGTGCTCTTTTACATCTTCCTCGTAGTCTTCGTTTTCGTGAGCGTGTTCCCACTCCTGTGGGTGTTCAAGATGAGCATCGTCACCAAGGCAGAGCTCTTCGCCTCGCCACCAACGATCGTGCCGCAGAACGTAACCGGTGCCGAGTGGGCTCAGGTCTTGGGCGACCCGACGTTCCAGCAGGCGCTCGTAAACAGCACGATAATCTCCACGGTGACCACCGTTATCTGCCTCTTCTTCGGCTCCATAGCAGCCTACGCGATCTCCAGGTTGAGATTCCGGTTCAAGGGCACCGTGATGACCCTGATACTCGCGATCAGCTTCTTCCCAGCTGTGGCGATCATCGCCCCTCTCTTTATCCAGTTCACCCAGTTTGGCCTCATAAACACCTACGCGTCGGTGATCATCACCGATACGGTCTTCGCCCTACCGCTGACGATCTGGCTGCTGGTCGCGTTCTTCAGGGAGCTGCCCGTCGACCTCGAGGACGCGGCCAAGGTAGATGGGGCGACGACGATTCAGGCGTTCCGCAAGGTCATCGTGCCGCTGGCGGCACCCGGAGTATTCACCACGGCGATCCTGACGTTCATCCACGCCTGGAACGAGTTCCTGTTCGCCAACACTTTCCTCTTCGACGAGACCACCCAGCCGGTGACGGTCGTGATCCCTAACTTCGCCACCGTCTACACCGTGGATTACGGGGCGCAGGCCGCCGCTGCGGTGGTAGTGACGGTACCGCTCGTGATCCTGGTCCTGATCTTCCAGCGCCGCATCGTCTCCGGACTTACGGCAGGGGCCGTCAAGGGGTAGAGCTAGAAGGGAACCCCCTGAATAAAGAGAAGTTCTGGGCGCGCGATCTGGAGCCAGGCACCAGGTTGCGCGCCAACTTCCTCGCCACGGACTCGACGGTCCGCAAGGACAGCCGCGGCACGCCCTACCTCTCCCTGAAGCTGGTCGACCGCACGGGCTCGGTAGACGCCCGCATGTGGGGGAAACTCCCCGAAGAGTTCCTCCACGAGACACCGAGTCCGGCCTACGTGGAGGCGGAGGGACACACCCACGAGTACCGCGGCACCCTGCAGATAAAGCTTGAACGGCTGCGTCTCCTGCGGCCCGAAGACGTCTCGGAAGAAGACTTCCTCCCTGCTACCGAGTTGGACCGGCGGGCCCTTGCCGCGGAGCTCGAAAGCGCCGGACGGGAGCTCGGGAACGAGCACCTCCGGGCGCTCTTCGAGATGATGGTCTCGGATGAGGATTTCTGGGCGACGTTCTGCACGGCCCCGGCGGCCAAGACGATGCACCACGCCAGGATAGGGGGGCTGCTAGAGCATTCGGTAAATTGCATGAGGATAGCCCGCGCGCTGGCCAGACTGTACCCCGTAGACCGCGACCTGCTCGTCTTCGGCGCCATCTTTCACGATGTGGGCAAGGTGCGCGAGCTGTCCTGGGACAAAGGGGCCTTCGCGTACACCACCGAAGGCCGGCTGCTCGGCCACGTCGTACTCGGGGAGCGACTCGTGGCATCTTACGCGGCGACGATCCCCGGCTTTCCCGAGGAACTACGCCTGAGGCTCTCCCACGTCCTGATCTCGCACCAGGGCGAGACGGAGTACGGATCCCCCGAACGCCCCAAGACCCTCGAAGCCCTGCTCGTCCACCTCGTTGACAACCTCGACGCGAGGGCCGCCATGTACGTCGAGACCACGAACAACGTGGCCCCAGGCGGCTGGAGCCACCACGAGAACCCGCTCGGACGCGCCCTATACGTCCCGGAAGAATAGGTTTCAGGCCACAGGTCTCAGGTATTTGTTCTTCCTGATGCCTGTAACCTGAAGCCGCAGTTTGCGGAAGGAAACCGCTCTAGCGCTTGTCGTCCTCATCCTCGTCGCCGGCCGCGGCGATCTCTTCCTTGAAATCGTCGATGGCGCGGCGGGCTTCGGACACAAAACGTCCCATATCCTTGGCCATCTTCGGCAGCGAGCCCGGGCCGAAGATCACGAGGAAGATGAGCCCGATAATCACCATCTCTTGAGGCCCGACGCCGAACATAGGACAGAATATAACCCGCGGATGCGCACCTTACAATCCGCCGCGACCCGCCGTCCCCGGCAGCGTATATACTCAGCGCATGTACGCTTTCGTGAGAGACGGCCGATGATCTCCTGGGGCGCGGCGCGGACCATAGCCGTGACCCTCGCCTCCCGCACCGAGCGGGGGCCCGCAAGCGACTTCGACTACGCGGGCGCCGTGCTGGCTACCATCGACCCGCTCTCGGCGTTCACCGGCATCGAGTTGCCGCAGGGACCTCCCGGCGGCCGCCAGCTGAGGATCGCCAACAGGGCAGAGTGGATCGACTTCAACATCGAAGGCTTCGGAAGGCTGATGGAACCCGTCGTGCAGCGCGCCGCAGCCGGCGCGGGCGACCTCACCTGGGCCGTCGGAGGCGTGACGCTAACCGCCCAGGTCGGGCTCCTGCTCGGCTTTCTCTCCTCGCGGGTCCTGGGACAGTACGATACGGGACCGCTGCTCACACCTGGGCGGGCCGGGGAGCCAGGCAAGGTCTTCTTCCTGGACGGGAACATAGTCTCGGCCGCAGCAAGGCTCGGGGTGCCCGTCGACGGGCTGCGGCTCTGGATCGTGCTGCACGAGATGACGCACGCCCTCCAGTTCGAGGGTTACCCCTGGCTACGCAGGCACCTCGGGGAACTTCTGGAGAGCCTGATCTCACCGCTCGCCGAGCGGCTCGGACTGCGTGAGATGCTGCGACGCCTCTCGGGGAACATGAGAACCGGCGGCCGGTCGGTGGAACTTCTGATGAGCCACTCCCAGCGCGAGTCCTTCGACAGGATGCAGGCCGCCATGTCAGTAATCGAAGGCTACTCGGACTACGTAATGCACCACGTCGGCAAGAACCTGGTGCCCCACTACGAACATCTGAAGCAGCGCATGGCGAGGAGCAGGGCCCACCGCCCTCCCCTGGAGACCGCCGTCTTTCGCCTGACAGGCCTCGACGTCAAGCTGGAGCAGTACAGGCTCGGCGAACGCTTCGCCGAGGCCGTTGTCAGGCGCCAGGGGATGGAGGGCCTGAATCGTACCTGGGAGAGGCCCGAGAATCTTCCTTCACTCGACGAGGTTCGCGATCCGGGCCTCTGGATGTCGAGGCTTGGACCGGCCTGAGATGGAGGAAGAGCCCTGGCCACTCTCCTCTACGCTGGGCTACGAGTTCGCCCGTGAAGAGGAGGCCAGGGCCGCAGCCTCAGACCTCGACCGCCGCTTTACACAAGACGAGCTCGCAGGCCTCCGCATCTACCGCGTGCGCTGGAACGGCAACTACCTGGTAGAGGCCGCATTCTCGGACGGTACCCCCGAAGCGCGTCTGAAAGACGCCGTCGCCCTCCTCGGCGAGTCCGGCATCCCGGTACACCCCGACGACCTCGCAGATTACAAACGCGCTTCGGACGAAGGGTCAGGCCTGCCCGACTGGCTACGCCGCTTCTTCGGCGGTTGAAAGCCGGCGAAGGCAGCGTGCTAATCCATCCGTTGTTGGAGGCGTGCGATCTGCTCCCTGAGCTCGTCTATCTCGTGTTCGAGATACTTCTCACGCCCACGGATGCGGGTATAACCGGACTCCAGAACGGACCCGAGACCATCCACGGCCTGGACCACGGTCCTGCCCAGGAAACGCGCGGAGACGTCCAGCCCGCCGAGCACCGACTGGCGGGCTGACCGTGCGGTCGTTGTGGTCGCGAAGGCTCCTACGGCGAAACCGCCGACGGCTCCGACGGTCGCCCCGACCACGAATTTGGTGGTTCCCTGGCCCAAAGATAGCTTCCTTCCGGCTCTTCCGAGCATCGACGGCGCCAGTTTAGCACAGCGCCCTGGCGGCAAGGTTATACTTAGCCGCGCATGATGGAGACGGGGAAATGGGATCTACTGAGGAGCCTCCCCGCGGTAGACGCCGTAATGCGCGACCCCTCGGGACGGACGCTCGCCGCCCGCCATGGCCGTGCGCCGGCGACGGCGGCCGTCCGTGAGACGCTCGGTGGCCTACGGCGCCGGATAGTCGCGGGAGAAAGACCTGAGGTGTCAGAAAGCACTGTTGCCGAAGCAGCCGCGAGGCTCCTCTCCGGTAGAGGTCTGAGGCGCGTAGTCAACGCAACAGGTGTGGTTCTCCACACTAATTTGGGAAGATCGGTCCTCTCCGAGCGGGCGGCCCTGGCGGCCTACGATGCGGCCACCGGCTATTCCAACCTGGAATACGATCTCCAGTCCGGTGCTAGAGGTTCGCGCTACGATCACGCGGTGCCGCTCCTCAAGGCGTTGACCGGCGCCGAAGACGCACTCGTCGTCAACAACTGTGCGGGGGCGACGCTTCTCGCGCTCGCCGCGGTCGTCGAGTCGAAAGGCTCGGAGGCGCCCGAGGTGATCGTCTCTCGCGGTCAACTGATCGAGATAGGAGGCGGCTTCCGCATCCCTGAAGTGCTCGCCCTCTCCGGCGCGCGACTCAGAGAAGTCGGTACCACAAACCGTACCAGGCTCTCGGACTACGAAAACGCCGTAAACGAGAACACCGGCGCGGTCCTATGGGTCCACCCCAGTAACTTCGAGACGGTCGGCTTCACGGAGTCAGTGGGGATCCGGGATCTCTCGTCTCTGGGACTCCCGGTAATCTCCGATGTAGGCAGCGGAGCACTAACGTCCGTAGGTGAGGAACCGCGGGTACAGGCGATCCTCAGAGATGGCGCTGACCTCGCCATCTTCTCGGGAGACAAGCTCCTCGGAGGGCCGCAGGCAGGGATAGCGGTTGGCGCTTCGCGTTGGGTCTCCGCCATGCGCCGCCATCCCCTCGCCCGCGCCCTCCGCGCCGACAAGCTGTGCCTCGCCGCCCTGGAAGCGACCCTTGACTCTTACCTCCAGGGCACGGCGGAGCAGGATCTCCCGACCCTCAGGATGATACGAACTCCAATCTCCGAGATAGAAGGCAGGGCCACCAACCTCGCCGAGGACCTGAAGAGCAACTTACCCAACCTCGAGATAGACGTGACGCCCTCTGTAGCCCGCAGCGGCGGGGGCACATTGCCAACTTACGAGATTCATTCCTTCGCCGTACGGCTGGGCGGGACCGACCCGGAAGCCCTGGCCGCGGAGTTGCGCTCCTCGAACCCTCCCGTGATTGGCCGTGTGCGCGAGGGGAGGTTATGGCTGGACGTGCGGACGCTCCTGCCGGGCGAGGAAGAGGCTGTGATCGGGGCACTCAGGGACGCGCATGGGTGAGGCAGGCGGGCACAGGATCTCCCTAACCATAGGGACGGCGGGGCATGTGGACCACGGCAAGACCACGCTCGTCAGGTACATGACGGGCACGGATACCGACCGTCTGGAAGAGGAACACCGCAGGGGCATCTCCATCGTGCCGGGGTACGCGGAGCTCGATCTACCAAGTGGAAGGTGGGCGAGCCTGGTCGACGTGCCCGGCCACGAGCGCTTCGTCAAGAACATGGTCTCGGGGGCAACGGGGGTCGATGCCTTCCTGCTCGTCGTCGCCGCCGACGACGGGGTCATGCCCCAGACCAGCGAGCACCTCGACATCCTGCGGATTCTCGGCGTCGAGCAGGGGGTCGTAGCGCTCTCTAAAGTCGATGCCGTAGACGAGGAGACCGTAGAGCTGGCCGCCCTGGACGTCGAGGACCTGCTCGAGTCGAGGAACATGAGCGCGCCTGTGATCCATGTCAGCGGCGTTACCGGCGAGGGCGTGGAGGATCTGCTACGGGCGCTCGACAAGTTGGCCGAGGATACAGCGGACCGTCGAAGGGAAGATCTGGCACGGCTACCCGTCGACCGTTCTTTCGTGCTAAAGGGCATAGGGGTCGTTGTAACGGGTACGTTGTGGAGCGGGGAGATTCGTCCTGGCGATGTTCTGCATACCCCTACGGGCCTGCGCCCGAAGGTGCGTGGCGTACAGAACCACGGTCACCCCGCCGGGGTCGCCTACGCCGGGGCCCGTACGGCCCTCGACCTCACGGGCGTCGAAGCCTCGGAGATCGAAGCTGGCGACGTCCTGCTCTCGTCCCCCGTCCCCGCGAGCCGCGACCTCGACGCCCGTGTACGCCTGTTGGAGAGCGCGAAGCCCCTCGACCACGGCGTCAGAGTGAGGCTGCACCACGGTACCCGCTCGACGAACGCCCGCGTTCGGATGACGGACCGTGAGGAGCTGGAGCCCGGAGCCAGGGCCCTCGCCCGCCTGAGGCTCGACGAGCCGCTAGTCACGCTCAGGGGCGACCGCTTCGTGCTGCGCTCCATGGACGGGGTCACTATCGGCGGCGGCACCGTGCTCGACCCATCAGCGACAGGCCGTCGTCCCGACCCGTCATGGCTCGAGGCCCTCGAGAGCGGCGACGCCGCAACGGCCGTCCCACTCGCCCTGGCCCGGAGACCCGCTGAGGGCATGACCACGGAAGACCTCTCGCTCGCCCTCGAATTCTCGGCGGACGAAGTGTCCCGCGCGGTAGAGGCGAGCGCCGGAGTAGAGACCGTAGGGGAGATCCACGCCGCGGCCGGCGAAGTCGCAGCGGCACGAGAGCGCCTCCTAAAAGCCCTCGAACGCAGGGCCGCCGAACGTCCCGAGAGTGCCGAGCTCACCGTCGCCGAAGCTCGCACGGCGTCGGGCCTTTCGACCTCCCTCGCCGACGCCCTGCTCGCGGAGATGGAAGGCGAAGCGGTCGCGCAGACCGATACGGGCGTCAGCCTGCCACACGGAGGAGTACCCCAAGAGCTGGAACGCGAGGCAAAGGAGTTACGCGAGGCTTTGCGAGCCGCGGGTCCCCAACCTCCTACGGCGGAGCCCACGCCAGCGATGCGTCTGCTCCTCAAGCGCAAAGACGCCGTGGAGCTGGGAGACTCGCTCTTCGCCGCGCGCGAGGCGGCCGAGTCCGTATTGGAGCAGATAAAGACCATCTGCAGAGAAAGAGGTGAGATCTCCCTCGCCGGACTCCGCGACAGCCTCGGAACCAGCCGCAAGTACGCCCAGGCCTGGCTCGAGTACTCAGACGCCAGCGGCGTCACCAGTCGCACGGGCGACGTGAGAGTACTCACCCGCCGCCACAGGTAGGCGATGTAATAAACTCTACCTGTAAGATCAGGAATGCGTGGGCCTGGTGGCCCGGCCGGTCTTCAAAACCGGTTTGCGACCGTAATACGGTCGTGGCGGTTCGATTCCCCCGCATTCCGCGGAAAAAGCTAGTCAGCACGCTCAGGCTTTTAGCCTTCGCTTGTCAGCACGGCGCTTCGCGCCTTGTCAGCAATTCAGCCAGGACTCGCGCAGGCGAAAGCTGAAGTGCTGACAAGCGCCCGACAGGGCGCTTGCTGAAATGCTGAATTGCTGAGACGACCGAAGGGAGGCGAATGACCTTTTCTCACCTCGATAGCGAGGGCGCGGCGAGGATGGTCGATGTGGGGGAGAAGGCCGTTGTACGGCGCACCGCCGTCGCCGGGGGAATGGTACGCATGTCTTCGGAGACGATAAGGCTGTTGCGGAAGGCTGCATTGCCCAAGGGCGACGTGTTGAACACGGCCAGGATCGCCGGGGTCATGGCGGCCAAGAAGACTCAGGAGCTCATACCGCTCTGTCACGGGCTGAACCTGACCTCAGCCGACGTCGAGTTCGAGGTCGGCCAGGATCGGGTGTCGATCACCGCCACAACCCGCGCGAGCGACCGTACGGGCGTAGAGATGGAGGCCCTCGCTGCTGTTAGCGTGGCCGCGTTGACCGTCTACGATATGTGCAAGGCCGTAGACAAAGGTATGGTGATAGAGGAGATCAAGCTACTCGAGAAAACCAAGGAACCGGCCAGTACGTGAAGGCTTATACGGTGCTTCGCGAGGGCGCATGCAACACTTTGCTAGACAACGATACCCGGTTGGTGGTTATGCTAGACTTTCGGACTAATCCACGGGCCATTCTCTAGGTCAGGAGCAGAGATCGGCGGCGAGAATACCGTTCTTTACCCCATATTCCTGAACATCTCCGGCAGGCGTTGCGTGGTTGTTGGGGGTGGGGCGGTGGCGTCCAGGAAGACCAGCAAGCTGTTACAAGCGGGCGCCGAGGTCGTTGTAGTCTCACCCGAGGTCCTTCCGGAGCTTGCGGGAATGGGTGTGGAGATCCAACACCGCACCTACGAGTATGGCGACCTCGAAGGAGCTAACCTGGCGATTACTGCGACGGACTCGCGGGAGGTCAACGCGGCCGTCGCAAGGGAAGCGAAGGAACGCGGGGTTCCGGTAAACGTCGCGGACAGTCCTTCTGAAGGAGATTTCGCCGTACCCTCGACCCTGAGAAGAGGTGACCTTCAGGTCGCGGTCTCGACCGGCGGCGCGTCGCCCACGCTGGCGCGTAGGATCAGGAACGAGTTGGAGGAGACTTTCGGTCCGGAGTGGGCCGGTATCGTGGAGCAGTTCGACACGGCCCGCCGCAGCGGTGGGACGCCGGGTCAGGACGTCGAAGAGGAGGTGAGCCGGTGCTTGTCGCGGTTGCGGGGATGAGCCACCGCTCGGCGCCGGTCGAGGTGCGCGAGCGCATCGCTTTCCCGCCGTGCGCCGGCCGGATCTTCCTCAGGCGCCTCAAGGACGAGGGCGTCGTCTCCGAAGCCGTCCTGCTCTCGACCTGCAACAGGACAGAGGTCTACGCCGTCGTCGAGGACGAGGGCGCGAGGGGACGGGTGCTGGACCTGCTCGCCGAAGACAGGGGCGTCGAGCGGGCGTCGCTCGAGCAGGACACGTACTGGTTGACAGACGCCGAGGCCGTGAGGCACCTGTACAGGGTCGCCTCTTCACTCGACTCCATGGTCGTCGGGGAGGGGCAGATCCTCGGCCAGGTCCGCGAGGCGTACAGGGCGTCCACCGAGGAGCATTGCGCGGGCCAGATCCTCAACCGGCTCTTCCACACCTCGCTCAGGGTCGGCAAGAAGGTCCGCTCCGAGACGGGGATAGGGGATAGCTCCCTCTCCGTGCCGCGCGTCGCCGTGAAGCTCGCGGAGGAGGTCTTCGGGGATCTCACAGGAAGGCGGGCCCTGGTCCTCGGCGCAGGTGACATGAGCGAGCTCGTGGTCAAGCATCTCAGAGACAGGGGTGTAGCCGACCTCCTGATAGCCAACCGTACCCCCCAGCGTGCCAGTCTCCTCGCCGAGCGCGTGGGGGGCAGGGCCGTCGCGTTCGACGCCCTCGCGGCCGAGCTACCAGAGATAGCCGTCGTCGTGAGCTCCACAGGCTCGGGTGAGTGGATCGTCCGGAGCGAGACGGTCGCGGGGGCGCTTGCGACGAGGAATGAGCCGTTGTTCTTTATCGACATCGCGGTGCCGAGAGACATAGACCCCGTGGTCCAGACCCTGGAGAGGGTCTACCTCTACGACATAGACGACCTCCAGGCCGTCGTCGAGCGCAACGCGGAGGGCCGTCAGGACGCGGCAGAGGAGGGGGAGGCCATGATCTCCCCCGCCGTCCTGGAGTTCACGGGCTGGCTCTCGACGCTGCACGTGGTCCCGCTCATACAGGAACTCCGCGACGGGGCAGAGCAGATTCGGCGTCACGAGCTCGCCCGCGCCCTCTCCAGGATGGAACTCTCGCCCGAAGAGGCCGCTTCCGTCGAGCGCATGAGCTACTCCCTCGTCAACAAGTTGCTCCACGGGCCGATCCAGGAGATAAAGGACCGCGCGGAGGCCGGCTCCCCTCTCGAGAGCTCCGAAGTCAGGCGCCGCCTGATGGCCCTGGACGGCCTCGACGTGGAGCTGCACCGCCCCCGCCGCGAATCCCAGTGATCCCGGAGAACACCGCTATCCTCGGTACCCGCGGTTCCAGGCTGGCCCTCGCCCAGGCCGAAGAGTGCGCAGCCAGCCTGCGCGCCGCCGGAATAGCGGTAGAGATCCGTATCATCAGGACGACCAGCGAGCACCACCCCGAGACTCCTCTCGCCGTCATCGACCAGCGAGACGTCTTCACCCGCCAGCTCGACGAGGCCCTCCTTTCGGGCGATATCGACCTCGCCGCGCACTCGCTGAAGGACGTACCGACCCAGCCGCCGGAGTGGGTCGTGCTCGCGGCCGTCACCCGCCGCCGCGATCCCTCCGACGTTCTCGTCTCGGATGGGCGCCATACTTTGGAAGATCTGCCGCAGGGGGCAGTCGTGGCCACATCCAGCCAGCGCCGGAGGGCGCAACTCCTTTACCACAGGCCGGATCTGGAGGTAGTCGGCATAAGGGGCAACGTGGATACGCGCGTGCGCAAGATGCGCGAGGGCGCGGCCGACGCGATCGTGCTGGCAAGGGCCGGCCTCGAGCGGCTCGGCCTCGACGCCCCGCACACCGTAATCCCGCCGGACGTGATGCTCCCTGCCGTCGGGCAAGGTGCCCTGGCCGTCGCCGCCAGGGAGAACAGCCCCCTGCGCGAGACCGTACGAGAAGCTCTAAATCACCCGCCGACAGAGAGAGCCGTCCGGGCGGAGCGGAACATGCTGCGGACGCTGGAGGGTGGCTGCCGCGTGCCCGTCGGTGCATTGGCCGTCGCCCGGGATGAGGATGTCCGGCTGCGCGGAATCGTGGCGTCACCGGACGGGGCGTTGGTATACCGGGGTGATGCGGTGGGATCCGACCCTGACGAAGTCGGGGAACGGTTGGCGCGGGATCTCCTGGAGCAGGGTGCAGAGGTCGTGCTCGGGGAGGTTCGGGAGGTGAGGAGATAGGTGTTGCGCCCGGGATCGCGCCACCGTCTCCCGGAAGCTGCCCCGGGGTATGAAGATGTTCGCTGAGGCCATCGTCCGGGGTGTCCCGGAGACGCTCCACTCCGGGATAACGTCCGCGGATCTGGGGAGACCGGATCACACGAAGGCTGTGGCGCAGCACCTCCGGTATACCCAGGCACTCGAGAAGTGCGGGCTGGAGGTGACCGCGCTCGACGCCGCCGAGAAGTATCCGGATTCGGTCTTCATCGAAGACACGGCGGTCGTGACGGCCCGGTGTGGGATCCTTGCCCGACCCGGGGCGGAAAGCAGGCGGGGGGAAGTTCGCGGTGTTGAAGAGGAGTTATCCAGACGCTACGAGACCCTCGAACGCATCATCGACCCGGGCACGCTGGACGGAGGGGACGTCCTGCAGGTCGGGGATCACTTCTACATAGGTCTCACGAGCAGGACGAATCTGGAGGGAGCCAGGCAACTCGCCGAGATCCTGCAGGGGTATGGTTACGGTGTCTCCCTCGTGGAGTCGCGCGAGTACCTGCACCTCAAGAGTGGGGTGTCTTACCTGGGGGACAACGTTCTGGTAGTGGCCGGGGAGCTGGCAACGAACGGAGAGTTCGGGGTGTTCGACAAGATCGTTGTAGGCCCGCACGAGGAATACTGTGCCAACTGCATCCGGGTCAACGATCACGTTCTCGTGCCCGCCGGTTTCGAGAAGACGAGGGAGCAGATCGCCGCCAGAGGTTATGAGCTCATCGAGCTCGAAATGTCCGAGTTCAGGAAGGTCGACGGCGGGTTGAGTTGCCTCTCACTGCGATTGCCGGGACGGGGCGGTGACTTGCGCCGGACGTCGGCGGGAGTCGAGCGGTGATCTACCTGGTCGGCAGCGGACCCGGGGACCCCGGCCTCTTTACCCTCAAGGGCGTGCGGTGCATGCAGGAGGCCGACGCCGTCGTCTACGACAGGCTCGCGCCAAGAGCGCTGCTCGGGTACGCGAAGCCTGATGCCGAGAAGATCTACGTCGGCAAGAAGCCGGGTAATCCCACGATCTCTCAGGAAGAGATAAACCATCTCCTCGTCGAGAAGGGCCACTCCGGGATGACGGTCGTGCGCCTGAAGGGCGGCGACCCTTACATCTTCGGCCGTGGCGGCGAAGAGGCGCTCGCGCTGCAAAGGGCCGGAATACCCTTCGAGGTCATCCCCGGCGTGACGAGTGGTATCGCCGCCCCCGCATACGCCGGCATACCCGTCACCCACAGGAACGTCGCGACCAGCGTCGCGTTCGTCACGGGACATGAGGACCCGACGAAAGGCGGCCAGGACGTCGACTGGGAAAAACTGGCCGACGCCGCCGACACGCTCGTCCTGTACATGGGAGTGGGCCGGCTGGAGGAGATCTCGGAAGGTCTCATCGGGGCAGGCAGGGACCCGGATACGCCGGTCGCCTGCGTCCGGTGGGGCACCTTACCCGAACAGCGAACCATCACGGGAACCCTCCGGGACATCGCGGATAAGGTCGCCGAGGCCGGGCTGAAGCCGCCGGCGATTATCGTCGTCGGGGACGTCGTCACCCTGCGCGAAGCGGGGCTCGACTGGTACGAGCGACGCCCGCTCTTCGGGCGTAGGGTGGTCGTTACGCGGTCGAGGGCGCAGGCCGGTGAGCTATCCAGGGATCTGGAGAGACTGGGGGCCGAGGTCCACGAGTTCCCGACCATAGAGATAACTCCTCCCGAAGACTTCGGACCACTCGACGCGGCGATCCGTGCCCTCGACTCGTTCGGCCTCATCGTCTTTACCAGCGTAAACGGCGTCGAGGCATTCTTCGGACGCCTGCAGTACCACGGACTCGACCTTCGCGCCGTACCACGGGGCGCGAAGGTGGGCGCCATCGGTCCTGCGACCGCACAGAGAGTACAAGGGGTCGGGTTGCGGGTCGACGTGGTCCCCGAAGAGTACAGGGCCGAGGCCCTGATCGAGGCCCTCGGCGCGCACCCTCTGGCCGGGGAACGCGTCCTCATCCCTCGGGCGAAGGTGGCGCGCGAGGTCCTGCCGGAGAAGCTCCGCGAGGCTGGCGCCGAGGTCGTCGTCCCGCCTGCCTACGAGTCGGGTCCTTCTTCTGAAGGCAAAGAGGAAGTATCCCTGCGCCTGCAGTCGGGCGAGATAGACTGTGTGACCTTCACGGCAAGCTCCACGGTGGAGAACTTCGTCGGGGCGTTCGCCGCCGAGGAGGCGGCACGCCTTTTGGACGGGACCAGGGTCGCGTGCATAGGCCCGATCACAGCCGATACGGCCCGCAAACACGGTATAAGGGTCGACACCACAGCCAGGGAGTACACTATCCCCGGACTAATCGAGGCGGTCACGGGCCTCCTCGCAGCAGACCCGGTAAAGAGGAGCGAATAGGATGGCATTCCCGCAGCAGAGGTTGAGAAGAACGAGGCGCACGGCGGGCTTGCGCGGGTTCGTGCGCGAGACGCGGCTCTCGCCCGAGGATCTGGTCTACCCAATCTTCGTGACCGTGGGAGAGGACGTGAGAAACCCTGTCGCCTCGATGCCAGGGATCTTCCAGCTCTCGATAAACCACGCGGTCGCCGAGGCGCAGCGGGTGCACGACCTCGGCATCCCGGCGGTTCTCCTCTTCGGCCTCCCCGAACAGAAGGACGAGGCCGCAACCGGGGCCTACGACCCCGAAGGTATCGTGCAACTCGCCACCCGCGCCATAAAGGAGGCCGCGCCCGAACTGCTCGTAATCACGGACGTGTGCCTGTGCGAGTACACGAGCCACGGACACTGCGGGGTCGTCGAGAAGGAGACGGGCGAGGTGCTCAACGACGTCAGCCTCGAGCTCCTGGCCCGGACGGCGGCCTCCCAGGCCGAGGCAGGGGCCGACATAGTCGCGCCATCGGACATGATGGACGGGCGCGTCGCGGCGATCCGGTCCGAGCTCGACAACGAGGGCTTCGAGAACACCCCGATAATGGCCTACGCTGCCAAGTACGCCTCGGCCTTCTACGGTCCTTTCCGCGAGGCCGCCGACAGCGCGCCGCAGTTCGGTGACCGCCGTAGCTACCAGATGGACCCGGCTAACGCCCGCGAAGCGCTCGTCGAGACTGGCCTGGACGTCGAGGAGGGAGCCGACATCGTAATGGTCAAACCCGCCCTGCCTTACCTGGACGTGCTGCGGCGCGTCCGCGAGACGACAGACCTACCCGTCGCCGCCTACAACGTGAGCGGTGAGTACGCGATGGTCAAGGCCGCCGCGCAGAATGGCTGGATCGACGAACAGCGGGCCATCCTCGAAGCGTTGACGGGCATCAAACGCGCCGGTGCAGACATAATCATCACCTACCACGCCCCCGACGTAGCCCGATGGTTGTCCGGGTGACGTATCATACTGCGCATCCTCTGCCCATCCATCCGATCTGGACGGGTTTGCCTTCTTCGCAGATGACGGGGACCGTCCTGGTGCCGCCGGTGAGCTCCAGCATCCGCCTGCGGGCTTCCCCGTCCCTCTCCACGTCGTACTCGATGAAGTCTACCCCGCGCCATTCCAGGTCCTCTCGGGCCGCCTCGCTGTAGGGACAGCCGGCCGTGGTGTAGAGCTCAATAGGCTTCATTGATCCTCCTTCCTCCACGTACGCTCTCTGATTCTATCCCTCGAGTGAGGTCATAAGGAACCCGCATGTCAACCTCCGCGGGTAGAACGTGCGCGAAGGCGACCCCTGACCCCTTTCCGCCCAAATGTCCGTCATTCCCGCGAAAGCGGGACCCAAGTGGCGCCACAACCGCGAGGAGCTCACCACCGGCTACAACCCGCGCTGGCGCGCATAGAGGAGGGATGAGCAGTGGCTATCCGAGAGGAAGTGACTCCCGAATCCAGGAACGTCGTGGAGATGGCGTGGGACCCCATCACGCGCATCGTCGGCAACCTCGGGATCTACACGAAGATAGACTTCGACAACCGCGAAGTGGTGGAGTGCAAGAGCACCTCGTCGCTGTTCCGGGGCTACAGCGTGTTCATGAAGGGCAAGGACCCGCGCGATTCGCACTTCATCACCAGCCGTATCTGCGGCATCTGCGGCGACAACCACGCCGTCTGCTCGGTCTACGCCCAGAACATGGCCTACGGGGTGAAGACGCCGCACCTGGGCGAGTGGATCATGAACCTGGGCGAGGCGGCCGAGTTCATGTTCGACCACACCATCTACCAGGATAACCTCCTGTTCGTGGACTACTGCGAGCAGATGGTGCGGGAGACGAACCCGAGCTGGCTGGAGCGGGCGGAGACCGCCGAGGCCCCCAACGCCAACATCCACGGCTTCCACACCATCGCAGACCTCATGCGCTCCCTCAACCCGTTCTCCGGGCAAACCTACGTGGAAGCGTTGCAGATGAGCCGGATCACCCGCGAGATGTTCTGCCTGATGGAGGGACGTCACGTCCATCCGTCCACGATCTACCCCGGCGGCGTGGGAACCGTGCCCACCCCACAGCTGTTCACGGACTACCTGGTCCGCCTCATGCGGTGTATGGACTGGGTGAAGAAGATCGTCCCGATCAGCGACGACCTCTTCGACTTCTTCTACGACATCACCGACGGCGAATACGGGAAGGTCGGCCACCGGCGCACCCTGCTCGGTTGCTGGGGCGCCTTCCAGAACCCGGACGTCGTGAACTACTCCTACGAAGGCATGAACGACGCCGGCAACGGATCGTTTGTGACGCCGGGGATCGTTGTTGACGGCGAACTACTAACGACGAACCTGGTGGACATAAACCTGGGTCTTCGTATCCTGCTCGGCTCTTCCTTCTACGACGACTGGGACCAGGAGGAGCCCTTCGTTACCCGCGACCCGCTGGGCAACCCGGTGGATCAGCGGCACCCCTGGAACCAGACCACGCTGCCCAAGCCGCAGAAGCGAGACTTCGACAACAACTACAGTTGGGTTATGAGCCCACGCTGGCTGGACGAGCGCACCGGGGACCACCTCGCGTTGGATACCGGCGGTGGGCCGCTGGCCAGGCTTTGGGCCACGGCCCTGGCCGGGCTCGTGGACACCGGCTACGTCAAGGCCACGGGCAGCAGCGTGGAGATCAACCTGCCAGGGACCTCCACCATGCCCGAGACGAGCTTCGAGTGGAAGATACCGGAGCAGGGGTCCAATACCCTGGAGCGGGGCCGGGCGCGGGCATACTTCATTGCCTACTCCGCGGCGCAGGCCGTCTACTTCGTGGAGAAGGCCCTCGAGCTCGTGCGTGCGGGAGATACCAAGGTCTTCCAGGAGTTCGAGGTGCCGGACGAGGCCATCGGCTGCGGCTTCCACGAGGCGGTACGGGGGGTCCTCTCGCACCACATGGTGATCCGAGACGGCAAGATCGCCAACTATCATCCCTACCCGCCCACGCCGTGGAACGGGTCTCCCACCGACTCATACGGCACTCCCGGTCCCTACGAGGACGCGGTGCAGAATACCCCGATCTTCGAGGAGAACGGCCCCGACAACTTCAAGGGCATAGACATAATGCGCTCGGTGCGTAGCTTCGACCCGTGCCTGCCCTGTGGGGTGCACATGTACCTCGGCAAGGGCAAGACGCTACAGAAGCTGCACTCCCCGACCATGGGCTTCGAGCCGGCGGATAAATAGATGGTGAGGAGTAAGCGGGTCATGCGGTAGGGGCCCGCCTTTTATCGGGAAGGGAATGGATGCTTCTAGACGACCAAGAACCGCGAGAGCGCGTCGGCAGGATAGAGACGCTACTGGAGGAGATCGAATCCTTCGAAGACCTCGCAGCCCGGGCCAAGACGGCTCAGATGGTGCAGACCCTCCTGGAGCTGTACGGCGAAGGGCTGGGACGCATCGTGGAGAGCGTCGGCCGCCTGGGTGGTGAGGATCTGAAGGACGAGCTCCTCGGCGACGAGCTGATCACGCACCTCCTGCTCCTCCACGGCCTGCACCCGGTGGACGTAAAGACGCGGGTGCTCGGGGCCCTGGATGAGGTGCGCCCTTACCTCGAATCCCACGGCGGTAACGTACAGTTCCTGGGTATAGGCGACGGTGTGGCACGGGTGCGGCTGGAAGGAAGCTGTGACGGGTGCCCGTCCTCCACCATGACGCTCAAGCTCGCCATAGAGGAGGCCGTCCAGAAAGCGGCGCCTGAGCTGGAAGGCGTGGAGGCCGAAGGCGTCGCCGAGCCGCCTCCCAAGCCCACGATGGCGTTCGTGGCCGCCCCGACGATGCGCAAGAAGAAAAGGAAGCCGCCGGAGGAGAACGGGTCGTCTTCCTGGACAACGATTGGTGAGTTGGACCTGCAGGGCGGCGGGATGCTGGCGAAGGAGGTCTCTGGGGAGCCGGTGCTATTCTTGAAGCTGGCGGGCAACCTCTATGCCTACCGTGATGTGTGTCCCGGATGCGGCACTTCGCTGGAGCAGGGTGGGTTGAGGGTGGCGGATCTCACGTGCTCGGGTTGCGGGCGGCGCTACGACGCGCGCCGGGCGGGGAGGTCGCTGGACGACGCCTCGCAGTCGCACCTGGAGCCCGTCCCGTTGCTCGTGGGCGAAGACGGCACGGTCAAGGTCGCCCCGCCGAGCGCGGTGGGCTGAAGGTAGTATGGCTTCCGAAAGCGATTTTTCCGCTCTCTCCGCGCTGCGCCGGTTCGCCAGGGAGGAATCAGCGAAAAAGGAGGCGACCGAGGCCGCCGCCCAGGAAGAATGTTGCGACCTGTGCGGCCAGACCATACCGCCCGACCCCGGGCATCGACACCTGATGGAGGTCGCGACGCGGGAGATCATGTGCGTCTGCCGGCCGTGCTCCATCCTCTTCGACAGCGCGGCGGCGAGCGAGGGACGGTACAGGATCGTCCCAGAACGTCACCTGAACCTCGAGGATTTCCAGATGTCCGACGCGCAGTGGGAGAGCCTGCGCGTCCCTGTGGATATGGCGTTCTTCTTCTACAACACCCCCGCCGGAAAGGTAGTGGCCTATTATCCCAGCCCCATGGGGCCGACCGAGTCGCTCCTGGAACTCCAGACCTGGGAGGATCTGGAGACCGATAACCCCCTATTGAAAGACATGGAACGAGACGTGGAGGCGCTCCTGGTCAATCGGGCCCGGGGGGCCAGAGACCACTTCCTGGTACCCATAGACGAGTGCTACAAGCTGGTAGGTCTGATCCGTACCCGCTGGAGGGGCTTCAGCGGCGGGCGCGAGATCTGGGACGACATTACCCGGTTCTTCGAGGAGTTGGGCAGACGGGCCAAAACAGTGACCGTAGGCTAAACCCACGACGAGAGGAGGAGACGGATGGCGAACATAAAGGTAGGGAAACCAGACACGAAGCCCACCGCGCCGGCGCACATACGGGGGGTCGCGGGCGGCAACGATCCCGGCGGCTACGATGCCATGCCAGGGCACCTTCGCGACGGCAAGGCAACGGCCGAGCGTTCCACGGGCATCAACCCCGACAAGAGGGACCCCATAGACCCGAACAGCCCGAACCTGTCGCCGGCGTGAAGAATCGCCACCGTGCCTGACCTGGATTTCGAGGTGGAGAGCGCCGATGTGTTGCCCTACGCCGCCGTCCCGACGATCCTTTTCAGGTTGGGCGTCCAGAACGCGGTGGGGGGAGAAGCGATCGACTCCATCTCGTTGCGGACCCAGATCCGGATAGCGGCTACACAGCGACGCTACGACCAGACAGAGCAGGAGAAGCTACGGGAGCTCTTCGGCGAGCCACACCAGTGGAAAGACACGCTGCGCAGCCTCCTCTGGACCAACACAAACACCATAGTGACCCGATTCTCCGGCGGCCGCGTCTTCGAGATGCCCGTGGCCTGTACCTACGACTTCGACGTGGTGGGGACCAAGTATTTCGCCGCCCTGGGAGACGGGGAGATACCGCTGGAGTTCCTGTTCAGCGGCACGGTGTTCTACCGCAAGGACGGCGGACCCTTGCAGGTCGCCCAGGTCTCCTGGGAGAAAGAGGCGAAGTTCCGGTTGCCGGTCCGGCTGTGGAGGGAGATGATGGAGCACTACTTCCCGAACAGCGCCTGGCTCCGCTTCCACAAAGACACCTTCGACCGGCTCTACGACTATAGGTCACGCAACGCGCTGTTGACCTGGGATAGAACGTTAGAGAGCTTGCTGAACACGGCCGAAAGTGAGGTCGAACGTTGACGGACCCGGTAGAGAAGATCGCCGCCGCCGTGCTCTACGAGGGCTACGTGCTCTGGCCCTATCGCCGCTCGGCCCAGAAGAACCAGAGACGCTGGACCTTCGGCGGCGTCTACCCGCGCGCCTACAGCGAGGCGGAGGGCGGCAACGACCCCTGGCTCATGCAGACCCAGTGTTTGGTAGTCGGAGAAAAACCCACCGTCGAGGTAAAGGTCCGCTTCCTCCACGTCGTGGAACGCAAAGTCGCCAAGCTCAGGGGAGCCGGGACCGTGGGTAGGGGCGGGTTTCAAACCCGCCCGTCCCAGGGAGCAGGGGAACGCCTGGAGTTCGTGGACGAGTTGCGGGTTGGTGGGGACCGCTACCTCGCGTGGGAAGAGGCCGCCGAGCGGGAGGTCGTCGTGCCTGGCCTCGGGCTCGCGGAGCTTCAGACGCCGATGCGCACACCGATCTCGGTTCCCGCCGGGATCGAGGAGGAGCCGCTGGCGGGCGATGGGGGAGAAATCGTCGGGGCGCTGGTGCGGACCTGGCGCTCCCTGGAAGGCACGGTGGAGGTAAAAGCCGAACCCGTGCGCGAAGGTCTGTTCAGACTCACGACGAGAGTTATGAACACCGCGCCGTGGTGCGGCAAGGACCGGGAGGAGACGCTAGGGCAAACGCTCGTCTCGACGCATACCATCTTGAAGGTGGAAGGCGGGGAGTTCGTCTCGCTCATGGACCCGCCGGAGGATCTGAAGCGCCTCGCACAAGTGTGCGAGAACGTGAAGACGTGGCCCGTGCTGGCGGGGGAGGAGGGAGATAAGCATACCATTCTATCGTCCCCGATCATACTGTACGATTATCCCCAGATAGCGCCGGAGAGCCCCGGAGATCTCTTCGACGGGGGGGAGATAGACCAGCTGCTTACCCTGAGCATCCTCAGCCTTACGGACGAGGAAAAGGAGGAGGCGCGCGCTACTGATCCGCGGGCGTGCGAGATCCTGGACCGCAGCGAGTCGCTCACCGAGGAGGACCTGATGGGTCTGCACGGCGCCGTCCGGGGTTTCCAGATGCTGCGGGGAGGAGAGCAGATAGACCCCTTCGAAGTCGAGGGCCTGGAGAGGCCGGCTCCGTCGAACGTGACGGTGGGCGGGGTCGAGGTCAGGAGCGGGAGCCGGGTGAGGCTCTGGCCTCAGGCCGGGAGGGACATCTTCGACATCGCGCTCTCCGGGAAGGTGGCTATAGTCGAGAAGATCGAGCAAGACTTCGAGGACCGCGTTCTTCTTGCGGTCTCGGTCGAGGACGATCCGGGCAGGGAGATGGTGGACATGCCGGTTTTGGGGCACCGGTTCTACTTCTCACCGGAGGAGGTCGAGCCGCTGGAAGGGGAGCGGTGAGCGGGCGTATCCTGGTCGCCGGCATCGGAAACATCTTCCTCGGCGACGACGGCTTCGGTTGCGAGGTAGTGCGGCGGCTCGCGGAGCGCGAGCCGCCGGAAGGCGTCGAGATCGTGGACTTCGGGATACGAGGGATGGATCTGGCTTACGCGCTGATGGACTCTTACGAAGTCGTGGTGTTCGTTGATGCCGTTCCACGCGGGGAAGAGCCAGGGACGGTCTACCTGATCGAGGCCGAGGTCCCCGAGGAAGGGGAGGTAGCCCTCGACACCCACGGCATGGACCCGGTGAACGTGATCCGTCTGGCCCGCGTTCTCGGTGCCGAGATCCCGCGCACCCTCGTGGTCGGCTGCGAACCGCAGAACTTCACAGGCTGTACGCATGGGTCTCAGATCCACCCCTACGAAGACATGCTCATGGAGCTCAGCGAGCCGGTACAAAGGGCGGTCGACGAAGCCGTGAAGCTTGTAGTGTCGGTGGTGGAGGCCAACGCCCCGTCGCCCAACAGCTACCTGAAACCCGATACCAACTCCTAAAGGAGGTGAGACCGTGAAGAAACTATTGTTCTTGGGCCTGTTGGCGGGCGTTGTCGTGGTGTTTATGCAGAACAGGCAGGACCTCACGAGGTACCTGAACATAAGGGACATGTAGGAGTCGTGTAGCTCGAGCTGGCGCCATGAAAGCACCGATACGGGAGCGGTGGGAGGTCTCGGTCCGGGGCATCGTGCAGGGCGTGGGGTTCAGGCCCTTCGTCTACGCCCTGGCGCGGCGGCACGGGCTCGCCGGGCTGGTCCGCAACGACGCCGAGGGAGTCCACGTCGAGGTGGAGGGCGACGCCGAGAGGCTCAATCTCTTCTTGCGCGGGATAGAAGAAGAAGCCCCACCGCTCGCCGACGTGGAGGCAGTCTCCTGGCGACCGCTCGCAGCGCTGGGCGAGCAAGGTTTCCGGATCGAGGAGAGCCGGGAGGGCGTCAGGCGGCGGGCGCTCATATCGCCGGATGTCGCCACCTGCGAAGACTGCCTGCGGGAGGTTTTCGATCCCGCGGATCGCCGCTACCGTTACCCATTCACCAACTGCACCAACTGCGGACCGCGCTTCACCATAACCCGCACGGTTCCTTACGACCGCTCCACGACCACGATGTCCCGCTTCGAGATGTGCCCCGAATGCCAACGCGAGTACGACGATCCCGCCGACCGCCGCTTCCACGCCCAGCCCAACGCCTGCCCCGCCTGCGGCCCGCGCGTACGGCTGCTGGACAGGTTCGGCCACCGGTTGCACGCAAAACCGGGCGACCCCATCCTGCGCACGGCCCGGATGTTGCGGGGACGGGCCATCGTCGCCGTCAAGGGCCTCGGGGGCTACCATCTCGCCTGCGACCCGTTCGATGAGCTGGCGGTGAGGACCCTCAGGGGCCGCAAGGTTCGCCAGGACAAACCCTTCGCGCTTATGGCTAGGGATCTCGCCCAAGTACGCGAATTTTGTCGGGTAGGATCAGTGGAAGAGGCACTACTCACCTCTCCGGCGCGTCCCATAGTGCTCCTCGAGCGCCTGGATGATAGCGGGATCGCCGATGCAGTGGCCCCGCGGCAGAGCACCCTGGGCGTCATGCTCGCCTACACCCCGCTGCACCACCTGTTGATGGCCGATGCGGGCATTCCGCTCGTCATGACCAGCGGCAACAACTCAGACGAGCCCGTAGCCTACCGGGACGAGGAGGCCTTCGAGCAGATCGGGGAGATCGCCGACTTCTTCCTGGTTCACGACCGGCCCATCCACATGCGCACCGACGACAGCGTGGTGCGGGTCGCTAGAAAGGAAACGTATCCCATCCGCCGCTCCAGGGGCTACGCGCCGGCGTCGCTGGCCG
>DATMVF010000261.1:0-2638 GCA_035563475.1 Rubrobacter sp.
TTGCCCGTCTGGAGCGTGAAGGCGGCAGGGACGGCGAGCACCTCGGCGCCGCGCAACGCGAGCAACCGGTAGAGCTCGGGAAAACGCACGTCGTAGCAAACGGAGAGCCCGACGGTCGCGGCGCCCGCCTTCGCGGTGACAATCTCTGAGCCGGCCGCGATGGTCCGGCTCTCCAGGTATTCGCGATCCGGGGCCTTCACGTCGAAGAGGTGTATCTTGCGGTAAACAGCCGACATCTTGCCGTCGGGCCCGAAGAAAGTGGAGGTATTATGCAGTTTCGTGGATTGGGGATCTCCTTCGAGGATCGAACCCCCGAGCAGGTATACCCCCAGCTCCTGCGCGAGTCCGCCGAGGAACCTCGTCGTCGGCCCTGGCACGGGCTCGGCATTCTCCTTGTAGACTTCCTCGAGGCCGTGGCAGTTCCACAGCTCGGGCAGGGCTATCAGGTCGGCCCCCGAGGATGCCGCCGAACGTATGAGCCTTTCGGCCGTGTCGAGGTTCTCCCCTTTGTTCGGAGTCGAGGACATCTGTATCGCCGCTGCCGTGATCTCACGCCCGTTCATCGCGCCATTCCTTTCTATGTTTGCGCTATATAGAGTACTACCCGGGCCATTCCGTTGTCGCTTCGACGCCGGATCTTTGTTCGGCGAGTACGCGCAGAAGCGTCTCCTCGTCGTCGACAACGCAGTCTAGCGGGTCACGTACCATCGGGTTCAGTCTCCCCCCGATAAAGGCCGCCCGGGTGTCGGTGTGGAGTCCCACCAGGAGCTTCTCGCTTTTCTGGAGGTACTTCTGGCCGTAGGCTATGCCGAGCTCCACGCATGCTCCCTCGTCGGGGACGCGCCCGTCGAGCACGAATAAGAACACGTCTGAGTCGAGGATCCTGGATCTATCGAGCTCGAACATTGCGCGGCGCCGCTCCTCGGGGGCCATCCTATCGTAAGGCGGCCTGTCGCGCTCGACGCCGTCTCGTTGCGGGAGGAAGACCTCGAAGCCGAGGGCTTCGAGCCTGTGCGTAAGTTCGAGGTTGAAGCGCCTCTCGGCCATCGAGAACAGTGGTCCTGCGAGGTAGACCAGCACGTCTTTACACGCTCCGAGAATCAGACGGGCCGTAGAGTCTCGCCTCCAGGACGTGATGGGCATCAAGTTCCCGCAAGCCAAGGTAGTAGCGGGCCGTCTGCAGTACTGCTTCCAGAGGCGCCAGGCCGACGAGCTCGGTCGACTCTACGGTGGCGCCGAACTCGGCAGCGGCCGAGCGAACGGCTTCCAGGGCCACGGGGATGGCGGTCCGTTCGAGGTCGGTCAGGTTCATCGAGACCTGGGCCTTGCCACCCACACCGAAGCCGAGCGCCCTCACGGCCGGAAGGCCGCCGCCGCTCTCCCTGACCCGTCTGGCCACCGTTCGTGCGACCTCGACGTCGTCCGTATCCAGGTACGCGTTGAAAGCAACCAGGAAAGGACGGGCGCCGACGGCGACGGCTCCCACGTGGGGGTCGAGTGTTCCCGGACCGTAATCCGGCTTCCACAGTGGGTCTTCGAGGCGGGATGAGACGCCCTCGTAGCCGCCTCGTCTAACGTCGGGGAGGGATCTGCGGTGCTTTCCCGTCGCGGCAGACCCGTAGAGGAAGACGGGAAACCCCAGGGAACCCAGGCCCTCGCCGACCCGGTGTGCCAGCTTGACGGCATCATCCATCGTGGCGCCTTCCAGGGGCACGAAGGGGAGCACGTCGAGCACGCCCATCCTGGGGTGCTCTCCGGACTGGGAGGCGAGATCGAGTTCGGCGGCGCACGCCTCTGCCAGGGCGATGGCGCCCTCGAGCACGGGGTTCTCCTCGCCGGCGAACGTGATGACGCTCCTGTTGTGATCGGGGTCTGAGTGAAGGCCGAGGATGCGGACGCCCGGGACGCTGCTGACCGCCTCCGTGATGCGTGAGATCTTCGTGTCGTCCTTCCCCTCGCTGAAGTTGGGGACGGCCTCGAAAAGCGGATCGCGCATGGCTGTTCAGCGCGCTCCGAGCGCGCGATCCAGGTGTACAGCAGCGCTGATGAGCGCCAGGTGCGTAAGAGCCTGGGGGAAGTTGCCGAGGGCCTCGCCCGAGGACCCGAGTTCCTCGGCGTAGAGGCCCAGGTGGTTGGCGTAAGAGAACATCTTCTCCAGGGCGAGGCGCGCTTCATCGAGGCGTCCCGCCTGGGTGAGGCACTCCACGAGCCAGAAGGAGCACAGGCTGAAGCTGCCCTCGTCCCCCTCGAGGCCGTCGGGGGCTGCATCCTCCGGCCGGTAACGCTTCACGAGCGTGTCGTGGGCGAGTTCCTGCTGGATACAATCCAGGGTGGAGAGCCAACGAGGGTCCGTGGGGCCGACGAACTTGACCAGCGGCATCATGAGCAGCGAGGCGTCGAGAGCGTCCGAGCCGTAATACTGGACGAAGCTCTCCTTCTCGGGGTTCCAGCCTTTCTCCATGACCTCCTCGTAGATCGCGTCGCGCTCGGCCATCCAGCGCCCGTCTCCCGAAGGCAGTCCGCGCTGGCGGGCGATCCTGCCCGCCCGCTCCAGGGCCACCCAGCTCAGGAGCTTGGAAGAGACGAACTGGCGCCTGCCACCCCTGACCTCCCAGATACCCTCGTCGGGCTCACGCCA
>DATMVF010000262.1:0-5690 GCA_035563475.1 Rubrobacter sp.
GATGGAGGGCAGCCCGATCTCGTCCTTTACATGCACGATGTCTATGAGGTCGCCGAGCTCCCTGATGGCCGCTTTGACGTCCATAAAGGGCTTCACGGTGGTGTAGAAGGTCCCGGTGTCCACCGTTGCCCGGACGTTCTCCCGGTCCACCTCATCGATGAGCCGCAGCAGGAGCGGAACTCGGTTCACGATGCTTCCCTGCAACAACTCGATGCTCACGTTCACGCCCTTGTCGGCTGCGTAGGTCGCGACCTCGCCCACCGCTCCCACGGCCTGCGCCCAGGCATCCTTGCGGCTCAGGAGGATGTTCAGCGGCGGGTCGTAGTAGCCGTCACCGAGGAGGGTGCAGACCGAGCTCGCCCCGAGGTCCGCGGCCGCGTCAACGGCCTTCTTGAACCCCGCTATCCCGCGCTCGCGGTCGAAGTGGCGCGGCGAGACGAAGGTCGAGTGGGCTCCGATGTAGCCGAATTCGAGTCCCAGCTCGCGCAGCCTGGCGGGGAACTCCTCGGCGAAGGCCGGGTACTCGTCTTCGGGGATCTCCTGGATCTTTCCGAAGATCACGTCTATGCCGTCGTATCCGCACTCGGCTATCCTTTCCGCGCACCAGACAAGCGGTCTGTCCCCCCAAGAGTTCCAGGCGGGACCGGCGGCCTCAAGCCGGCCCCACGGCATGTTTGGCCAAACCTCGAAGGTAAGCTTCATCCGTAGTTCTCCCCCTTGTCCGCTCTCGAAACCCAGCGGACCGCCTGATTCCAGAACCGTCCGTAGTGCGACCAGCGCACGAAATCGCTCCCCCAGTGAGGCGCGGGATCCGCCACCGTGGCCAGCACGCGCCCGGATCCATGCTCCCCAACGGCCAAAAGCGGATCTCCTCCTCCAATGCGTCCGAGCAGACGTCCACCGTTCTGGGTACCCCCGGTGCGGTTGTATCCCATAAAGATCGGCGGATCGCTCCAATCTATTCCGGAAGTCACCGGATGTCCCGAGTCGATATCGAAAACGGGAGCCCCTTCGGGCGCTTCGACACGGTCGTCGGGTAGTGGCAACGTCTCAAGGGGCAGGATCTCGGCCACCGGGGTCCCATACCACCGCCCCTTTCCGTAGTGGCCTTGATAGGTGAAGTACCCCCCGCAGTAGATCAAACCCCCGCCAGACGCCACATACCGGACGATCTCCTTCAGCCGGTTCGGGCCCATAGGCACATGCATACGGCGCTCCCCAGGATAGGTCACCAGGGTATCGTGGCCGATGTCGCTTAGGATCAGCGCATCGTACTCGGCAAGGCTCTCGGCAGTCTCGGGAAAATCCGAGTAGGCAACGTGCGAGAGCATGCGCGTTACCTCGATCCCGGATTCCTCGAGAGCCTGCTGCAAATGGGTTCCGGCGTCCCACACCTGATCGACGAGAGGGTAGACCTCGGCTCCTTCTAGACCTAGCACCGCCATAATGGCGGAATCTCCCGCGTACAGTACTTTCATGCTCCTCCCTCTTCTTGGCTAGCTGACTCTCTGAGCAGCAGGGCCGCGCCTGTCACTCCGACATCGTCCCCCAAGCCGGGCGGCACCAGCTCTACGATCTCGCCAAGAGCCGCCAGCGCCCGCCGCTTCAACTCGCGTTCGACGGGACCTAAGTACGTTTCCCCAGCTCGCGTTACTCCCCCGCCCAGGACTATGGCCTCCGGATTGTTTATGTTGACGTAGTCGGCCAGCGCCAACCCCAGCGCCGCGCCGGCCCTCTCCACAATTCGGATAGCCACCGCATCTCCTCTCCGGGCGGCTTCGAATATGTCTTCTGTGGTAAGACTCTCCGGGTCCAGGGCAGAAGATTCGCCATCGTCTCCACCTTTGGCTAAGGTCTCCCTGGCCCGGTCGACCATGCCGGCGCCTGAGGAGAATACTTCCACACAGCCGTAGTCGCCGCAGCCGCACCGGGGTCCCTCCGGATCCACCACAATATGTCCGACGTCACCGGCGCCACCCGTCGCGCCCCGGTAAAGAGCGCCGTCCAGGATGAGCCCACCACCGATACCGGTGCCAGCCGTCACGTAGAGGAAGTGCTCGAACTCGCGCCCAGCACCCAGTCGAGCTTCGGCCAAGGCGGCCACGTTGGTATCCTTGTCCACCTCGACGCGCAGCCCATCTAGTTCCTGCTCTAGGCGCTCCCTGACGGGAACGTTCCTCCACCCCAGGTTTGACGCCAGGACTACCACCCCAGTCCTCCAGTCCGTAAGTCCGGCGGCACCGACCCCGACCCCGGCGACCTCGCCCGCCGCGACGGAAGCCTGCTCCAGCGCCTCGCGCACGCAGGTCGCCATTCTGCGGATCACGTCATCCGCGTCCTCCTGTGCCCGTGTTTGCCTCTCGGATCGGCCCAGGATCTGCATCCCGTCGTCGAAGACGGCACTTCTGATGTTCGTGCCACCCAGGTCGACGCCCACGGAGGCAATCCGAGCGCTGTCTCGGTCGCCGCTCACAGGTGTCGAATCCTCCCCCCAAAACGCTCGATGAGCCACCGGTTGTGATCGGTAGCACCCGGCATGTTGCCGCTGCGATAGACGGGGGGCTCCGTCCCCCCGGCCGCGAGCGCGCATGCCGCCTCCACGAAGACCGCGTTGAGCAACGCGGCCCCGATTACAGTCGATGTAGGCCCCACCTTCAGGCCGGTCTCGTCGACCTCAACCTCCGCATCCCCCGGCGTGCCCAGGTTGTCCAGGGTGAGATCGGCGATCTCGTACAGGCGCGCGGGCACCCCAGCTTTCAGCTCCGCCGCCTTCGAATATGCCATGGAGCAAACGGCGAGCACCTTGAGCCCGGCTTCCTTGGCCAACATGGCCATCTCCACAGGCACGGCGTTGACCCCGGAGTTTGAGACTACTATCAGGAGGTCTCCCTCTAAGAAGCCGTATTTGTCGGCTACGATTGACGAATACCCCGGAAGCTTCTCCAGCCTCGTCGATGCGGCCGCGCCCTCATGCAGCATCAGGCCGGATTCCAGGATCGCGTTGACCGGAGCTAGGCCCCCCGCCCGGTAGAGCCCTTCCTCTGCGAGCATGTGCGAGTGGCCGGTGCCGAACACGTGGACCAGCCGGTCCGCGCGCAGAACTTCGGCCACCAACCTTCCCGCTTCCTGGATCGATCCCATCTGCTCGGATTGGAGGCGCTGGACCATCCTGCCCACAGCTCCGAGGTAGCTTCCTGCACCGCTCATGGGAGCCCCCCCCTCCTGGGCCTACGTTTGAACAGCTTCGCGCTGAACCGGTAGCGGTCTCCCCGGTAGAGAGATTTCACGAACTCGATCGCCTTGTCCTCCTCCGTGTACGCGGTCCGCTCGATGAGAAGCGCCGGGTACCCGACCGGTACGGTGAGAAGTTCGCTCTCCGTCTCCCGCACCAAGGTCGCTTCCAAGTGCTCCTCGGCCCTGACAAGCTCGACGCCGTGGCTCTCGAGCGCTCTGTACAGGGACCCCGATTCGAGATCTTCCTCAAGCAGCCAGGTAAAGTAGTCCTTGGGCAGGTAGCTCGTCTCCAGACACATGGGCTCCTCGTCGGCGGTCCGAAGTCTGTGGATGCGGAGCAGGCCATCAGCCCCGGAAAGTCCTAGAGCCCGGTAGATCTTCTCCGGAGCTCCATCGGTGACGCCCGCCTCCAAGAGCTTGGCGCCAGGCTTGAGCCCGCGTTTACGCATGTCCTGCGTGAAGCTGGTTAGCTCCAGTAAGTCCTGTCGCATCTTGGGGTTGGAGACGAAGGTGCCCTTCCCCGGCACGCTGTAGAGGTAGCCATCGGCGACGAGGCTGGACATGGCCGCCCTCGCCGTCATGCGGCTGATGCCCAGGGTATCAGCGATCTCCCTCTCTGAGGGCGCGCGCTGGCCAGGCGAGAGTCTACCGCTGTCTATCATGTCCATAACGATCCGCTCGACCTGAGAGTAAATAGGAACTGAGCTGTTTTTCTGGACACCACCCTGGTCAAAGGATCTCATCTCCACCTCCAGTCTATACCGGTATAGACCTGTATGGTCCACTACCATAGCAAGATTCACTTTTAGTGTCAAACGCTGTAATTATGGTTGGCACCCCATTCGCATCCGAGCGGGTACTCTAGCGACCAGGGTACTCACTTCTCGCCGCTGGCCGATTCCGGCAGGGAATCAGACTGCAAGTGCTATAGATCGCCCGCTGTGCCGAACGGGTTGCAGCACGGTTGCAGTATGGCGAGACCCGCCTGATCTCCACACCTCACGTTTTACCTGCAAATTGGAAGAAAATAATAGAGCCGAAGAGCGGACTCGAACCGCTGACCTCATCTCATTACGAGTGCGCTGCTCGCCATCTGGGCGCAACCGGAGGGCCTGCTAGCTGAATGGCGGCCTTGTACCCCCTAACGCAAACACGAAAGCCTCACTGAATGGGGGGCTGGGGTATCGCTCCTACTCACCGATATATTGCGACCCACTATTTCTTAGGCACGCATAACTTCCAGCTTCTGAATCTCAGCCTGGGTCAGTAAGGCGCGAAACCTGACCTCCGTATTTATGCAGTCGTGCATTGATGCGAGCGCATCCGTGCCATTGTGCAAACGTGCCCCTGAGGCTCTCTACTCTCTAGCCAATTCCAGCCGCTCGGAACCCTTAGTAGACAGCTCAGCGCGTAACGCCAGTTCGGTGCGGTTTGCCGGGAATCAGAGGTGCACCACAGCGCAAGTACCATCACTTCCTGTGGACGAAGATCGCGAGCTCGCCGGCACCTGATAAGGGATCGTGTCCGTTATCCCGTCATCCCCGTTCTTTCTCCGTCTGGTTCCATACCTCTGGGTGGATCCTTCTATGAGCTTCTAACCCAGGACAGCAAGGTCGAATGCGGGGTCAAGCGGGTTGATGAAAGACACCCCGTCGAGTACCGCCTCAGGGCCGAAATCCTCACTCAGGATCAGGCCACCTGCCCGAGGCGGGCGACCGCCCATATCTCTGGGCCTCGTAGTAGGAGAGCATGTGCTCCCCGACGCCCCGCAGGACTTCGAGCACCACGGGGGCGGTGAGCCCCAAGACAGGGAAGGCGAGCATGAGCCGCTCGACCTCCCGCCGTAGCGCTTCTGAATCCGGCCTGGGCTCGAGCTTTCTCGAGCACGCGCCCTCGAATTCGGAGAGGACCTGCGCCGGGAGGGCCGCGGTTCGGGCGCCACCGACGCGACGGAGCACCTCCCTGGCACGCTCACGTTTGTCCGGCTCCCTGCCGTTCTTGAAGTGAGGCACAGACGAGTCGTCGACGGACTCTGCTTCTGAGGCCGGCGGCGGACCGAAACGGTAGGTTGTCTGGGTCTCGGCCCGGCCGTCCTCCTGGCTCTTGCCGAGCGAGACCGACTCCACGCGCAGCCCGACGAGCTGCTTGCGCTTCCCGAACGCCTCAGGCCGATCCTCCTCGATCTCGACCAGGCGTCGTGTGAGCGAGAGTAGTCAGCCGTGTGTTTGCCGCCCCCGAACGCCCGGTGCAGGCCTGCCCGCGTCCTCTCTCGCATGGTCTCGCGCTCGCACTCCGCGAACGACGCAAGCATCTGGAAGATGAGCTTGCCGCTGGGGTTGGAGGTGTCTATGGGCTCGGTGGCGCTCTTTAGGGACACGCCGAAGGCCAGTAGCCTATTGTGGACGCCGACAATGACCAGGAGTGACCTACCTAGCCGATCCAGGCGGTAGACGAGG
>DATMVF010000263.1:0-9212 GCA_035563475.1 Rubrobacter sp.
GAGATAGGAGATCTCGCCATCACGATCAACGACATGCTCTCTCACCTCGAAATTACCCTGGCCCGCCTCGAAGAGACGCTTGACCGGCAGCGCCGCTTCGTCGCCGACGCCAGCCACGAATTGCGTACTCCTCTCACCTCCATACACAGCTACGCGCAGATGCTCGAAGAGTGGGCGTTGAGAGACCCACAGATCGGACCGGAGAGCGTGGCGGCGATACAGCGAGAGTCGGAGCGCATGAAGGGTCTGGTAGAGAACCTGCTCGAGCTCGCTCGCGGTGACGAAGGGATGAAACTGAACCTGAAAGAAGACGACCTCACCGAAGTAGTAGAAGAAGCCGCGGAGTCGGCGCGGGCATCCGTGAACGGCAAGGTGCTTATCGAGCATCCGACCCCTCAGCAGAAGACACGGCGGGTAAGTGCGGTCTTCGACAGAGAGCGTCTCCGGCAGGCGCTCTCGATCCTCCTGGACAACGCCGTGAAGTACTCGCCAGAAGGAGGGCGGGTCACCATCAAGATTGCGGAAGAGGATGGTAGCGTAGGGGTAGAGGTCGCCGACACCGGGATCGGGATACCCGAGGACCAGATCCCACACGTCTTCGAGCGCTTCTACCGCGCGGAGGAAGCCCGGTCGACCGAGGGCTTGGGGTTGGGGCTGTCGATAGCCCGGCAGATCGCCGAGGATCACAAGGGTAGCATAGAGGTGCGGAGCAAGCCCGGGGAAGGATCGACCTTCATCATACGCATACCACGCTCCGAGGCTTGAGTTCTCGTCCCTTCGCCACGATTACTTCCGGGAACGCAGCGTCGTCGCCGGCGGGGTCTCGCGATGCTCGGGCCTGGCCTACGAGCTATGCGTAATCCCGTAGATCGCTGCCGGTTGGAGGAGCGCAACGTCTGGTGCGGTGGAATCCGGCATGCGCGGGAATGACGGTTTTGTCGAAAGCGGGCGGGGGTAGGAGTCTGGCTAGCCCAGGAAGCCGTACGCTGCCCAACCCATCATGCGAATTCCTTATGAGGGGTCAGAAGGAGGCAAGGATTTGCCGCAGATTCCAAAGGAGGCTTTCAGACGTACCGACGAGACGCCAGACGAGGAATTTTATAGGACGCCCCGGCTTGTCACCCACATAGATGAAGGCGCGATCGCCGCCGTCACGCAACTCTACAGGGAGCACTTCCCGGCGGGCGGAGAGATTCTGGACCTCATGAGCAGCTGGGTTAGCCATCTACCGCCGGAGGTCGCGTACCGGCGCGTGGTCGGGCTCGGTATGAACGAGGCGGAATTACGCCGCAACGAGAGGCTCGACTCCTACATCGTGCAGAACCTGAACACGAATCCTGGACTGCCTTTCGAAGAAGGGGAGTTCGACGGGGTTGGGATCTGCGTCTCCATCGACTACCTGACAAGGCCCGTAGAGGTACTACGCGAAGTCGGTCGGGTGCTGAAGGTCGGGGCACCACTGATCACGACCTTCTCAGATCGCTGTTTTCCCACAAAGGCGGTCGAGATCTGGCGCCGACTGGATGACCGTGGGCACATGCGCCTCGTAGAAGAGTATCTCCAGGAAGCCGGCAACTTCCGAAACGTCCGCAGCCTCGACCGGAGTCCGCGCCGCCTCTTCTCGGACCCGCTCTACGCAGTCGTAGGTGAGAGTACAGGACCTTACAGCGGCGGGCTCTCAAGCTAAACTGGACGCAAAGGAACCGGACGAGGAGAGAGATGAATATTCGCCAGGCGAACGGGATCGGCAGGGTGCACGTGGCCAAGCCACAATTCAGAGAGACGTACTGCGGCAGGCCGATCAACGACGAGGACTGGGTAACCACCACCAGGGAAGCCAACTGCACCGGTTGCGCCCGGGCCGGGGCACCGGGACTGGAAAGAACTCCAAGCGCGTCGCGCTGATCTGCGGATAGGGGAGAGTTTCGGCCGCACGCTTTACGCCGGCACCACATGTTAGAAGTATGGCCTCCCGCGGGTAAACTGAGTGACGAATCAATCTGAGGCTTTCACCTGCGGGAGGACGAACGCATGAAGATACCGGGTACGCGGCTGATCAAGAAGGCCGAGAGCAAAGGAAACGAGGTCGAGGTTCCCGTCGCGGAGAACCTGGGTCTCGTCGACTTCTTCAAGCTGACTTACAAGGAGATGGACGAAGACCACGTCATGGCGTTCGCCGGCAACCTCACCTACAAGGGCCTCTTCGCCATCTTCCCATTTTTCACCTTCTTGCTCTCGCTGCTGGGCCTCTTCAACGCGACCGACCTCGTCAACACCATGGTCGACAAGCTCTCCGGCGTAGCGCCGCAGTCGGCAACGGAGTTCATCGAAGGTCAGCTACTCAGCATCACGCAGAGCCAGGCCGAGAGCGCCTTCACTTTCGGGGCGATCGTCTCGATCCTGCTCGCGCTCTGGGGTGTTTCCGGGGCGTTCCGCTCGGTTATGGAGGCCATGAACGTCATGTACGAGGTCGAGGAAGACAGACCTTTCTGGAAGGTGTACGGGCTCTCGATCTTCATGTCGCTCGCGGTGGTCGTTCTCCTGGTCGGCGCGCTCGGGCTGGTAATCTTCGGCGAGTCTATCGGCGTGAGGGTGGCCGACCTCGTCGGCCTGGGGTCCGTCTTCGCGACGCTCTGGAGCATCGTGCAGTGGCCCGTCGTGGCCCTGGTAGTCCTCTTCGCCTTCGCCCTGATCTACTACTTCGCCCCCGCCGCCAAACAGAGGTTCCGTTGGATCAGCCCGGGATCGATCGTCGCCTTCGTGTTCTGGCTCGCCTTCTCCCTGTTGTTCTCCCTGTATGCGAGCACCGCCGGCTCCTACAACGAGACGTACGGGTCGCTTGCGGGTGTGATCATCCTGATGCTCTACGTCTACTACTCGGCTCTCATCATGCTGGTGGGGGCCGAGATAAACCAGGTGATCGAATGGCACATCCCCGGCGGCAAGAACGAGGGAGAGAAGATCCCTGAAGACGACCGCAGACCGGATGCGCATCGGCTGAACAGGGAAAGCGGCGAGACCCGGTAGGTTCGCCTTGAACGGTCCCGCGTGAGGATCTACGGCCTCGACTTCACGAGCGCCCCTGGCCGTCGGAAACCCCTCATCGTCCTCGGCTGCACGCTGGAAGGAGACTCCTTGCGCGTCGAGGACTCGGAGACGTTGACCGACTTCAGCGGCTTCGAGGACTTTTTGCAGAGACCGGGTCCCTGGGTGTGCGGGATGGACTTCCCGTTCGGCCAACCAAGATCCCTGGTAGCCGCCCTCGGGTGGCCGGAGAGTTGGGAGGGGTACGTCGGCGAGGTCGGCAAACTCCCGAAAGAGGAGTTCGAGGGGAAGATCCGGGCCGACATGGCCACAAGGCCAGCGGGCAAGAAGTGGCGTTACCGGCTCGCCGACCGCAGGAGTGGATCCAGCAGCGCGATGATGCTCTTCAGGGTCCCCGTAGGCAAAATGTTCTACCAGGGCGCGCCACGCCTCCTCGCCTCTGGCGTCCGTGTCGAGCCGTGCAGACGGAATGGGGACGAACGCGTGGCCGTCGAAGCCTACCCGGCCGTCGTCGCCCGCCGCTTTCTGGGACGCACGGCATACAAAAGGGACGCAGCACCCGACACGCCAGAAAGGAGATCCGCCAGGGAGACGCTGCTCTCCGGCCTGGAGTCAGCAGTTCTCAGGGATATCTATGGATTCGCGGTGGAGACGAATGACCATTGGAGGGAAGAGTTCTTACGGGACCCTTCCGCCGACGCCCTCGACTCGCTCCTGTGCGCGGTCCAGGCGGCGTGGGCCTACGAAAAGAGAGACGACAACTACGGCGTACCGGCGGAGTGCGATGCCGACGAAGGTTGGATCCTGGACCCGGCGTTGCTGGACGAATAGAGCAGTTTGCTGCGCAAACTGCGGCTACAGGTTACAGGCTTCAGGTATGGGGCTGAGCCATGACCCGGCAGGGGAAGCGTACACATCAAGTGACTAACTCTTGCAGTTCCTGATGCCTGTAGCCTGAAACGTGAAGCTTTCTACCTAACTATCGCGCCGTCGTCGCGGAAGATCTCGACCGCTTCAGGGTCGGTGTGGAAGACGCGCACCCGCACGGTCGACGCGGCGAGCAAGAGCCCGAAGATGCCGCTCTTGAGGTCGCCCGGCTGCGCAGGCTCGACCCAACCGACCTCCGCGTTCGTCAGGTCAGCATCGGTGGTAACGAACCGCTGCAGGAGGAGGCTCAAAGGGATGCGCAGGGCGAGAGCGAGGACGACGCTGCCGAGGATCATGAGGTAGAGATTACCCACGCCAAGGTAGAGAACCAGTCCGAGGGTAATCAGGAAGAAGATAGCGGCGAGCAGGTTCGCGGCCACGATGGTCGTACCGCAGTTGCGGTGGATGGCCAGCCTCTTCTCCCCGCTTTGCAACCTGCGCAGGGCCTCTCTGGCGGCGCTCTCGACTTCGGAGATAGAGCGTACGCCCTGAACGAAGAACCCGTCGTCGGTGGAGAACCCGTTCAGCCTGCGTCCTGGCTCCCTCTCCATCATCACCACGATGGTCGCGTGCTCCAGGGCGTGGTTGCGGCGCAGGATCTTGTTTCCGAAGATCGCCCGTAGCTGCTTGGGATAGACGAAAAGGCTCCCCACGGCCTGCAGCGAGAACAGTATCGGCAGCAGGAAGAGGAACACAACCACGAATAACGCTATGAACAACACCAACAATAACGGGGCCACGGTCTCACCTTTGCGATCGGTCTGTATACAGCTCGATTATATCTCACGTTTCAGGTGAAACCTGAAGCCTACAACTCCACTTCTCCAGGTTGCTCCATGTCGTGGAGCAGGGCGAGCGCGGCGAGCGCTACGCGCTCGTGTCCTTCGCGATCGTGGGGTTTGCCCATCGGGAGATTGTATGGAAAGGGTACGAAGCCGACCCGTGGCGCACTGATGCCGTGCTCCATGGCCAGGGTTACGGTGGGGATGCCCCGTTCTTCTATCGCGTTGCAGACCAGCCCGACGGACCGGTGGCACAGGGGTCAGGAAGGCGTGAGAAGTACGACGTCTACCTGGTCTTCGACCAGCTTGTCGGCTACTTCGGGGGCCGTGCGTTCTACCAACGGGGCCGGGTCGTGGATGGCTCCCATAAAGGAGAAGTGGCGCGCCGCCAGCCCGCCCACCGCACCATCGCTGACCAGCCTGCGGAGGGTCTCGAGGGGGAAGACTGCGTCCAGGTCGGTGCCCTCGTCCGGTCTGTAGTAGGCGTGGGTCCAGGTGAGCTGGTTGGCGGTCACCGGTATCTCCCGGTAGGAGCAATCGCCTGCGGGGTCGTCGATATCGAAGCGCTCCTGGTCGGGCAGGTGAACGCCGCCCGTGGTAACGAGCGCGAGGCGGGATCTCTGGAGGGGTTTCTTCGGTTTGACGAAAGGCTGCACCGGCTACGCCATCACACGTTGAAGCGGACGAGTACGGTATCGCCGTCTCTTACCACGTAGTCGCGGCCTTCGAGACGGACCTTCGCCTCCTCTTTGGCCCTGGCCCAGGAGCCGGCGCCGACGATGTCCTGCCAGTCTCCGACCTCGGCCCCGATAAAGCCGCGCTCCATGTCGGTGTGGATGCGTCCGGCGGCCTGGCGCACCGTCGAGCCTTCTCTTACGGTCCAGGCTCGGGCCTCCTTCTCCTTCGCGGTAAAGAACGTGACGAGCCCGAGCAGCCGGTAAGCCGCCCGCACGAATTCCTCGAAACCCGTCGTCTCTACCCCGAGCATCGCCAGATACTCCGCGGCCTCGTCTTCCGGGAGCTCGGCGACCTCGGCTTCCAGCTTCGCACAGATCCTTACGGCCTCAGCACCCTCGCTGCTGGCGTGCTTCTCGACCTGCGAGCTGTAGCGACTGCCCTGCACGACGGAATCCTCATCCACGTTCGCGACGTAGAGCGTCGGCTTGGCAGTTATGAGGGTGCTCATGGCCTCGGCCAGCGTCTCCGTCGCCGGGAAGACTCGTGCCGGACTGCCGTCAGAGAGATGGTCACGTAGCTGTTCCAACTCGGCCGCCTCGGCCTGGAGTCTGGAATCGCCGCTCTTGGCGGCCCGCCCGACCCGTTCCAGCCGCCGCTCGACGCTCGCGAGATCTGCGAGCAACAGCTCGGTGTCGATGGTCTCGATGTCGCCCCTGGGATCCACGCCGGCGTGGACGTGTACGACGTTCTCGTCCTCGAAACAGCGGACGACGTGCGCAATGGCGTCGCACTCTCTGATGTGCCCGAGGAACTGGTTGCCCAGCCCCTCCCCGACGCTCGCGCCCCTCACCAGCCCCGCGATGTCCACGAAGTCGACCGTTGCAGGGACGACGCCTTTGCTGCCGATCACCCCGGCCACGGCGACCAGGCGTTCGTCCGGTACGGCGGCGACACCCAGGTTCGGGTCGATGGTCGTGAATGGGTAATTCTGGGCCTCGGCCCCCGCCCTGGTAAGGCTATTGAATACCGTGGACTTGCCGACGTTCGGCAGCCCGACTATACCCACTTTCATGGTGAAAGTGTATCAAACTGTAGCAAGTTTACGTGACGGCGGACGAGGGTGCGATAGAATCGTCGTTAGAGAAACTATGGAATAACAAGTGGAAGGTTACGTGTTGGACAGGCAGTTACAGATACAGATACTGCTGGATCACTACGAGAAGCCGCGGCATAGGGGAGCCCTGGAGGATCATGACGTGGCGATGCCCGGTGGCAATCCTGGATGTGGAGACGTGGTTACGGTCTACCTCAAGGCGGCCGACGACCAGGAGCACATAGAGGAGGCGACCTACGAGGGCGAGGGCTGTACGATCAGCATGGCGGCGAGCAGCATGCTCCTGGAGGACGTTCACAGGGGCGGTCTGACCATGGATCAGGTACTGGAGATGGACTATCACGAGATGATCGAACAGCTGGGACGCCAGGTCGTCGCCTCCCGCCCCAGGTGCGCAACCCTGGGTCTGGGGACCCTGAAGGCCGCGATCAGAAAGTATCAGAAGGACCGTCGCCTGGAGAGCGCCGGCGTGACGCGCCCCGACGACGGGGGGTTCGTTTTCGGGGAGCACGCGGCGGAGGCGGCCAGAGAGCATTGAGCTGCGGGGCGCCGGGAAGCCCTTTCTAACCCCTTTTCGCCCAGGCCCCGGCGGCAGATGAGACCAGGATCAGGACAACGGCCTCGAGGATGGCAGAGAGAATGAGGCTGAAAAGAAAGTAGATCCAGGCCTCATCGGCCGAGACCTGCATACCGAGCATATCCGAGAGGGTCGCGGCGATCCCGGCGGCCCCGATCTGGCGCGCAGCCAGTAGCGCCCCTAGCGCGGACCCGAGCACGTACACGGGCGCTGCGACGGCCCCGCCGACCAGCCCGGAGAGAGCGCCGGCCCGATTTCCCGCAACGGCGGCCCGTCTCCCGCAGGAGAAACCGATAAAGCCCGCGACCAGGATCCCGACCAGAGAACCGAGCAGCGAGACCAGGAAGCCGACCACTCCACCGATGCCGCCCCAGATCATCCCTACCCTGACGGCCCCACCACGTTCTTCTCTCTCCTCCATGACAACATTCTAGCGGCATGGGCGACCAGCGGCTGCGAAGGCCTGACACCTTTACTCGTAGAGTTCTCGCCAGGACAGGAGCTTTGGCTCGGCTTCTTCGATAGAGAAGATGGCTTCGATCTTGCGGCTCGTCTCCCGGTATTCGCCTGTGGAGATCGCCTCGAAGGTCCTGCTTTCGTCGTCGTATTCGACGGTGACGGTGACGGAGCCCTCACCCATGCCTGCCATATGGAGTTCGCCCGAGGACCAGTCGGAAGGACTCGGGTCGTTCGCGAGGTGTGCTTTGGCGACCTCGATCCCTGCTTCGGCCAGCTCGAAGGCCTGCTCTCCCCTGTTGACCGCCACGATGGCCTCCAGGTCCGTGGCGACGATGGTCATAAGGCCGGCTCCCATCACGCCGACGATCACTACGACGATGATGGCGAGTCCTAATGCCATACCCCTTTGCTCGGGCAGGAGACGCGGGATCATGGTTGATCTTCGCGGTTTCTGAGGTAGACGTCGGTCGCGAGCGTCTGCCTGGCTGTGTCTTGACCCCGACGCCTGACTTCGACGGCCAACTCTATGCGCAGGAGCTTGATCTCCGCCTCGTTCGTGATAGCGAGGGTCGGAGGACAGTCGTCGGGGCTCCTGCACGGGGTAAACTGCAGTCCGTCCGCGGGGATCGAATCAACGAGCGTCTGGGCGCTGCCGCCCTTGGAACGTTTCAGATCGTGGCCGCTTAGGTAGTAGCCAATGACTTCGGAGCCCTCGATGCTGCGGTCTCCCCCGGTCTCGTTGCCGAAGGCGATGCGGGTTGCCGAAGGTACGCCGGGCCTTGTGGGATCCGTGGGGTCCAGGAACAGGTATCTCCTGGGTGGGTCCGAGGTCAGGTCGTAAGGGTAGGCGGCCCTGATCTCACGTTCCATCCTGCCGAGGGCGAGCCTGGCGTTCCCGATGGCCTCCAGCCTGTCACCGCCGTAACCGAAGGCCCTCACGCTCACGTCGAAGATCGCATACAGGGCGAACAGCACGCCGAACATCATCATCGCGGAGACGAGTACCTCCACGAGCGTGAAGCCCGTTTCTACCTTCCACGAGTATCTCCTTGCCGGGTTCACCATCTGGACACGACTCCTGAAACGACGTAGGAGTCCTCGCCGTCCCAGTCGACCGTAACGGTGACCATCGTCAATCCCTCTTCTCCGGAACCGTCGTCGAGGTCGGTACCGATGGACTCGGTGGCGATCGTGTATCCGAAACCGGAAGGGTCGCAGACGCCGCCTTGCAGGCCTCCCTCGACGGCCTCGTACGGAAGGCTCTTGAGGTGTTCCAGCTTTTGTACGGCGCACGTCCGCGCTTTGTCGTAGTCGGCGCTCGCGTCGGCGGCCCCGATCGCGGCGTCGAACATGCCCACCATGGGTACGACGGCGACGGTGAGGACTACCATCGCCACCATCACCTCTACGAGTGAGTAACCCGCGGCGCTCTTAGTAGGAGATATCACCGATCCTTATCCTCGAGGTCGGGGCGTTGAAGACGACCGGGCACGTCGGGATACCGTCTTCAGAGCTGATCACGACGGTACCGCTCTGGCCGGGTCTGAGAGTCCTGACCGTGCCGTTGGAGTTGAACTCGAGGGTGCGTGTGGCGCCGTTCTGTGCGGCGTCGGACCCGCACGAGCTTGGC
>DATMVF010000264.1:0-17291 GCA_035563475.1 Rubrobacter sp.
GAGTGGCGCAGCTCGAGCAAACGGTCGGCAAGACCCAGCTGGTCCATGATCTCCATGACCGAAGGGTGCAGCGTGTCCCCGCGGAACTCGCGGTCGAAGTCGGGGTGAGCCTCGAGCAGCGTCACGTCGACGCCGCTCCGCGCCAGCAACAACGCCAGCACCGCGCCGCCGGGCCCGCCCCCCACGACGCAGCAGGTCGTGCGCTTGACGTCACGGATTGCCTCGGACGCTGCTTTCCCGGTGGCCCGCTCTGCGTGGATGGCCATGGTCGACCTCCTATACCTCGGGTTCGAGTCCTTTCAGAAAGACGTTGACCGCCGTCTGTATGTGCGCTTCGTCGGTAAGGCCGTCTTCCCTTATGACCGGGAAGAACAGCTTGCCCCCGGCTTGGGGGAGGAGCATGCCTATGAAGGCGCGGGCGCTGGAACGGACGTCGTGCGGGCGCAGCCTTCCGAGCTCGACCTGGCGCGCCATGTAACTCTTCAAGAACCCGAGCACCTTCTTGATCACCGCGTTGCCGAACACCTCCGAGACCTCAGGCCGCCTCATAGCCTCCCCAATGAGCAGTCGCACCATCCTCTGGGTAGTGCTGTCGTCGAACGTCGAAAGATACCTCCTCGCTATGTTCGGCAACACCACTTCCGGTGGAAGGTCGAGGAGCCTTGCAGGATCCCGCACCGCGCGCAAAACAGGGATCCTGGACCCCAGAACCTCCCTGAAAAGAGCCTCCTTGTCAGGGAAATACCAGTAGATGAGCGCAGGCGACTGCAGACTGGCCGTCCGCGCAATGCTCTTGATCGTCGCCCCCTCGAAGCCCTTCTCAGAGAACTCCTCGAAAGCCGCCTCCAGGATCTGCGCCCGCCGGTCTGATCCCTCAGCCAAGTCATCCCTTCATTGATCGTTTAATCAACCACTATACTCTTGATAGAACGTTCAGTCAAGAGCCGTTGAAACGAGAAATAGATTCGGACGTATACGTCATCGAAGACGCAGTCGACAGCGAGGAGAAACGATGCGCAATCCAATACTTGCCGCCATCCTCAGCCTCATCGTTGCGGGGCTGGGCCAGATCTACAACGGCCAGGTCGGCAAAGGTGTGATCTTCATCGTCATCCAGCTCATAAACGGCGCGTTGACGGCCGTTCTGATCGGCTGGATCCTACTCCCCATCGTGGGCTTGTGGGCCATGATCGACGCGTACATGACTGCGAAGCACAACAACGAACGGTACGGCTTCAGGTAATATCCGTCCCATGAACAGAGAAGATCTGCTAACACTGGAGAGCGCCGTTACGGCCATAGAGGAGGCTGCCTCCGCTGTCGCCCGCGAGGTCGAGCGCGACCGGCTGCGCGAGACCTCCCTGGCCCGCCTCTCCACGGTCGAGGCCGAACTCAACAGGAGCCAGCTCGCGCTGGAGAAGATCATCCAGGAAGAGACAGCGTAGAGCATTTCAGCCTGTCAGCACGCGCCCTGTCGGGCGCTCGTCAGCATTTCAGCTGATCAGCTTTCGCGCTGGTGAGCCTTGGCTGACAAGGCGGCGCAGCCGCCGGGCTGAAGTGCTGACGAGCGAAGGCTAAAAGCCTGAGCGTGCTGAAATGCTCTAGTTGGCGCATCCCTCGGTGCTGACGGGGGCGGTGCGGTCTGCGGCCACCTTGAGGTGACGGTGGACTATTCGGGAGGGGACTCCGTAGCCCGAGTTGTCCGAGTCGGTGCGGCTGGCGAATATTGTCGAGACGACCCGTCCGTACTTGTTGACGGCCGGACCGCCCGAGTTGCCGGGCCTCACGTATACGCGGAAGCTGGTCACGACGCGCTGCACCGGGCCGTTGTCGTAGGCGTCGCCGGAGCTGACGAGTTGCGTCGTCCCCGTGCGGGCAGGCTCGATGTCGAGCGGACCGTTTTCGGGGAACCCGATCACGGCGACGTCCTTGCCTGGCTTGGGTGGCGCAAGGCGCAGCGGCGTCAGACCAAGGCCGTTTACGCGCAGGACGGCTATGTCGTTCTTCTCGTCGAAGACGACGACCTTTGCGGGAAGACGCCTTCCCGTCCTGCCGACTTCTACATGCGTCGCCCTCTGCCCGGCGACGACGTGGGCGTTGGTGACGACCAGGTCCCGGCCGGCGACCCAGCCCGAGCCCTCTACGCCGTAGCCGCAGGCTCTGCTCGTCACCCGCAGCGTACGCTCGCTCGCCACTTGCACGTCGGGATCTCCGACGATGCTACCTTCGGGGGCCGCCACCTCCGGTTCGGGGCCATGGATCTGGGGCAGCGGCTCCAGCTCGGCGACGGCCTGCGTGAGGAGCCCGGAGGGCATGCGTTCGTCGAGGGCCTGCAGGATTTTGGAGTCCCGCAGGGCGGGGTAAAGCCCCGCGAGGGTTGGTGACTGCAGGGCAAAGACGCCGACGGCCCAAACCAGCACGAGGGAGAGCGCAAACCCCAGCACCGCTCCGCCGAATCCGTCCAGCGTCTCCGAAGTCGGGCTGGAGAGACGATCCCTGATCGAACCCCCTATCGTCCTGGCGATGACCTCCCCGAGCACGGCGAAGGCCAGGATGCTCCCGAGGGTAATACCCGCGCCGTAGATCGGGTTCCCGTCCTCGGGCATGAGGGAGAGTGCGATCCTCGACCCTGCCGAGACGCCGACGACCACGCCAACGAGCGAGAAGACACCTGCGAGAAAGCCTGTCCTCGCGCCGCGTAGTATCACGGCGATCACGAAAACCGCGATAAACACGTCCAGAACGTTGAGGCCGGCGAGCTCCATTGACAGATTCTACCGCCAGTGCAAGCGCCTTGCCGCCCGTGCTCGAGCTCACTGGCCGTACAGATCCGGTGAGTCGGCATCCTGGCAAGAGCGCTACGATGAGGTCCGGTAGGAGAAATCACGTTCGCGGCTTACCCCGCGATTTTGTGATTGGGCGGCCACGGTATAATCTCTCCACCATGAATGCGGCGGAATTCTTACCCGATGCGCGGGTGGTCCTCGAGGAGAGGAACGAACCACCTTACCGCATCCGCCAGGTCTACAAAGCCCTCACAGGTTCCCTCGTCCGGGACTGGAAAGAAGCCACGAACCTGCCCAAAGAGTTACAGGCGGCGCTCTCCGAGGAGGCTCCGGCGGCCGCCTTGACGCTGGAGCGCGTATCCCTGGCTTCCGACGGTACGAGAAAGTATCTGTTCTACACCCGCGATAATCACGCCATAGAGACGGTCATGATCCCTGAGAAGACCAGGCGCACGGTATGCATCTCCACGCAGGTGGGATGCCCGATGGGTTGTACGTTCTGCGCCACGGGGCTCTTGGGAATCAAGAGGAACCTGAAGGCGCGTGAGATCGCCGAGCAGGTCTTCGTCTGCGCCCGCGACATCGCGCCGGAGAGGGTGACCAACGTCGTGGTCATGGGTATGGGCGAGCCGATGCTCAACTACGACGCGACGCTCGGGGCGCTAAGAGTCCTCAACGACCCTGAGGGCTTCGGGTTGGCGGCGAGGCACATGGCGGTCTCTACGAGTGGTTTGGTAGAGAAGATCCGTCGTTTCGCAGACGAGCCCGAGCAGTTTCACCTGGCGATCTCGCTGCACACCCCGTTCGGGGACGAGCGGCGTGAGATGATGCCGGTAGCAGCCCGCCATACCATCCCCGAGCTGATGGATGCTGCCCGTTACTTCGTATCACGGACGCGCCGCAAGCTCTTCTTCGAGTACACGCTGCTCGCCGGCGTCAACGACCAGCCGCGCCACGTCGAGGCCCTGGCGGAACTCCTCGACCACCCGCTCTACCACCTGAATTTGCTCCGCTTCAACTGGACGGATACCGGCTTTTCGGCCACCACCAAAGCGGATGCCAAGAGATTCCTCGGGCATGCCAGAGAGCTCGGCCTCTCGGCGACGCTTCGTCCCAGCCGGGGCCAGGACATCGACGCCGCCTGCGGCCAGCTCGCCGCGAAGGACTTGCGCGGGCGTCCCGCCATTCCCATGGCCTGACTCGTGAAGGGCGAACCCGCAGAGAGGCTCGACCCGCGGGCGATCACCTTGTGGAGGATAACGGGCGCCCTCAACATGCTGCCGCTCCTGGTCGGAGCCGGTTTCGCCGCTCTGGCGTTGTCGCGCTCCGGAGGAGCGCCGCTCCTTTTCGAGGTTCTGCCCGTGCTCGCGATACTCGCGCTGGCCGGAGTGGTCGTCGGTGTGGTACCCGGGTTGAGGTGGAGGAGGTGGCGTTACGAGATTCGGCCCGACGAGGTGGACCTGCAACGTGGGATCTTCTGGATCAGCCGCACGCTCGTGCCGTTGGCCCGTATCCAGCACGTGGACACCAGGCAGGGACCACTGCAGCGCCGGTTCGGGCTCTCGACCGTGGTCTTGTACACCGCGGCCGGGCCGAACCAGATCCCCGAGCTCTCGACCCCCGTCGCCGAAAGCGCGAGGGACCGCATCGCCGAATTGACCAGGGAACAGGATGAGCTCTGAGAAGCGCCTCCACCCCGTGGCCATGCTCGTCGGGGCCATAAAGACGCTCCGGCGCTGGATCAGCGGGCTCGTCTTCCCCGGCGTAATCCTCCTCGTGAGCCAGGGATTCAGCCTGAGGACGGTGACACTCTTCCTGCTCGGCTTCATCGTCGTGGCGGCGCTGGCGGCGCTGTGGGGGTTTCTCTCCTGGCGGGCGACGATCTACGCGGTCACCGGCAATTCTTTCCGCTTGCGCCAGGGCGTATTCCAGAAGAGCGAAAGGACCATACCGCTGGAACACGTACAGTCGGTGGATACCGTGCAGGGGATCATTCAGCGCGCCTTCGGCGTCTACGAGGTCAGGATCGAGACGGCGGGCGGAGGCGCGAGCGAGCCCGACGCCTCCCTCGCCGCGCTGGACCGGGATGCGGCACAGACGCTGCGGCGTGAGATCGAAGGTTCCAGGAGGGAGAGCCTCGAGGAGACCACAGGCCCGACGGTTCTCAGGCGGCTCTCGACGCGCGAGTTGCTGTTCGCCGGGGCCACGAGCGGTCAGATCGGGGTCGCCTTCTCCGTGCTCGCCATCGGGTTTCAAGTCCTGGACAACTTCTTCCCTGAGGAGTACGTCCGGCGCCTCGTCGAGACCCTCGCGCCGAACTGGCTCATGGTGGTCCTGATCCTCCTGCCCACGGGTTTGATCCTGGCCTGGCTGCTTGCGATAGCCGGAACTATCCTCGCCTACTCTGGTTTCACGCTCTCCCGCGAAGGGGACTACCTGTATATCAAGCGTGGGCTTCTGGAGCGCCGCGAGGCGACCATCCCGCTCTCCCGCATACAGGCCGTTCGTATCTCGGAAGGTCTCCTGCGCCAGCCTTTCGGCCTCGCCTCCCTGCGCGTGGAGAGCGCCGGCTACGGCGAGGACTCTGGTGTTTCGACCACGCTCTTTCCTCTCTTGCCCCACGATGAGGTGGAGGACTTACTTGCCGGAGCGGCCCCAGAGTTTGCAGGCGCTCCGGCCGTAGAGCCGCTCCCGCGCCGCGCCCTCTGGCGTTACGTATTCAGGGCCACGGTCCTGTACCTGATCATCGCCTTTGCCGCCGTGCTGGTCTCTTTCCTCGTCTTCCAGTCCGCCCTTGGTCTACTCGGGATCTTCCTGATACCACCCGCCGCCGCGTACGGATGGCTGTCTTACCGGGACGCCGGTTGGGCGTTCGAAGCGGACCGCCTGGTCGTGCGCCACCGGGGCCTGGGCCGCAAGACGGCCATCGCACCGCGGGGTCACCTGCAGTCGCGCGGGATGGTAAGCAGTCCCTTCCAGCGGCGTGTGCGGCTCGCTACCTTCCTCGCCGAGGTCGCCTCCGGATCGGGCGGTTCTGTCCTCCGGGTTAGGGATCTCGACGGGGGAGACGCCAGGGCGCTGGTGGATGATCTTGGCCCTGAAGTCCGCCTCGAAGGAGCGTAGGGTTACGCGCTACCGGCGGCGATGGCGCCAGTAGCCGGCATCATAGGGGTGTTCACGCGCCTGACGGTGCTCTTGCCTTCTTCGTCTTCTTCCAGCATCCAGACCTCGTCGACGAGGGCCGATTCCTGCACTTCGGCGACGTGGGAGATTATGAAGATCTGGCCGAACGAGCGCTTGAGACGCTCGAGCGCGAGTAACACGTTGTTGCGCCTTCCGGCGTCGAGACTCCCGAAGACCTCGTCGAGGACGAGGAACCCTAAGGTGTTGCCGCCCCGGGAAGCCACTATCCTCGAGAGGGCCACCCTGGCGGAGAGGCTGGCGACGTCGGACTCGCCGCCCGAGAAGCGCTCGATGGCGTAGGAGTCATCGAAGCGGTCGAGGAGCTTCACCCGGTAATTCTCGTCGAATTCCATCCGCTCGTAGCGGCCGTCCGTGAGCTCTCGCACCAGGTCGGACGCCTCGACCTCGAGCATCGGTCGCGCCCTCGCCGTCAGGCTGCGGAAGAACTCGGTGAAGAGGCCGTCCATCTCGTCCATTCGCGAGGCGGCGGCCGCCTTCTCGTTGGCCAGCTTCCTGTCTTCGTCGAGGCGCCCCAGCTCGGCCTTCGTCCGCTCGATACGAAAGTCTGCGTCTTTCCATTCGCCCCCGAGTCCCTCCCGTGCATCCCGCAAGCTCGATAGCCGCTCCTCGGCCGCCGTCACGCGCTCCACGGATGCCTCGTAGGCCGACTCGTCGAACTCCAGAGTGGAGATCTCACGCCGCAACTTCTCCGCCGCAGTCTCCGCCTTCTCTCCCAGCTCGCGGGCTGCTTGCAACGCCCTCTCGACCTCGGGCCGCGTCGCGAGGCGCCGCTCCAGCTCCTCGACCCTGCCGAGCGCCCGCTCCAGCCGGTCCTTCTCTTCCCGTTTCACCCTGTGAGCTTCGGCGTCGTAGGAGACCCTGGAGAGGCCTTCGAGCTCCTCGACGAGCTCCGCGAGGCGCTCTGCGAGTCTGGAGTGCTCGGTAGCGAGGGTCTTTACCTGCGGACGGGCGTCGCGCAATGCCCTCAGACGATCGCAGCGGGCGCGAGACGCTTCGAGATCATCGTCGCCGGGGGCCTCCGTGCCCGCGATGCGGGCTTCGATCTCCTCCAGGTCGGATCTGGCCTTCCCGAGCGCTTCGAGACGGGTGGCGACTCGGTCCTCGGCGCGGACCCCCTTCTCGCGTAATTCGCGCCAGCGCTTCAGGTTCGAAGTCACCCTCTCCAGCTTCTCGCCGGTCTTTTCTGCCGAGATGGATAGCTTTTCGGCCTCTTCGGTCTCGCGGGCCGCGCGGCGACGGATCGCGGCCGCCTGCCTCCTCAGGGTGTCGGAGATCTCCGCCTGCTCCCCGCTCTCGAACTCCCTGTGGCAGGTGGGACAGTGCTCCTCCGCGCCGCTGTCGATGGCCTCCCTGGCCTTGTCCACGTTTTTGGCCTCCCGCTCGTCGGCGTTGGCCCTTCCCCTGTGATGCGCCGCGAGCTCCCGCAGCTTGTCTTCCTCTTCACGCAGCTCCCGCTCCGCCTGCTCCAGGTCCTCGCCGCCCGAAAGGACCTCGAGGTCCTCCGCGAGCCCGGCGGCCTCATCCCGCGCCGCCCGATACGCCTCGTCGGCCTCGCGGACGGCCTTCTCGGAGACTCTGTAGGCTTCGTGATCCTCCGCTAGCTTCCGTAGCTCCTCATGATGGCCCTCCGCCCTCTCCAACTCTCCCGCGGCTCGTTCCAGCACAGCGAGGGTCTCGGCGAGCAACTCTTGTCCGTCCAGGTCGAAGAGATCTTGGAAGCCTGGTAGGACCTCGTCCTTTTCCCCGTCCAGCGCCTCCAGATCGTCCGAGACTTCGCCTTCTATGTCCGAGATGCGCCGTTGTGCCTTCAGGTGCTCCTTGCGATCGCGGTCGCGCTGCTCGGAGAGCCGGCGATCCTCGTCTAGCTGCTCCAGCTCCGCCGCCACCTCCGGCAGCCTGGCGGTCTGGGGCTGCAGGCGCCCCAACTCCTCCTCTGCTGCGGCGAGGTCGGCGAGGTCTTTCTCGGCCTCCGCACGGCGGTCTTCTGCGCGGCGCCTGTCAGCCTCGGCCTCGCGCAGATCGGACGTGAGGCGCGAGTGTTCGCGGTATGTGCCCTCCAGGGATGCGCGAGTCCGGCGGGCAGACTCGAGATCCTCCTCGGCGGAGTCGCGCTCTTCTGTGACCTTCTCCAGCTCGGCTTCCAGACGGTCGCACTCCTTGCTGGCGATCTCCAGCTCGGTCTGCAGGGAGTCGAGGTCGGCTTCTGCCAGGCGGCCTTCGAGTAGCCTCGCTTCGGAGCGGAGGGTGTTGCGGTCTTCGCGCAGGAAGGTTTGGGCGGTCTCGACGCTGCTGATGCCAAGGAGCCTGGAGATCTTACGCACCCTGCTTATGCCCTCGTCGTGGGCGAAGAAACGAAGCTCCTTCTGGCGGGCGTAGAACGTAGCCTCGAAGGCCGTCCGGTCCATCCCCAGTAGGTTCTCCTCGACCCAGCGCGTCACGTCGGCCGTCCCGCTGACTATGGTTCTATCCTGGGCGTCCAGCGCCTCGGCGCTGGTCGAGCCGCTCTTGAGTCGCCGCCGCACGGTAAAGGAGCCGCCGTCGGTGGCCAGGGTGACCTCCACTGTAGTGGGGTCCTTGGTCGTGCCGCCGCTCCAGGGAATAGACTCGTTGGCGAAGCGCGGTCCGCCGCCGCGGGAGCCGAAGAAGGCCCACAAGATGCTCTCGAAGAGGGTCGACTTGCCGGCGCCGTTCGCGCCGACGATCCCGATCGCACCCTCCGGCGGAAAGAGTTCGATGGGATCCCTGAGTTGCTTGTAGTTCTCTATGAAGAGGCGCTCCAGGATCACGCGGCGCTCTCCGGCTCTTCGCTCGCCGCCCGCGTCAGGTACGCGCGCCCCTTCTCCAAAAACTCTTCTGCGAACTTCGCCTCGAGCTCGCCGCGCTCCTTGCGCTCTTGGACGAACGCCGCGAACTCCTCGTTCAGCGGCCCGAAAACTGCGGCCTGGGAGCCGTCTCTCTTCAGGTCCTCGGGCCGTTCCTCGGCGTGGACTTCCAGGGAGAAGTTGAGGCACCGGCGTTGCAGATCCCTCAGCAGCTCCCGGTCCATCCCGCTCGCCACCCCGCGCCTCACGTCGTAGGCCCTGAGGCGCACGATCGCCCCGTCGAGGTCGACCCCGGAGGTACGATCCAGCACCGCCTCGGTCAGCTCCGCAGCGTCCATTTTCTGGCCGGAGATCTTCTTCAGGTCCAGCATCGGACGAGCCTCTATCTCGACGTGCTCTACGCTCTCGAGTCCCTTGCTGTCGAACTCCACGATGGCGAAGCCGGGCTTGGAATCTACCTCCCCGAACCCGAAACGCTCCGTAGCCCCGGCGTAGAAGGCGTTCGGTTTGTGCTCGTGGAAGTCGTGGTAGTGGCCCAAGGCTATGTAGTCGAATCCTCCCTCCAGCATCCCCGGCTGCAGGTTCGCCTCGCCCATCTCGTGCTGGCGCGCCTCGAGGCCGGGCACCAACCCGTGAGTGACGAGTATGTTCACGTCCGCCTCCCGCGACGGGGTCACGGCCCCCGTCCCGAACACAGCGCCGTGCGGGACGAGCGTCACGCCCACGGTCGCCCCGTCTACTTCGACGGGCTCGTAATCTATGTCGAAGCCGTGGGCGGAGATTGCGTTTACCAGGTTCGCGTACTCCAGTGCCGCGGTCGTCGAGCGCAGGCGCGGCGTCTCATGGTTGCCTGCCGCGACCAGATAAGGTATGTCCTGGCGCGTGATGCGGAAAGTCTGTTTCAGGAAGCTGATGATCACATGCGTCGCAGGCCTGACAGAATCGAAGACATCGCCGGAGTGGATGACAAGGTCCACATCGCGCTCCAGAATAGCGTCGACAGCCCGCCCATAAGCCTCCTGGACGTCCACCTCCCGCTGGTTACGGCTCGTCTCGGGATGGAGCTTCGCGTACCGCGTGTATCCCAAGTGAGTATCCGAGATGTGGGCTATGCGGACTATGTTCCTGCGATCCTCACTACTCTAGATCCAAGCAATTCTAACCGTGTGTGGCGTGGGTCTGCATTCTACATATAGATTACACGGAATCGCTCGCATACCAGCGGCATTTCCGTAGTTGGCTCTCTGCCTACGTTCGGCAACGTGCGCGAGAAGTAGCGCCAGTGCGCATCCCGCCAGTACGCTAGCGAACGGTCACCCTCACCTTCCTCGTAGGCGAAGCGGGCATCGACCTCGTCGTAGGGTTGTACCTTGACCTCCGTCGTCTCGACGATGCACAGAGGATCGCCGTTTCCGTCCAGGACGATGGTCTTCAGACCGACTCTCGGCAAAGGCTCCCCTTCTGCTTCGTACTCCCAGAGCGCCGAGCAGGTCGCCGTCTTGATCCCAGACGCGATCAAAGCCCCAAGCTCATCCGCCATACGGGGTGAGTCGCCCCATCCTTCCGCTATGTGCTCCTCATCGCGCTCCGGTGAGTCTGTCGGGAGCGTATTCAGGTAGCTCTGCCAGTAGTCTTCGACGCGATTATCGTCCACAACCAGCTCCGGTAATAAGCCACGTACGGGAAGTCTTGACCAGGGCTAATCCCTCATCCGATCCAGGCCGGAGAGTATTCTGGACGCGTCGCGGCGGCCTGAGCCTGTCCTCGCCGGACGCTTGAGGTTCCAGCGGAAATTCTTGTACGGGTCCGCCGCGCCGTGGCCCGTTCGTTGGGCCGCCTGCACGGCGTCGAGTGCCTCGTAGACTTCCTCTTCGGGGACACCCTGTATCTCGGAGCGGATGGTGGTTATGGCCGGCGGTCTGGCCGTCAGGTTGCGCATGACGGCGAGGACCGAAGATGCCGGGTCACCGCGCCTTTCGCCGAAGATGTCGGTGCCCTGCTTGCCCATGAGGACCGGCGGCCGCGGGAAGCGGCCGAAGACGGGCACGGCATAATGGGCGTGCCTGAGTAGGAGCTGGCCTTTTTCGAGTTGGAGCAGCTCTTCGCGGGTCGTGCCCGAGAAGGAGCGGTAGCTCGCGTTGGTAAGCTCCTCGTCGCCGATGCGGCCGTAGAGGCTCGTCGCGGCGTTCCCGATCACCTCGTCATCCACCTTGCTCCTAAACTGCTGCGCCCCGAAGAGCGTGAGGTTGAGGTGCCGGCCGCGGGCGGAGATGTCAACGAGGGTGTCCTTCAAGGACGACGTACGAGAGTTGCCGGAAGGGGCGTACTTGTTTAGTTCGTCGACGAAGATTATGAGCTTATCCACCCCGAGCCCGCCCGTCTCGGCGAGCTCCCAGATCTTCGATACTACGCTCGTCACGATGAGGTCCTGGGGTACCCCGGTGAGCTGGGAGATGTCTACGACGCGCATCTCGTTGTCCTCGAACGGTCCATCCGCTCGCGGCAGGTCGCCGTGCTCGACGCGCCCGTGCGCCAGGAGGCCTCCACACTTGTTGGGGAGTACCTTGAAGCGGTTGCGGACCTTGGCGATGGTCATGTGGTTGTGGCCGTTCCAGGATGAGACGTTCTTGCCTTCCTCGCGGGCCGCCTCGAAGTAGTCCTCTATCTCATCGAGCAACACATAGAAGTCCGCCGTCGTCCTGACGCCCCTGTCGCGTAGCTCCTCTATAAACCCCCTGAACTTGTCGTCCATGTCCGATGGCTCGAAGACGTAGCCGGCGTAGGGCAGCACGTCGCCCAGCTCCCAGATGATCGGATAGACCCGGGAATCTTCTCCGCGCGCGTTCCTCAAGGTGTTCAGCTTGCGGGCGGGGATCCCCTCGGCGTGCACGATCCGCTCCCCTGACTCCATCCCGTAACGCAACGGGGCGAAGATCCTCAGGTTGTCGAAGGGCTTTATCTCTATTCCCAGGGACTCGTACATTTCCCTGTCCTCGCGTGGCAGTCCCCGCTGACCGACCTTCGCGTAGCGCTCCGCGAGCTCGGGATCGTCCTGTGCGCTTACCTCGACCGGCTTGTCCAGGAAAAGTAGGTCGGCGCCCTTCACGTTGAACATGAGCGCGGCGACCTTCTTGTCTTTGATGGTCTGGAACGTGCTCGCAATGGTAAAGAGGGCGTGGCTGGTCTTGGTAGAGAGCCCGCTCATGCCCGTGATGTTCAGATGGCCCGCTTCTGGCCCGAGCAGGTATTCCTCATCCACGTAGAGCGGCGTGCGCTGGGGACTCCCGTTCTCCTCGTTGCCGTTCTCGTGCAGGAGCATCGGGATGCTGTGACCCGAGAAGTCTTCGGTTCCCAGGGCGAACTCGATGGCTGCGCTCGTGGCGAAGAACACGGGTCCTGTGCGTACGGGGCGCTTGGACTTCTTACGCTCTTCACGGTGCTTGGTGGCGAGGACTCGGGCTCTGAAGACCAGGATCTCCGCCCGCTCGGAGAGGGCTTCGAGCGAAGGGTCTCCGTCGTAGGCGTAGAAGTCGTCGAGGAAGCTCTGCAGATCAGAGTAGCGGCGCGGGTCGTCGAGGACGGCGACGGCGGTGGCGTCCTCGGACTCGGCGGCGACGATGTGCCCGATGTCCAGGTTCTGGGCGGCTTCCGTCTCCGCTGTCCAGAAGAAGAACTCGTGGGCCGTTGCCGGGCTATCCTCGCTGGTAACGACCCTGCCTATAGGGCCCGAGATCAGGTCCAGAAAACTATCGTGCAGCATCTAGTTCCTCCCGTTCAATGCGAGTTGGCGCTCCAGCCGCGCGTAGGCCCGCTCCGGACCCTGTACCAGCGGCTTCAGGATCTTCTCGACGTATTGGATCGGGTAAATCATCGCCGGCCACCTGGGGTCGGGCTTGGCAAGGGGCGCCCGCTCGGCGAGGATCCAACGCGATATCTCGTCGACCTGGTCCGGTCCGGTCTCGCGCGGCGCTTCGACGCGCATGAGCGAGCCGAGGGCGTCGGCGCCGGGTTGCGGCGGCCACATCCTGAGGTACCAGGAGGTACGTTGCTTACCAGGGTCTAGGCTCACCTGCCAATCCGGAACGAAGCTCGTCGTCCGCATCCCGGGCTCCAGGTCGAGAAGCATCCCGACGTCTTTGCCTACGAACTCGGGACGGGCCACGCTCTTTATGAGGCCGATGGCGCGCCGGTTCGACTCCCGGATGTTCTCGAGCTGTCCATCGACCGCGATCCAGGCGTCAGCGTCTTCGAGGACCCTGTCGTCACCCTCCCACTGTCTGAGCATGCCTCCTTCCAGACGCTCCCTGAGCGCCCTGACCCTCACGCGCGCCCTCTCCCTCATACCTACATAGTCGGACGGGTCGGCGTCGGCTATATACTCCGCGGAGTCGAGGACGAGGTGGGGGGAGGAGGGGACCTCATCGGGGCCCAGTTCGTAGAATCCCGCCGCGAGGAGCAGGTCCCAGAACGCTTCCACGCCAACGTCGCCGGCGCTGCGGGGCAGGATCACGGCCTGCACCACCACGGGCGGGCTCTCCATCGGCAGCCGCGAGAACCGTCTCCCGCAGCGGTTGACGATCGTGGCCGCCACCGTGGATACGATCACGGGGGACATCCCTATGCGCCCGATCTCCCGCGAGCTCTGCACGCCATCCAGGAAGTAACAAAGCCGCGAGATGCCTCTGTGGCCGCCGGGGTCCCTGGCTCCCACCGGGGATTCCAGGTGGTGCGGACGCCCTGTCGGGAACGGCTCCTGTTCTTCGGGAGACTCGCCGAACTGCTGGGCCTCCAGATCGCAAGACCCCGCTCCCGCAGTCAAGTGGATGCCCTTGCGTCCGGCCCCTTCGATGGCCTGGCTGATCTTGGCTACAAAGTCGTCTACCGCACTCCCCGCCCGCATACGTGGCAGTATACGCGGGCGCGCCGCCGAAGACTATCCTTCTTCGTCAGGTTCAGGTACAGGAAGCTCGAACTGACTCTCGGCGAGCCCTACGGCAGATCTGAAGCTCCTGCGCTCTTCCGGGGTCTCTGTATAGGCGTCGCGGGCCATCTTGTGGACTTTCTTCGTCTCGCCGCGTTGCTCGGAGGCGTTGGGGATCTCTTTGGAGAACGCGTAGGTGAGGTCGTCGCCGATGGCGGAGTAGAAATGTATGTAGATGGCCTTCTGGCGGCCGAGGCCGGTGAGGGCCGCGTCGCCGCTGACCTGGGAGACGTTGAGGGCGGTGCCGGCGGAGAGCGGTTCGCCTTCCATCGGGTAGACGCTGAGGGCGAGGCGGACTACGGGCCCGTAGAACGTCTTGTAGAACTCCAGCCGGCGTACGATGCGGGCGGGGCCGCGGACCGCTTCCACCTCTTCTCTCCCGGCGGCGATGATTATGTGACCTTGAGGGGGACGCATCGATTCGCGGCCCTGCGTGGAGATCACACGCGCCTGCACGCCTCTGTCCGCGACGGCAGAGGCGAGGCTCTTCCTGACACGTTCGGGTAGATCCAGGCCCTTGCCCTTCTCTTGTGTCAAGGGCCGTACCTCTCGAAGAACCGGGCGAAGTAGGTTATGGCCTCGAAGTAGTCGTCCAGGCGGACCCACTCGTTTGGGGAGTGGAGCCGGCTCCCCGTGTTCGCCACGCTCCCGGTCATGATGGTCGGTATCCCGAGGTCGGCGACCAGGAGTGAGGTCGGTCCGCTCCCCCCGATGGTCGGATACACGAGAACCTCGTCTTCGCCCAGGTCCTGCCACGTCTGTATAGCGGTGCTGACGATGGGCGAGTCCACGGGCGTCTTCGCCGGCTCGACGCCGTGCAGTTCGACGACCTCGATGTCCTCGAAGCCACGCTCTCTGAGGTGGGACCGGATCAACTCCACTACAGGACCGGGGCTCTGGCCGGCGACGAGCCTGAAGTCCATCTTCATGAACGCCTCTGAAGGCACGATGGTCTTGGAGCCTGGACCGGTGTAGCCCGACTGTATGCCCGCGATATTCGCGGTCGGGCGCAGCAGCATCTCGCGTAGCGCGTCCTGGCCGGAGAGTTCCCGGTCGAGAGATTCCACACTCCAGGACTCCCGCAGGGCGTCGTCGTCGAAGGCGATGCGGCTTATGGCTTCCAGGTCCTTCTCCGAGGGTTCTTCGGCGAGGGCGTCGAGGCCGTCGAGTGTGATCTCACCGTTCTCGTCCTTGATGGTCCTCAGGGCCTGGATGAGGCGCCAGACAGGGTTAGGGGCTATGCCGCCGTACATGCTGTGCAGGTCGTGGGAGGCGCCGCTGGCGCGCAGTTCCACGTAGGCCATCCCCTTGGTGCCGCAGAAGATCATGGGCCGCCCCGCCTCGTCTTTCATGGAGCCCTCCCAGAGGCAGGCGTCGGCGGAGAGGAGATCCGCGTTGGATCTGACGAAGGGCGCCAGATTGGGGCTGCCGATCTCTTCCTCGCCCTCGATCAGGAACTTGAGCCTGAAGGGTAGTGAGTTATGCTCCTCCGCATACAGACGCAACGCCTGTATGCGGGCGAGCACGTCGCCCTTGTCGTCAGCTACGCCCCGGGCGTAGAGGCCACCGTCCCTGATAGTAGGCTCGAACGGATCGCTCTCCCAGAGATCCAGGGGCTCGGGTGGCTGCACGTCGTAGTGGCCGTAGGAGAGGAGCGTCGCTTCGCCCGAGCCGATCTCCGCGTAGACCACGGGATGTCCTTCGGTCTCCATGATGCTGGCCTCGGCACCGGCCTCCTCCAGCTTCCCCGCCACCCACTCTGCGCAGTCGCGGAACCCTGTGCTTTCCTCTTCGCGGGCGGAGATCGAAGGCATCCGAAGGAACTCGTTCAATTCCCCGAGAAGCTCTTCTCTCGAACCGTCCACGCGCTCGCGCAAATCCATCGGCCAGACCTCCTTTGTGACTCAGGTGAGGTTAGCACTTTCGCGTCCGGCCTTCGCGGCTCCTATCGTGGCCCATCCCCTGGCTTGCTGATATATTGGGTCCCGAGGCAGACCTGTGGAGAAGAGACCGGATCGCGACCTTGAGTCCCGCCGCAGAGGCGGCCACGGAAGTTGGGATTCTGAGGATTTCTTCGGCCTGGACGTGGAGAAGATGAGTCCGAAGGCCCAGGCTGTGACCGGCGCGGTGACGGGCGGCTTGATCCTCCTTGCAGCCGCACTCCTTATTGCTTTTACCCAGTTCTGGTGGCTGATCTTTATCTTCGGGTGGGCAGTCTTTCCGGCCTTCGGCGTCTTCGCCAGGGGCGTCGCCGGCCTGGTCGATACCCGCTCGGAGCCTCCGGCGGCGAACGCCAGGGAGCGCGAGCTACTCGAAGCCCTGCAGAGCAGCGGCGAGTTGACGCCTGCGCAGGCGGCCATGGAGACCTCGCTCACGGTCAACGAGGCTGACGAGATGCTCAAGGATCTCGCCGCAAAAGGTCACCTCGACGTCAGGGTGCGTGGGGGAGGGCTGTTCTACGGGTTGTGGGAGAGCGACTCCGAGGCTGTCAGGAAGAGGCTCGGGGAAGGGTAGTCATGTTTCTGTCGCAACACGCTCATGGTATCATTCAGGACCCAGAAGGGGTTATTCGGCGCGTGAGATCTGGAGTATAGGGTAAACACTGGTTCATGGGAGAACGTAGGATACCTGAGACGCTAGAGGAGGCTTACCGCCTGCGGGATTCGGCCGACTCGTTGCAGGAGAGAGACTTCTACCAGGAGCAGGTCTACCATCTGAGGCGCGAGGAATACCGCTCGCGCGGTATAAGGACGGAGATCTCCTCCCGGCGCCGCGAGCGCCAGAGCGCCATAGAGTTCTCCCGCGAGATGTTCTTTCTGGAGGTCGCCGAGATCTCCCGCCACGGCCCTGGGGCCCGCGAGACCCGCGCCGCCCAGCACGAGGCCCGCAAGTACGCCACGCGCCTCGACACCCACGCCTTCCTGAAGCAGCTCGCCTCACCCCATTCAGGCGCCGTGGAGCTCTACAGGCGCAACTACCTGGAGCTACTCAGGATGGGAAAGTCTCCCTCCGAAGCCTATTACCTCTCGCGGGTTATCGGGCTGGCAGATGAGGGAGAGTTCAGGCATGCCCTCCAGAGCGTGCGCGAGACCGGCTTTCCGGCCCGGGGAGGCGTGGCCTACGCGGTGGAGCGGTCGGCGATCCAGATCAGGGATTTGCCCGGTGGCATGATCCTGATCCTCCTCACCTTCTTCGCCTCTCTGTTCGCCTTCGTGTGGGCCACCCAGACCTGGGACAATGCGAAAGCGGGCACGATCTTCTTCGTCTCTTTGGGCCTTATCGCCGCAGGGGCGCTGATGTTGATCTCCGCGATCTTTATCGTTACCTTTATCAGGTCGATAAACAAGTAGCCCCTTACCTCGGGGCGCGATCATCTCATGCGGGGGGCCGATCCACGCGCCGGTGCCAGGGTCCGAGACGCCAACTACCCGGCGGCAACGCCGCGAGCAGCAGCAAAGAGCACTCCGGCGCCGGCGTCTCCTCGTGGCGCTGCCTATC
>DATMVF010000265.1:0-9822 GCA_035563475.1 Rubrobacter sp.
CGTTTCCTACGCCGCTGGGGAGACTCCCGGATCGCACGCGCCGGAGCCCCCACGGCCAGTTTGCCAGCCGGTACGTCTTTGTTGACCACGGACCCAGCCCCCGTGTAAGCATCCTCCCCTACGCTAACAGGCGCGATAAGGTTCGTGTTCACCCCAGTATGGGCACCGTCTCCCACCATGGTGCGGTGCTTGTTCTCACCGTCGTAGTTCGCCGTTATGGTCCCGGCCCCAAGGTTCACGTCGGTCCCGATCTGGGCGTCCCCCACGTACGAGAGGTGAGGAACCTTGCTCCCCGCCCCTACGCGAGAGTTCTTGACCTCGCAGTAAGCCCCGACCTTGACCCCCGGTTCGAGGACCGTGCCGGTCCGCAGGAAAGAGTAGGGACCGACGCTCGCCCCGTCGCCGACCTCGGCACCGCGTCCGACCGAGTGTTCGACGAGGGCACCGTCCCCGACACGCGTGTCCTCGAGGTCCGTGGAGGGCCCGATCACGCAGTCCGTACCGATCCTCGTCTCCCCGCGCAGCAGGCTTCCAGGCAGGATCACGGTGTCGCGACCGATCTCGACCGAAGCCTCTATGTGCGTCGAAGTCGGATCCCTCACCGTCACCCCGTCCCTCATGTGGGCATCAAGGATGCGGCGCCTGAGGATCTCTTCGGCCCGAGCTAGCTGGGAGCGGTCGTTGACGAGGTTCGCCTCCTCCGGGTTCTTGAGCCTGTAGGTAACGGCGCGGCTGCGCTTTCCGATTGTTTCGAGTACATCCGTGAGGTACAGCTCGCCTCCCCTATTCTCCGAGGTGAGGCCCCCGATCGTATCCCTTATCTCCGAGAGCTTGAAAGCGTAGAGGCCGAGGTTGACGAGCCTGATCCGTCGCTCTGACTCGGTCGCGTCCCTCTCCTCGACTATTCTGACCACGCCGGCGTCCTCGACTACCCTCCCGAGGCCGCTCGGGTCCTCCAGCTCGGCCACGAGGACCGTCGCCCCGACGCCGGCGGAACTGTGCCGCTCGACGAGTTCCCCGAGGGTCCTGGCCGAGATAAGCGGACCGTCGCCGTTGACCACGAGAAGTACGCCTTCGTCTTCCCCTTCGAGCGCGTCCAGGGCGACGCGCACAGCATCACCGGTCCCGCGCTGCTCCTCCTGCATTACGGGCTTCGCGTCCTCTGGCAGGACCGCTTCGACAAGCTCGGCCTGATGGCCCACGACGACGAACAGGCCCTCGGGTAATAGGGGCCTGGTGGCTTCGATCACGTAGTTGACCATCGGGACGCCGCACAGGGTGTGCAGAACCTTCGCCCGGTTCGACTTCATCCTGGTGCCCTTGCCAGCGGCCAGGATCACGGCGAAGATCGGCGACCTCTCAGACATGTACCCGCACCACTCCTATCGTTCGTCTACCCGGCGGCCGCATGCCACACGCTCCTCGGCTGGGGCGGCAGGATTCGAACCTGCGATCCCGGGACCAAAACCCGGTGCCTTGCCACTTGGCCACGCCCCAGTACAGGCCCGCGCAGATTATACCGGAGCGCCATTTCGCCGTCAGGAATAGGGTGGATCTCGAACTGCCAGGCGTTGGGTCCGGGTCCGGACGGTACGCCCATGTTCGCATCCTGCTCAGACAATCTCCACCCCGCTAGAGACCGGCTCGTAGACACCGATGAAAGGAACATCGACCGTATCTTGTGCACCCCTGGCGGTCATTTCGTCGTCGAAGATGCCGAAGACCGCCGTCCCGCTGCCGCTCATCGAAGCTCCCAACGCCCCTGATGCTAGAAGCGTCTGCTCGAGCTCGGCTACCTCTGGGACAATGTCCATGGTCACGGGTGTCAGATCGTTGCCGATAGCCGAGGCGAGATCAGGGATGCTCCCCGATCGCAACGCCGAGACGACGGGCTCGACGGAGTGCGTGCTCTGTGTTCCTGCCTCGTCGAAGGCGTGGTAGATCTTACCCGTGTCCGCGCTACTGAGCGGTTTGGCGACGACGAGAAGATGGGCCGGTGGCGCAGGAAGTGGTGTGAGGATCTCCCCGATGCCTTCGCCCAGGGCCGTCCCCCCCGAGACGCAGAAAGGCACATCGGCCCCGATCCCGGCCCCGATAACACGCAGCTCATCTACTCTCAACCCGAGACCGAATAGCTCGTTCAGACCCACGAGGACCGCCGCAGCATCGGCCGAGCCGCCACCGAGTCCGGCCCCGGCCGGGATTTTCTTGCGCAGCGTAACCTCTACAGGGAGCTCCTTACCGGTTAGTCTCCGTAACGCCTTCCAGGCCAGGAAGGTAGTGTTCTGTTCCTGCGCCCCGATCCTCACCTTTTCTGGCACCAGCGAGAGATCGAAACCTCCGGTGGCGCGGCGCAACTCCACCTCATCGGCGAGCGAGATGCTCTGCATGACGGTACTGATCTCGTGGTAACCGTCCGCGCGAAGCCCGAGAACGTCGAGCGCGTAATTGACCTTGGCGAACGCCCTGAGCCGGACCTCCCGCATTACAAGGCCCAGGATAGTGCCGCGTACAAGGCCGCGAAGTCTTCCGGCGCCAGTTCCTCGGCCCTCACGTTCGGGCCGTACCCAAGGGTCTCCAGGACCCTTGGAGCGGGTCCGCGGGCCGGCTCCGGCAGGTTGTTGACGAACCGTTTGCGGCGGCTTCTGAACGCGCTTAGCACGAGGCGCTTTATCCCCTGGTAGTCATCCGGCGGTTCTCTGCGATCCATCTCGACGACCGCGGAGTGCACCCTGGGCGGCGGGTCGAACACCGTCGGGGGGACCCTATGCGAGATGCTCACCCGCGCCAGAAGCTGCGCGAGCACGGCGTACGCCGCGTAGTCCTTGGAACCACGCTCCGCCGCCATCCTGCGCGCCACCTCGAGCTGCACCATGAACCGCAACGTCCTCAACGTCTCCACTTCCTCGAGTAACCGCAGAACGAGCGGCGAGGCGATATTGTACGGAAGGTTTGCGGCCAGCCTGTTCGGTGGGGGATCGAGTGCAGGATAATCGAAGCGGAGGGCGTCTCCTTCGTGAACGATAACGTTGTCCCTATTCCGAACGGCCTCACGCAAGCTCGGGAGCACGTCGGGATCCAGCTCCACTGCATGCACCAGGCTCGCCCTCTCGGCGAGAAAAGTCGTCAGGAAGCCCCGTCCTGGGCCGATCTCGAGGACCACATCATCCTCCGTTACGCCCGAGGCCACTATCCTGGCGGTGTTCGGGTCCTTGAGGAAATGCTGTCCGAAGCGTTTTTTCGGCGGGCCCAGCTCGGACACCGAAGCTCACACCTCTAGAGGCAGGCCGAAGAGATTGCGGGCGTTACGGGTGGTGAGGGTGGCCAGTTCCTCATCCTCCATCCCGAGCCTTTCAGCAACGAAGCCGGCCGTGTGCACGACGTTCTCGGGCGAGTTCTTCTTGCCGCGCACGGGCTGGGGGCTCAGGTAAGGTGCGTCCGTCTCCATGAGGAGGCGTTCCTCGTCTATCAGGCGGAGCACCCTGGCCGTCTCGCTGTCCCTGTACGTGACGTTGCCCGCGAGGCCCACGTAGTAGCCGCGTTCCCTTGCTTCCCTGACCTCGCGCTCGCCACCCTCGAAGCAGTGCAAGACGACCGGTACCCTGGCGCTACCGAGGCAGGCCATCGTATCGGCGAAGGCTTCGCGGGAGTGTATAACCAGCGGCAAGCGCGTATCGTTGGCGAGGGAGATCACATCCTCGAACAGCGCCCGCTGCACCTCTTCTGACCACTCCGAACGGTAGTAGTCGAGCCCGACCTCACCAAGGGCCACTATCCCCGGCGACTCCGAGAGTTCGGCCAGCGCTTCGAGGTCGGCCGCGGTGTACGTACCGGCGTTGTGGGGATGTATCCCCGCCGTCGAGTAGACGTTCGGCAACACCGCCGCGAGTTCGGCACCCCTCTGCGAATCCTCGACGTCGGTCCCCACGTTCACCACAGCAACGACCCCGACCTCCGCGGCGCTTCTCACCGCGTCTTCCGGCGAGATCTCGAGCCGCAATAAGTGCGTGTGCGAGTCCACGAGCATTGCGCCTATCCCCTCTTCCCCAGAGCCATCAGCGAAGGGCATTATAAAGGGGCCGGATATCTCCTTCAGGTCTTGACCAGCCGCTCGTAGATCTCACCGCGACGATGTCCCGACTCGCGGGCCGCTTTCTGCGCCGCTCGCGAAGGACTCTCTCCCTCAGCCACGTAGTCCCGTGCCCGTCGGACTACGTCGTCTATGCTCTCTTCGGTCCTTGCCGTACCGCCGCGGGTTACGAGCACGATCTCGCCTTTCACGTTCCCCGAAAAACGTCGGGCGGCCTGCTCGGCCGTCCCCCTGAAGACTTCCTCGTAGAGCTTGGTAAGCTCCCTACACACGGCGACCGGGGTCTCGGAAGGAAGATCCCTTAGCGTCTTCCCGAGCCGGCGTGGGGACTCGAAGAGTACGAAGGTAGACGGCTCGGTGGCGACACGCTCCAGCAGAACCTTGCGATCTCTCCCCTTGCGTGGCGGGAAGCCGGCAAAGACGACCGTATCTGCGGGCAACCCCGAGGCAACGAGCGCGGTGGTGAGGGCCGAGGGGCCGGGGAGGGCTTCTATCTCGACGCCGACCTCTAAGCAGGCGCGCACGAGCCTGTATCCGGGATCTGAGACGAGGGGGGTGCCGGCGTCCGTGACGAGGGCAACGCGCTCCGTCTTCGCCCGTTCGGCAAGCTCGAGGGTGAGCCGCTTCTCGTTGTGCTCGTGGTATGAGATGAGGTTCCCCTCTATCTCGTAGTGGGCGAGCAGGCGTCCTGTACGCCTTGTGTCCTCGCAGGCTATGAGGTCGGCCTCGCGCAGGTAGCGGAGGGCGCGGAGGGTGATGTCCTCCAGGTTGCCTATGGGAGTTGGGATCACTGTTAGGGGCATCTCTCAGCCGCCGAGCAGGTACTCTCCGGATGAAGCATCCCTGGCGAGCGCCGCGGCGCCGAGAATGCCGGACCTGGGACCGAGGGTAGCGACCTTGACGTCGGCCAGGTCGCGTGAAGGGGGCCTGGCGCGGAGGATGACTTCCTTGCGGGCCGCCTTTAGTATGAGCTCCCCGGCCTCCATGACGCCTCCGCCGACGGCGACCACCTCGGGGTTGAAGATGTTTACGAACCCGGCGAGGCCGACGCCGAGCCACCGCCCTGCCTCGTCGAGGACCGAGAGCGCCACCTCGTCACCTTCGCGGGCGAGCTCTGTGACGTCCTCGCCGAGTACCTGACGCCTGGCGGCCAGCCGTCCCAGCGCCGAGCTGGGTTGTTCGACCGCAAGCTCGCGGGCGCGGCGGCCTATGGCGGTACCCGAGGCGAGGGCCTCCAGGCAGCCGTGGTTGCCGCAGGCACAGCGGGGTCCTGTAGCATGGATGGTCACGTGACCGAGCTCGCCCCCTGAGCCCTGCGCGCCGCGCATGAGGATGCCCTGCGTGATGACGCCGCCTCCTATCCCTGTTCCCAGCGTGACGAAGACCAGGTGGTCGGCCTCGCTTCCAACCCCGAACCGGAACTCGCCCCACGCCGCCGCATTGCCGTCGTTCTCGACCGTGAGGGGCATCCCTATCTTCGGCCCGAGTTCGTCCTTGAGCGGAATCCCCTCTATCGCCCGCAGGTTCGGGGAGAAGACGACCTTGTTCGCCTGGGAGAGGATCAAACCTGGCACGGCGAGGCACACCCCTCCGACCCGGGGACCGTCCCCGACCTCGGAGATCGCCCTGGAGATGGTCTCGACCAGCGTCTCGGGCGTGTGTGGCGTGGGGTAGCGGACCTCGTCCAGGATCTTTCCCTCGGGGGTAACGACCCCGGCGGCGATCTTGGTGCCCCCGACATCGACGCCGACGGCGTTCACCCGCCCGCCTTCCAGTCCACTATCTCCAGCTCGGCCTTCCCGGAGTACCGGCTGCGGGTGACCGTATAAGCGGCGTCGAACGGCCCAGAGGGCAGTTCGTCGGGTTCGCCGGCCATCTTGGCCTTGATCCCGCCTTCGAGGTTGAGGAGGTTCATGCCCTCCCAGATCTTGCGCGAGCCGGCGATCCGCAAGTTCTCCGTAATGAAGATCGGACGATCGTTCCCGCTACCGAAAGGGGCGAGCATCTCGTGCCATTCGAGCAGTCCGTTGGAGACGCTCCCAAGCGGTATCTCGGCATCGACCTCTATGGCGGGGACGAAGATCTCCGGCCTCTCTTCGCTCTGGGACCTGACGGCCTCGTTGACGCCGGCGACGAAAGCGTCGAAGTTGCCAGGGTTCACGGAGAGGCCGGCGGCCTTGCGGTGCCCACCCCACTCTCCCATCAAGTGGCGGACCGCGTAGAGGGCGCCGTAGAGGTCTACGTCGGTCTCGCCGGCCCGGGCCGATCCGCCGTAGGAGTCGTCGACCCTGCGGGTCAGTATGGCCGCAGGCCTTCCCGTGGCGCCGGCGACGCGGCCGGCGATCAAACCCGCAATCCCTCCCGTCTCTTCGGTCACGACGACCTTGAAGTCCTGCTCGGGATCCACCTCCGCCATGGCCCGTTCGACGGCGAATTTTGTCCGCCGCTGGCGCTCCGCGTTGAGCTGGTTCAGGAGGGAGGCTATCCTGAAAGCCTCCCGACGATCATCGGTCAGAAGCAGCTCGAGAGCGGGACGCGGGTTCTTTATCCTGCCTATGGAGTTGATGCGCGGCCCGAGCCTCCACCCGAGGTCGTCCTCGTCGATCTCCCCCCTCACCCCTGCCACCTTGACCAGCGCCTCGATGCCGGGACGTGCTTCTCCGGCAGCGAGGCCCCTGTTTATGTACTTGAGACCCATGCGGGCGAGCGCCCTGTTGTCCCCGACGAGCGGCGCTATGTCGACGACGGTACCGACCGAGACGAGGTCGAGAAGTCGCCCCAGACGTTTCCTGCCCTCGGCGTCGCCGAGCCTGCGGGCTACGGCCCAGGCGAACTTCCAGGCAACCCCCACCCCGGCCAGGGGGTCGTCAGGGTCCCAGAGCTTCGGGTCGAGTACGGCGACCGCCGTATCTGGAGGATCTTCCGGCGGGATGTGATGGTCCGTCACGACCACCTCCATCCCGAGATCGTTCGCCAGCGCCACCTCACGCCTGTTGGAGATGCCGCAGTCGGCGGTGATCAGGAGGTCAACACCCTCGGCGAAGAGGTCGCGCACGTAAGGTTCCAGGAGACCGTAGCCGGTCTGGCGGGTCGGCAGGCCGACGGTGACGTTGTCCGTGTAGTGCGAGAGCGCAAGGAACAGCACGGCGGCCGAGGTGATGCCGTCGGTATCGTAGTCGCCGAAGACTCCGATCCTCTCCCCGCCCTCTATGGCCTTCGCAACCCTCTGTGCAGCGACGCTCCACCGGCCTTCATCGGGCATCCCGATAGCGGCGAGCGAGGGGGAGAGGAAGTCCGCGGCCGCACCGGGCGCGACGCCGCGGTTGGCCAGCACCCTGGCGCACAGGAGGTCCACATCAGCCTCCCGCGCAAGCTCAGACACCACATCCGCATCCGGCTCCAGGAGCCGCCAGCGCGCCAAAGAGTCCTCCTTACACGAACAATCCCAAAATAAGGGTATCGTCATTATACAAACCGAACTTAATGCGGCTCGCTGGAGTCTCGGCCTCCAGCGAGCCGCGCCTTCAGCTTTCAGCTTCAAGCAATCAGCCAAAGACCAATAGCTGACGGCTGAGAGCTGACAGCGCGGGTCGCAAAAGGTCAAACCTTTTGCGACCCGCCCTAGACCAGTGGACTCAGACTGGCGAGGGTACGTTCGACGACCTTGGCGGGGAGTGGCCGGCGTTCCCACTCCTCCAGGGTCACCTCTCGGGCGTTGGTCTTGTCCATCTCGAACATGCTCTCCATCTGGGCTGCGAGCCTGCGGCTGTAGACCTCGATGTTCAGCTCGTAGTTGCCGAGCATGCTCAGGCGGTCGATGTTCGCGCTGCCAATCGTCGACCACAGACCGTCTGCGGTGGCGGTCTTGGAGTGGATCATGATGTGCCTGTAAAGGAAGATCCTGACACCGTTCTTGAGAAGATCGTGGAAGTGACGCCGCGCGAGCCAGTCTACGGTGACGTGGTTGGAGTGCTCTGGAACGAGCAGCTGTACTTCGACGCCGCGCTGCGTCGCGTCTATCAGGTGCGCTTTCATCGCCCGGTCTGGGACGAAGTAGGCGTGGGTCAGGTAGACGTGGGAGTTGGCGCGGTCTATCGCCTCGATATACATCTCCCTTATGGGGAAGATCCTCATGTAGGGGTCGTTGCGCCGCACCCTTACGGCAGGGTTCCAGTCGCGCTCCTTGTTGGGGGCTATCCTGGGCAACTCCTCCGTGCGGTGGGCGTTCCAGAAGTCGACGAAAGCGTTGTCCACCTCCCTGGCAGCGTCGCCGCGCACCCTGACGTGCGTGTCGCGCCAACCCGCCGCGTAAAGGGACCCGATGTTGTAGCCGCCGAGGAAAGCGACCCTGCCGTCCACGCTCATCACGTGGCGGTGGAATCTGAAGACGTTCCTAGGGTTCAGTATCTTCGCCGGACCCGAAAGGGGACGGAAGTGGAGGCGGTGGATATTCTCGGGAAACCTCTTGAACGAAGGCGGCACGAAAACGTTGGCCAACCCGTCGAAGACGACGTAGACATCAACACCCTCGCCCGCCTTTCGGGCCAGCGCATCCACGAAACGGCGTCCGACCTCGTCACCCTTCCATATAAACGTCCCGACGAAGATCTCATCCTGCGCGGCCTCGATCTCGTCCAGCATCGCCTCGTAGAGGCTGACCCCGTACGCGAAGATCTTCAGCCGGACTTCGCCCGACTCCATCTTTATCTCGGGCTGGTCTTCCCACGGAAACCCCTCCCGCAGACCTTGGCGGCGCTTGCGCAACTCGGCGAGCGCGACGAGGACGCCAACAATAACCGCCTGCAACGCCGTCAAAGCGAGGAAAACCCTCAATCCCAGTCTGCGCAACGTCGAGAGCCCGGCACGCACCTCTGATAGAACCCGCCGCAAGACAGAGAACATAGATTCGATTATATAGTAGGCTTCAGGCTTCAGGCTTCAGGCAACAGGTAGGTCGTTCTTGGAGCCGCGGGGTACGACCTGCCGCCGTCATTCCCGCTCCCCGCTTTCGCGGGGACAAGCTTCGCGGGAATGACGGATTATCGGGTCGCGGGGATAACGCTTACGCCGGGGACGAGACTACAGAAGGTACGCTCGGCGTGCGCTTTGCACACACGACCACACGCATTGCGTATCAGCACAAGAAGGCCGGTACCTGAAACCTGATGCCTGTGACCTGAAACCTATTTTCGGCGCATACGCGAGACGAAGGCCTTCCCCTCCTCGATGGCCCGAGTCCTGATCCTGGCCATCTCCTTGGCACCGACCTCCTGTTTGCCGCGTTCGAAGTAGAGGATGCCGGTACGGCCCATCGCCACGGTACCAGCGTAGGCGATGACCGCGGAGGCGGCCCATCCCGCCACAGGCACGAGCTTTACGGCCTGGCGGCTCAGTGCCCTAAGGCCGAAACCGGCGGCGAGCACACCGAGGAGCTCCCGCGCCCTATCCATCGACAGTTCCTCCCCGTAAGCGGCCGCTATGTTGAGCACCATCCGCGCCTGGTTTGCCGTCATCACCGGCATGTCGGCCCCGGGGATGGGTAGCGCCCCGATCACGGCGTTCTGGCGGGCGTTGTTGCGTACTATCTCCTCACAGACGGCCCGCCTGAGCGGGGGATACCCCTTCGCGAGCGCGACCAGAAAGTCCTCGTCCAGCGCCAGCACGATGCGTGGCGCCAGCTCTTCGAGCATGGCCTCCCCGCTTTTCGAAGGGAGGGAGATCTCACCGGGGTC
>DATMVF010000266.1:0-3831 GCA_035563475.1 Rubrobacter sp.
GTAACGTCGCCGACCGCCCCGATGATCCTGGCCGCCAATATGGGACCCACGCCGAAGATCCGGGTGAGGGTGGTGCCGGAAGCGTCTACCTCGGCTTCGATGCGCTCGTTGAGGTCGGCTACCTTTCTGTCCAGCGTCCTGACGTCGCGCAAGATCTCCGAAGCCAAGCGTCGGCGGAGGCGGGCCGAAGTACCCTTGGGCCGTATGGAGCACAGGATGCGCGCCGCTCGGTCGGCCGAGAGCGTCCGTGCTACCCCGCCGGGGAGGAGATCCCGCAGGAGCCCGTGCAGGCGGTTTAGCGCCCGGGTACGCTCTGCAACCAGGTCCTCTCTCCTCTCGGAGAGCAAGCGCAGCGCCTCCGAGGCGCCTCGGGATCTACCGCCGTCAGCCATCTGTTGCGCGAGGCGGCCAACGCCCTAGCGAGAGCATCTACTCCGTCGTTCTTGCGGGCGTTTCCGGTAGAGAGCACCCGCACCCTTGCCGAGAGCTTGGGCTGCTCACGTCCACCACCGATTCGCCTGAACCCGCCAGTCTCATCGCCAGGTGCCTACCCCGAGCCCGCCGGCGTTTTCCACCGCCCAGCGACGGTCGGGGAACCTTCTCGCCCATCGTTCGAGGCGCCTCAAGCCTTCTCTAGGTCCTGCGGGAAGCTGGCACGCTCGAGGAGCTCGCCTGTGGCTTCGTCTACCGCAGAGCGACGGCTACCGAACCTTTGTGAGGATCGACCCCGATCAAGATCTCCATGAGCGCACGCACCTCCGTTTCGGTCGGAGTTCTATGCCATCGGCGTGCGCGAAGGGCATTCCGACTTCGGGTCTCGCTCCCACACCTCATTTGAGCCACTTCGCCCGCCTCGGGCACCGGCGGGAGGCAAGCCGAGAACAAGCCAACCCGTCTTGCGGGCGACAGGAAGTTCGCGAGCGATCCCTGTATAACCGGTACCCTAGGAGCTTAGCGGCTCTAGAGACCACCGAACTCCTGCTCGGAGTTAAACAAGTCGGAAGTTCAAGTTCGTGAGTAACGGTTCTCAGAAGTTCATAGCAAGTTACGACTTATGGCTACTAGCTACAGCCCACTCTGCCGTTCGACGACTATCCTCACCACGTCGTTCTGACGCTGCCAAGCGTAGCCGAGGCCCAGGTGCTCCATGATGGGCCTGTAGGTGTCCCATATCTGGTCGCACTCCTCACGATCGAGCGGCAAGAAGCCCAAGAGTTCTTCGTTCGGCCAGCCCTCGACTAGCAGCTCGGCTCGCCCTTCTTCGCTCGATAGCGAGCGTAACGTACTCCCCGCAGATAGTGCGTTCAGCGCCACCAGCTGCGCGACCTCTTCGACCGGACTACCGCGCAATCCTTCCCAGGCCGGGGCGAAGCTGCGTCCGTGGTAGGCCACGCAGTCCTCGACCGCCCCCCCACGCTCCTTCAGGTAAGCGATCATGGTCAGGATCCATGCGGCCGCGTTGCTCTGAGCTTGGGCGCAGATCTCTTCGGGCGGGAACAGCGGTGCGTCGGCGGCGTCGGACACGAGGGGCCTCCTTACTCTCCTGTGTACGCATCAGCATGATGCCAGCCGAACTAGCCTGGCGCACATGCTCATCCCCTTATTCAGCGGAGTGCGTGGAATAGAGATTCTCCGAAGTATTGCACTAGCGAGGTGCAGGGTACAGTTGAATGGAATATAGACCACTGGAAAAGGAAGAGCCGATGGGACACCCACATGAGGACCTTCAGACTCTGTACGCGATGAAGGGAAGGCTAGAAGAGACCGGCCAGATGGCTAAAACTCTTGGCCTCGACAATGGAGGGGAGGCGGGCACCATCTACCAGGCTCTGGTGCAGGTTAGCTCCATGGTCGATAACGAGATCCAGTCCGTACGCAATATTGTCGGTCCCCATGAGGATCAATAGCACCTCGTCACAGAGCGCATGGAAGTGGTGTTCTCCGAAGTCAACTTCCGCTTTACGCAGTTCTAAGAAGTTGACCCAGCGGGCGTTCTCCGAAGCTAAAAGCGCCGGGCTTGCACCACGAGGCCGTTCGCTCCCCTCTCCAATAGTTGCTCCACAAAGCGTCTGCGTCCCACCTCGACCAGTTCGATCGTCCCATCCTCGAGCATCTCGGGAAGGGGGTCTAGGGCCACGCCCTCGACGTCGATGCAGGGACCGCAGAGCACCGAGACCAGTTCGCCCGCGCTGCTCTCCCTCACCCGCCATCCGCTGTCGGCGTAGCCCCCGAGGTGGAGGAACATCTCTGCCTCCTCCTCGAAGCTGAAGACCAGCAGAACCTTCGAAAGCCCCGCGCGCACGTACAGGGGCTCGAGCCGGCCTTTTCCCCCGGCCCTCGCTACCATCCACCGCTTGGTAGGAGTTGGCCCGCTCGGGGACTTCGTCTCCCACCGTGGTGCACTTTCGGTACGCAACCCTTGCTCCTTCCTTTCCCCGTGCATCCCTCAAAGGGCCGGGGGAGGGGTGACTCGGCTGAGCGCCAGCCCGGACTCCGACAGCCACATCGTCCCCGCGTGCATCACCTGCGCCCGCCTCTGTGTGGAACCCGGCCACTCGTCCAGCTTGGCCTCGAGCACTACCGTTTTGATCACGATCCGGGTATCCTCGATGACCCCGCTCAGCGCACGCTGTTGCTCCAGGGCCGCCTCCAGCTCGAGGCCCGACTCCCAGTTGAAATCCACCCACACCGAACGCCCCTCGCCCGCCCCCTCGGCGATCAACCGCTCGATCTCCCGGACGCGTCCGCCCGGCTCGTCCCTCTCGCAGACGAAGCGGAGCCTCCCCTCGCCCTCGAGCCGCCACACCTCCAGCCCGTTGCGCGAAAGCTCGGACCTGAGCTCGCCGGCGGTGGGCATCCCTTCGGCCTCGCGGTGGTACTTCACGAGCATCCCGCCCCTGGCCTCGCCCACCCGGAAGAAGGCGGCGTCCATCCGTTGCATGAGGTCACGGTCCTGGGCTATGGCCATCACATTGTCGGGGACCTCCAGGAAGGCCCTCAGGCGCCCCGTGAGGGTCTCAGAGCGCTCGCTCTTCCTCAAGAACTCCGCCAAAGCGTCGCGCCTGACGCGCCAGCGGCGCCCAATCTTCAGGCACGGCAGCGAGCCTGCCCTGCACCAGCGGTAGACCGTCACCTGCCCCACGCCGAGGTATTCTGCGACCTCCTCGACGCCGAGCAACTCTTCCAACCGCTCCGCCACGCTCCTCACCCCTCTCGGTCCCGAGCATTGCCTTCGCGGCCGCGCCGAGCCCGGAGACTTACGACTTTATAGTACTTGATCGTACTTAAGTTTACACTACGGAACCTCGGGGTACTCTAGGAATCGCAAGCAGATCAGACAGAAAGGAGAAAGGGTGACCGAAGCGTCCAGGCAGCCCAAGGACAAGAACTACAACCTCATCAGCGTGCTCTACCAGTCTTCGGACAACGCCGAGTCGCTGAAGACCTTCGTCCAAGACGCGGAGGCCGAGGGCGACCAGGAGCTGGTGGAGTTCTTTAGGGGGATCCTAGAGAACAACCTTCGCGCGGCCCAAAGGGCCAAGGAGATGCTCGTCCCGCGCTTCCAGAGCGAGCACGAGTAGACCGGGACTAGGCTTACGGGCTCAGGCCTTTATCGATCTTTCGCGACAAACACTACCGGAACGGCATCGAGACGCCGATCCGCCCAGGAGGAGGATATAGCTATGGCCGACGACAAGCTCCAACAGAAGCTGACCGACTACGTCGAGGACGCCCACGCCATGGAGCAGAACGACCTCAAGATGATCGACTCCATGATCTCCACCACCGACGACCCCCAGACCAAAGAGATGCTGCAAGAGCACAAGCGCG
>DATMVF010000267.1:0-20926 GCA_035563475.1 Rubrobacter sp.
GCTGCGCCCCACCACGGCCGTGCGGGAGCCGGCCGGCAGGGTGAGGGTGAGCCCGTCGAGCGCAGGGACGTCTCGCCCCGGATAGGTGAAACGGACACCGGAGAACGAGATCTCCAATCCCCCAGCCAGGCTCACCTGCGAACTTCCGTCCGCGGGCGCCGGGGTATCTAGTATCTCGAAGATCCGTTCGGCGGCGGCTTTACCCTCCATCCCGGCGTGGCGGTGGGTGCCGACCTCGCGCAGGGGGGCGGTAGAACTCCGGTGTCAGGAGGAGCACCAGGAAGGCGTCCTGGAACGAGATGGCGCCGTTGATCAGGCGCACCCCCAGGACCACCGCAACGAGCGCTATGGCGGCGGCCGTCATAAACTCGAGCACCAGCCCGGAGAGGAACGCGTAGCGCAGCACTTTCATCGTTCGCTCCCTGAACTCACCGCTAACCCGCTCCACTCTCTCTCCCTCGGCCGCGACGCGTCCGAACGCTTTTAGCGTCGGCAGGCCCTGCAGGGCGTCGAGGAAGTGCGCACCCATACGCGAGATCGCGAACCACTGGCGCCGCGTGTGCTCCTCGGCGTAGCTCCCGACCAGGAGCATCATCACCGGTATGACCGGCGCTGTAACGACCAGCAGGACTGCGCTGGCGATGTCGTGGGGGAGGATGTAGCACACTACCAGCAGGGGAACAGAGACACTAAGGAAGACCTGCGGCAGGTAGCGGGCGAAGTAAGGATCCAACCTCTCTACGCCCTCCGTCAGGGTCGTCGTGAGCTCGCCGGAACGCTCGCTGCGGGCGTAGGCCGGTCCCAGCTGCAGCACGTGGGCGAAAAGCCTCTCCCTGAGGTCGTTCTTTACCTGAACCGCACCTTGCTGCGCCGTCGTCTCCCTGACCCAGAGCAACCCTGCCCGCAGAACCCCGGCTCCCAGGAGCAGCGAAAGCAGGGTGAGAACCTGCCCGCGGCCTCCTCCGTTCAGAAAGACCCGGTCCACTAACTCGCTCAGAAAGGCCATCTGGGCGACCGTTACGACGGTCACCAGGAGCCCGACCACGACCGTTGCCACCAGATACGGCCGGGCAGGCGGGATCCGCCGGAGCAGGCTTCCACCCATTCAGTTACCCGTCCGCTCCGGGAAGAACCCCCGCACAGTCATGCCACTCCTCATCTCCGCAACACGCTCGCCTCCTCCGGTCTCCAACCAGTGCCCGCCACACCCGGCCCTCCATGCGAGCAGCATAACGCGGGCGGAGCGCGCTTCCCTGAGCAATTTTCCCTAATCTCCTGATCCCGATAGACCAGTCGCCCTCAAAGCGTACCGCCCCTCGCTGCTCGACTCCAGGTGCAAACACTTTACTCCCCCACAGACCTTCGAACCTCTCCTATTTTCGCTCACCCACTCGTCCGAAGATACGCGAGAGGCCATCGCCTCCTCTATTACACAGGAAGCATTAGAATTCGTGCGGCGTTGGTTCGGTGGACGGAGGAGGCGGGACTGGATGTCAGCACGAAGAGCGAAACCCGGTAGCTTGGTCGAGAACGCTGTGGATCTCCAAGAGGTCGCAGCCGGCCGCGGCGTCGTGTGGACCTTACAAGCCAGCGAGGACCTCAATGCCAACCTGGCACGTTTCGCGAAAGGCGGGGGCGTCGGGGAGCACGTCAACGAAGAGGTAGACGTGCTCCTGGTCGGCGTCGCCGGGTCAGGGAGTGTCGTCGTGGACGGCCACGAGCACGCCCTGGGCGCCGGGAAGCTAGTCTTCGTCCCCAAAGGATCCCGGCGCTCGACCCGAGGCGCCTCGGAGGGCTTCGCCTACCTCACCGTCCACAGGAGACGCGGGCCGCTTCGGATAGGGTCGGGGAGGTAGCCAAACAAGCCTCGGGGTGTTGCGCGGGCTCGAGGATGGGAAGGAGGAAGCATGAAGCGCGCCGCGGAGTCGAAGAGCCTTTCGGAGGACCACCATCACGGCCTGGCACACCCCCGGCGGCTCCGGCTGGCGGCCTTGGGACCGGGCGACAGCGAGGGAGGCGGCTGTGACAGCGTTCGATGGACTTACCGCAGAGGCGGTTTGCCTTCGCGCCGTGACCAAGTTGGACCATCTCGGTGGTCAGGATCGTCTACCCGCCCGCGCCGTTGTGCCCCCGCCCACTTCCACCGCGCCGTGGCGCGCGGCGAAGATGACCGCCTGCAAGCGGGAGTGGACGCCCAGCTTGGAGAGGATGCTCGCCGCGTGGTTGCGCTCCGTCTTGGCGCTGATGTAGAGCCGTTCGGAGATCTCGCCTGCGTCCAGACCCTCGACCATGAGCGAGAGCACCTCCTTCTCCCTGTCGGTGAGGCTCTCCAGCGACCGTCTGGCCTCGTACTCCTGCTCCTTGCGGGCGCTCGCGAAGCGCACCAGCGTGGAGTGCCTGCTAAGTGCCCGCACGGCGGACGCCGTCTTCGTGGTGGACCCGGAACAGCGGATCGTCCACTGGGACCCGAACGCGGAGACGCTGACGTGTCTCCTGGCCGAGGAGATGGTCGGCAGGCCCTGCCACCAGGCGCTGCGCGGCGAGTGCGAGGGCGGCGGCCGGTTGTGTAAGGGAGGATGCCCTGTCATGGCGCTCGCCCGGGCCGGCCACGCGGTCCCCAGCTACGACATGCGCGTAGAGACCCGCATCGCCGGCAAACGCTGGGTCAGCGTGAGCGTACTGAGCGTGGACTCCGACGACGGACCCTACCTGGTCCACCTGCTGCGCGACGCCCAGAAGGCCCACGACGCCCTGGAGATGGCCCGCGACCTGGTCCGGCTCACTTCGAAGGGAGAGAACGCCTCCACCACGTACCACGAAGTAGTTCCGGAGCTCACGCCGAGGCAGGCGGAGGTCTTGGGACTTCTCGCCGAGGGCAGGTCGGTCAAGGAGATCTGCGCCGAGCTCTGCCTCTCCAAGGCCACCGTGCGCAACCACGTTCGCGCGCTGTTGCAGGCTCTGGGCGCCCATTCCCAGCTCGAAGCCGTCGCCGCGGCCCGCAAGCTAGGTCTCCTGAGAGGTTAGCGGTCACCTCACGAGGACCTGGAACGCCAGCATGGCGAGGACGGAGAGCGCGACGACCGCGACGACGAGACGGGCCGGAGCCTCCTTTCTAGCGTCTGGCAGAAGCTCGGCGAAGACCATCCACGCCATCGCTCCCGCCGCGAACCCAAGCCCGTAGGGCAGTAGCGGCCGGAACACCTCGACGAAGTGGAAGGCGGGCAGCGCCATAAGCGGCTGCGGTAGGCTGGAGAAGACGCTCCAGAACGCCGCCAGGCCAACGCCAACCCCGCGCGGGACGAGCACGAGACTTATGGCGAGCCCCTCGGGGACGTTGTGGACGGCGATGGCGATCGTGATGAACAGGCCCAGGTCCGCCCCGCCGCCGAAGGAGACGCCGAGGCCGACGCCCTCGGTGAACGAGTGGGCGGTCATGACGCCCACGATCAGGAGCCCCTTTCGGGCGTCGAGACCGCCCATCCCCGCGAATACCGCAGGGTGCTCGTCTGCGCTCAGGAACCGGCGTACCAGCACGATGAAGGCAAGCCCGACCGCGGCCCCTACCGCCACTCCCAGGGTTCCCCGCAACGCGCCCTCGTAGGCGAGCCCCAGGCTCGCCGCCAGCATGAGCCCTGCAGCGGCCGCGTTGGAGATGCCGAGCCACTTCCGGGTCGGCTCTTGGGCGAAGAGGAAGGGCAGCGCGCCGAGGCCCGTCGCCACCGCGGTCAGCGACGCCAGGAGGAAGACCAGTACGGCTTCGCTCATTGCGACGCCGACCCGTCCGTCGGGCTCATGTCTCGCTGCGTGGCGGTGGGCAGACGAGGACCGGGCCTCCGGTCGTATGCAACTCCGAGCTGTCCATCGCCAGAAGTACCTTCCTCGGGAACATCATCGCACTTCCTCCTTGACCTCGTCTCCTCGGGTACTACCTGGCCACCCTCCAGCCCCGACAGCACGTAGGGCGTCCAGGCCCGCAAGACGACCACGAACCCGCGGTGTTCGCCATAGTGTGCTCCTCTCGCTCTCGTCCCTGTCGCAAACCATCATAGTCGCGGATGGCTCGCGTTAACTGGTCAGGACTGCCCATTCCATTAGCCAAGACCGACCAATCGCTGGCGTTGTCGCCCCTTGGTCGTTTCGAGATGATCAATCTGTGCGAGATCTTGGGCCATCTGGCTCAGGAGCATCGTCCTCTCGCACCGTAGAGTCCCCTCATGGCAGATGGACCACGACAGCGTTCGAGGGAGAAGGGGCGCAGGCTATCCGACGAATTCGCGAGGGCGCCGTGGTCGAAATCCGGAAGACGAGGAGGTGCGCGATGGCCAAACGGCGAGGGTCCGTGATCGAGAGGGTCCTGAAGAGAATCGAGGACAGCGTGGAGGAGTACCGCGCCAAGGAGAGGGTCCGCGAGGTAGATTTGCAGGCACACAGGGCAGAGCTTTGGGCCGAGGCCGCCGAGCGCCAGCGGTTGCTGGCAGAGGCACTGGCCGAGGGAGAGGCCGACCGGGCTTCCCTGGAGGAGATAACCAAGGAGGAGCGTGTGGTCTTCGTTCTGCACCGCGAGGACCTGACGGCCACGCTGGAGGACTTCGCCGGCAAGAAGGACTGCCTGGTGAACGTGGTGCCAGGCAAGGGGGACTACGGTGGTGGCAGGGGCATCGACGGCCTGAGGGGTTCGTGGCTGGTGTTCGAGGCGTCGCGATGAAGGAAGCTGCATGGTTCGCCGGTAGTGGCAAGAAGATGGAAGCAGACCAGGTAAGGGCCTTCGAGGCTTTTTCAGGGCGCTTCGGGGACCGATTCAGGTGGCACGAGCGGTCGGAAGACAATGTTGTGGCATCTATCCTCCCCCTGCATGCGGACGACGTGCGGTGGGCCTCCCAGATCGCCACGCGATGCGCGCTGCCGATCGTGCCCGTCGGAGCTGGCACCGCGCCTGACGACGGCTCCGGGACGAGGAGGAACGCCGTCCAGATCCGCTTCGACCTGATGAGCGGCACGAACCTTTCCAAGGATGACGAAGAATGATAGAGGCGGAGCCGGGGGCGTCCTGGCTCCAGCTGGACAACGAGTTGCGCCGACGGGGGAGGGGCCTCGCCGTCTACCCCACGAGCGCCCCCCGTGCCACCGTGGGCGGCTGGCTTGCCACCGACGGCATCGGCGTCGGCTCCTTCGAGTTCGGCAGGCTCTACGAGAACGTTATCTCCGCCACCGTGGTCGGGCGCGGCGGCGAGATCCGCGAGATCGGAAGCGACGAGTTGGGCCGCGCTTTCATGCCGATGAAGGCCGGCAGCGTCGTCGTCGGAGCAAGGCTAAGGACCCGGCGCGCGGCCACGGATCGTGTCTTCGCAGCAGCCTTCGAGGACGCGCGAAGTCTCGCCGGGGCGGTGGGGGATCTGGCCTCTTCCGAAACACCGTTGTGGCACCTGGCGTTCGTCAACCCCGCCATGGCAGCGGCCCGTGGGTTGCGCTCACGTTACCTGCTCTTCGGCGCCTACCCTGATCACAGGGACGGAGAGGGGTGGTGGGAGCTACGCCGGCGGGTGCTCCAGGCCCGCGGCGCGACCGAGCTTGTCGTCCCGGAGACCTGGCTGATCTGGGGGAGAGGTTCTTCCCGGTGGCGCCCGGCCAAAGGACCCCGGATGCAGCGCGCGAGTTCGTCCCGCTAGCGGATCTCCCACGGATGCTCGAGGACACCAACCCTACCGATGCCATGCAAGGCACTGTCTCGCGCTCCGGCGAGACGCTGCTCCTGACCCTGAGCGACGGCGGCGATACGGTTGGTCCAGGATGACCACGCCATTGGAGCGAATTGCAGAAGAAGGCCGTGCGGCTCTCTGCCCCGCGACATAGTCGGCGGCCTACCGAGGGCCGGAGAGGGTAATGTAGGGCCGCCGGCACAACTGGATGCTGGAGAACCCCGAGTCATTCGCTCCGATGGTCGAGACCTGGATAAATGACGAGCTGCCTCCCACGTCGCTCCGGACCCGACGGAGTTTCGGGCCGGCGATCTGCCCCGGAGCCTAGCGAGCGCGGGGCGGCACGGCCTGAACGGTCTTGCCCACTCTCTCTGGCCAACATTGATCATCTGCGCGGGACCTCTCGTCTGGGATCGGCGCCTTCACTCTTCGCTTTCCTGTAGCCGGCGCGAAGAGGTTGGACGGGAGGGATCGGAGGGACCTTCGGGACCGGAAAGTTTGCCGGGCTGTTGCGGAACACCGCGTGCAGGTGCCATCCCGTCAGCACGACCGCCAGGAATACGACGCCGAGCACTGCCAGCTCGAGTGGTGCGTGGTTGCGGAGGGTCTCGGCCGCAAGGATCAGGCCAGCGATCAGGACCACCGCGAGCGAGATGCCCCGGTGGAAGCGGCCCGCCTCCGAGTGCAGCCAGGGATCCATCGCGTGCACCACCTCCCTGCCCTCGTCGGAGTCGGTGCACTCGGGCTTGGTGGGGCAGCTGTTGCAGATGTGGGGCCGTCCCCGGTAGCGTATCAGGCGCCTTCCGTGATCCACCTCGCTCCTCAGGAGGAGCTGGTCCTCGGGACAGATCCAGGCGTCGCTCGGGTGATGGTAGGTGAACCCGGCGGTGCGGTAGCGCTCGGAGCGGGCGTGCGAGTGGCGGGCCAGAGCGTCGAGGCCCAAAGAGACGCAGACCAGGAAGATGGCGTACCCCGCTGCGAGAAACACCTCCGGATGTATGGCCATGATCTACTCCCGCTGCCCGGCCGTCTCGGGCTCGGCGATGTCGGTGAACAGGATGTCCTCCGGCTCCTCCATCGTCACTCGCGGGACGGTATGGCGCACGCCCAGGTAACACAGGTACAGCAGCGGCAGCACTCCGCCGACGATAAACACCACGTCGCCCGGAAGCCTCATCCATTCCAGGAGGGCGTTTGTGTCGTTGGTGATGTACTCCAGGCTGCGGGCCTCGAAGTACCCGGAGTTGACGGACTCGTAGAGCTGGAGGATGCCAAGGGGGAAGAGCGTAGCGAAGCACATCCAGGCGAGCCCGATGTTCAGAGACCAGAAGCTAATCTTTGCCGCCCTCTCCGACCAGCGGTCTTCGGGGATCAGGTAGCGTAAACAGAACAGGGCCAGGCCAGCGGCGAGCATCCCGTAGACGCCCATCATGGCCGCGTGGCCGTGGTTGGCGGTCAGGGCGGTGCCGATCTGGTAGTAAGAAATTATGGGGAGGTTGATCAGGAACCCGAAGATCCCAGCTCCCAGGAAGTTCCAGAACCCGACCGCCACCAGGAACATGACCGCCCAGCGGTGCGGGAACGGCGTGCGCGAGCGCGACTCCTGCCTGGCCCCGAGCTGCAAGAAACTCCACGCCTCCACCGTCAGGAACGTCAGGGGGATGACCTCCGCCGCCGAGAAGAACGCGCCGAGGGCCATGTGCTCGGCGGGCGTGCCCGAGAAATACAGGTGGTGCATGGTCCCGATCACACCGCCCGCCGAGTACAGCAATATGTCCAGGAAGATGACGGTCAGGGCCACCTTCTCCCTTACCACCCCGAGCAGGACGAAGATGTAGGCGACCATGACTGTGGTGAAGAGTTCCAGAAAATCCTCCACCCACAGGTGCACGACCCAGAACCGCCAGAAGTCCGCGGTCGTGAAATGAGACTCGGGCCTGGCGAGCAGGCCGACGGCGTAGAAGGCCGGGATGGCCAGGGCGGCGAAGAAGAACAGCCAGGGCATGTTCGCCGCGTGCTCCCGCCGCAGCCGTCCGCGCAGGCCCCTGAAAAGCACGGCCACCCAGAAGAAGAGGCCGATAGAGAGCAGGACCTGCCAGAAGCGTCCCAAATCCAGGTACTCGAACCCCTGGTTGCCGAACCAGGCCCACCATCCGCCCATGAGCCCGAAGATGCCGAGCCACTCCCCGATCATGCTCCCGAACACCACCACCGCAAGGGCCCCGAGCAGCCCGTAAGCCAGCAAGTGCTGGCCCCGCGGCTCCCTGCCGGCGATCATCGGCGCGAGGAAGATGCCTGCTGCCAGAAACGACGTTGCAACCCAGAAAATGGCCAACTGCACGTGCCAGGTACGCATGAGGTTGTAAGGCAAAACCTGCGCAAGGTCTATTCCGAAGAATCCCGCCAGATCCGCCCGGTAATGCTCCGAAGCCGCCCCGACGAGCGTCTGGATCAAGAACAACGCGGCCATCACCAGGAAGAACCAGGCGCACGCCCGCTGCGCCGGCGTCAGGGCAACGTCACCCGGCGTCCGGAACGAGAGCGTAGCCTGCTCGCGCCCCCGCCACCCAAGGAAGTTCCACCGTCCGAAGGCGGCGAAGAGCAACCCGATGCCCCCGAGCAGCGCGACCAAGGACAATACGCTCCACACCACCACCTCGCCCGTGGGCTCGTTCTCCACGAGCGGCTCCGGCGGCCAGTTGTTGGTGTACGTGTAGTCGAGTCCTGGTCTCAAGGTCGAAGCCGCCCACGCCGTCCAGGCGAAGTACGCCGTGAGTTGCCGGATATCCCCGGGATCCTCGATCGCCTCCGGCCTCAGCCCGTACCTGGTGGTCGGCTCTCCGAAGTAGTCCCCGTAATATCCGCGCAACTCCCCGAAGGCCGCCGCCTGCGCCGCGGTAAACTCGAGCGTCCGACTTTCGGGATCGTAGCGGTTCTCCTTGAAATCCTCGACGGTGCGCGCGGCCGCCTCGTCGGAAGCCTCTCCCCCGTAGCTCTCGCGCACGGAGAGCGCGGAGCGCCGCAGGTAGTCGGCCGTGTAATCCGGCCCGAGATAGGCCCCATGCCCGAAGACGGATCCGTACTGCATCAGTCCGTTCCTCAGGAAGACACCCTGCCCGGCCGTCACGTCCTCGCCGGTAAAGATCACCCTCCCGCTAGAGTCCACTACCCGCTCAGGGATCGGCGGCTGACCCGAATACGCCCGGTACGCGAGAAGACCGAGCACGAAAAAGCCGAACAGAACGACCAGCGCAACGGCCTGGACCCACCCCTTCGATACTAGCAACTCCCGCCGCCCAGACCCTGATACCATCGGCTACCTCCAGACGGTCGCGGCCGGAAACTCCTCCCGGTCAAGAATAGTTACACAATAGGTAATATAAAGGGGGGTTGGCGTGGTGCAAGGGCTGTGGCGACGGGCGTCCGTTCCCAGTCTTCAGGGTCCTGGGGTCAGTCTTCTTGAGGCGGTCTCCTGGACGAAGTCGTCGAGGGTCTGGGTTTCCAGGTATCCGAGGATGGCTTGCTGTCCTTCTTCCCAGGCGTTGTGCATGGCGCATGGAGGACCGCTGCCGCAGGCGCGGTTCTGCATGATGCAGCGGGTAACGCCGAAGGGCCCTTCGGCTGCTTCCACGGCGTTTCGGAGCGAGATCTCCTGCGGTGGTCGGGCGAGGCGGGAGCCTCCGCGGCGGCCCTGTTCGCTCTCCACCAGCCCTGCGTGGGAGAGTCTGGCCAGGATGCGGGCCAGCAGGCGTCGTGGGACGTTCGCTTCGGCGGAGATCCTGTTGGCGCTCGCCTGCTCGCCGATTTCGGCGAGGTATACCAGGGCCCGCAGCGCGTAACGTCCCTCGCTGCTCAACTCCAACCTCATTACTCACGGCTCTTTCGGTAGGGCTAAACGGCCACCTCGACCACCAGATGTATTCTAGAGATAAGCACCGGCCCGCGCTCCCGTGTTCCCGGTGTGGCTGCTTGTCCGGGTCTACCTGGGCTACCTGTGGTTTATGGCCGGCTTTGGCAAGCTGTCCGAGCCGGGCTGATGAACGCCAGCTTCTTCTTCGCCGGAACCGCCGGGGCCAACCCCCTGATGTTCATCCTGGCCATTTTGCTGATGCTCTCCTGGCGGGTCGCCGGGTACCGGGGCCTGGACCGCTGGGTGTTGCCGGCCATCGGGATCCCTGGCTACCCCGGAACCCTTTTCAGCGGCCGCGCAGAGGGTCAACGCTCCCGGGTGAAGTAACAGCGGCCGGTAGCGAACAGCAGTAGCAGGTCCCGTGGAAGAGAGCGCCGCTAGGATGCGGCGCTCTCTTCATGGCTAGCTCCTCCGACCTCTCCCGCCAACGACGCCAAGAAGGGGGGAGCCGGCTCCGACCAGGAACCCGAAGTCGTACCAGTTACCGCCCCTTTCGGCGTTGTAGAACGGAAACTGCTCCCAACCGCCAAACACGTGTACGACTAGAACGATCCAGGCCGTAAGTCCGTTCCAGAACCCCCACAAGAGGTCTGACCACCACACCATGAACCTCCTCGTCCGGGATCAATGCCCCCGCTCTGCCACGCCCGTTCTTCCGTTTCAGGATCCGCTGTGGGGTCCCATCCACATTCTATCCTGACACGGATCGAGCACTTCCGTGCTCGAAGTGCGCCATTCGCTATCTGTCCTTTGCGGAACGCGCCCGCGAAGAAGTTGTTCCCCCTCCTCGGCGGACAACGTATCATGGTGGGCTGTGGCTGTTGGAGACTACGAGGCGATCTTTGTCGGCGGCGGTCTGGCGGCCATGCTGCTCTTGCGCGAGATCGGCCCGGGATTGTCTGGGCGGGTCGCGGTTATCGACCCGTGCCCGCCGTCGGAAAGGCCGACCATCCACTGGAGTTACTGGGGCCACGTACCGACCCTCTACGACCGGTTCGCCGTCGGGAGCTGGCGGATGGCCAGGGTGGCGCAGATGCCGGCTGAGTCCGTTGCACCGTACACCCTGCGTCTGGTGCGCTCGACCGACGTGTTCGCCCAGATAGCTGAAGAACTGAGCACTGTGTCCCTCGAATGGCTGCGTACCTCGGCCCATTCGGTCGAGCGCCGGGAGGATGGAACGTACGGGGTCATTACGGACGCTGGTGCGGTGCGTGCCGGCTGGGTATTCGACAGCGTCCCCGACATCGAACCCGCTTTTCCGTCCCCACGCAGGCCCAGGGCTGTGCTGAGCGGCACCGGCGTCCGTGTTACGGTCGATCGGCCGGTGTTCGACGCGGCGGCCGCAACCCTGTTCGATCCGCTCGACGAACGGTCCTTCGCCTACCTGCTGCCCCTTAGCCCCGACGAAGCCCTGCTCGAGTCGGCCACGTTCGACTCGGCCATCCAGAAAAAGGACGAGACGCCGCTACTGCGGTACCTGCGCTCCCGGTATCCGGGGGCCACCTTCGCCGTCACACACGCGGAGCATGGCCACATACCGCTCGGGTTCGCACCATCGCAAACTGCCGGACCCCGCCACGTGCTGCTTGGCACCAAGCGCGGCCTCGTCAAACCCAGCGCCGGCTACGGCGTGGTCCGCATGGCCCTGGAGAGCAGACGGCTAGCGGGGCTCTGGAAGCAGGGCCGGCCGCTGCCGCCGAGCCAACGATCCTCCCTGTGGTGGCAGCTCCTCGACTTGGGGTTCTTGCAGCTGGCCGCCAACGACTCCAGGCGGCCGCTGGCTCTGCTGCGCAATGTCATGCACGCCGTGCCCCTCGTCCAATCGTTGCGCTTTATCGACGAGGAGCTTCCACCGCGACAGCTCGCGGCTGTCTTCGGGGCCGCACTCCCGGCCGTGCTCGGCAGGGTGTAGCTGCCACAGGTTTCGGACGCCATCCTCTAGACCATGGTCCGGGTACGCAGCTTCTGGGCTAGCGCCGATCAAAGTCCCGGGTATGTTAGTCCTTCTTCAGAGCCTTCCGGAACGGGGCGAGGGAGAAGCTCACGTGGGTCCACATCCCGGTCTTTCTCTTGGCGAGCAGCACCATTATCACGTTCTGTAGGCTCGTGGTAATGGCTGCTGCTGCGGCCACCCCCACGGGTCCGTAGCGCGTGACGGCGAATATGGCCAAGACGAAGAAGAGCGGGCTGGTGAGCAGGCTGACCCGCAACATCGATCCCTGATGGCCTGTGAACTGGAGCACGAGACCGCAAGAGCCGGACCAGACGGCCACGAGCTTGGCGGCACTGAGGATCAAGAGTACCAACCAGGCCGTGTTGCTGGAGTAGATGTCCTGGTTGAAGAGCAAGCCCAGTATCGGCCCGCCCAGCAGCATGAACCCGACCAAGACCAACAGCGCCGGCACGCCGGCCAGAGTGCTAAAGGCGCGTATCGTGCGCTCCAGTCTGGCTATTCTGCCCTGGGCATACATCTCCGCGACGATGGGCGGCATCACGAGGTTGACCACCAAGAGCGGCATCACCACGAAGGTGACCAGCCTGGAGGCGTTGGAGTAGACGGCGACCGACGTCTCCGAATCAAAGGCACCCAGTATCCAGATGTCAGCCGTCAGCAAGACGAACGAGGTCATGGCGATCCCCAGGAACGGGATGGCGTCGTCCAGGACCTCTCTCGCGCTCACCGGCTCCTCCTCGGTCGCTTTGGAGCCGAGGGAGGACACCCTGCCGTAGAGCAGCCAGCACGACAGCAACACGCTCACCGAACCCGCTCCTATGGAGACCAGCGTGACGGTCCTCAAGTCCACGCTTGCGCCCGTCACCACCAGCAGGGCCAGGGCGCCGAGCAGCAAGAGCTTCATGATCAGGCCGCCGCTCTTGCCGCCCGTCGCCAGGCCACCGAGAAGGGTGGCCCAGCGGAGGTCGTGGAAGCCCCGGAACGTTTCGGCCGTTATCTCTTGTACGATGGCTATCGCCATCCACACGGCTATCAGTCCGGTAAGACCGAGTAGGAGCGGAGAATCGAATAGCCGCCCCTCGACGATGTCGCCTATCACCAGGTAGTAGGCGAGGCTGGTGAGCAGGGTTCCCGCTACCCCGAGCCCAAGCACGGTGTAGATTACCCGCCGCGTGCGCCCAGAGCGATTCAGCCCCATGTTCTCGGCGACCAACCGTACCACCGTCTTGGGGAGTCCCAAAGCCCCGACGAGCGCGCCGAAGGAGACTATGGTGAGTACCAGAGTGTACGCGCCGACTTCCTTTGGGGAGATCACGAAAGTAAGCAGGCTGGCGGTGAGGATGCTGATCAAGGATCCGCCGAACCTCCCGGCGACGGCCCAGATGCTACCGGAGAGCAAACGGCGCTTGAGTGTCGAACCACTCAAGAGACCGCCCAATACCGACGATTCCGAGCGTGGCCGCTCGTCAGTCACTTATCATCCGAGCTTCTGTGGGTAATACCGGCCGACACTAAAGATGTCACCTTCCGTTAGGGACCTCCGAGGCGCTTGGGGCGGGCCTTTCTTACCACGAGGAAGATCATGATGCCACCCCAGCGCCAGTCTCCGAGTATCAATTCTACCGTGTCTGGGGAATGACCTACCAGGTCGCACTAGTCGTGTCGAACTGACTATTTTGACGATCAGGTAGCGCGTGGAGAACGACGAAACTGGGAGAAGACGGCCGCCGCCGAAGGCAGGATGAATGCGACGAGGTCCGCGTCCATGCCGTCGAAGGTGTAGCCCAGTCCGCCCTGGAAGGGCAAGCGCCACTGCTGCTGCGCCATCGGGAGTCTCTGCGAGAAAGAGTCTATGCCGCGTTGGGAGCTCAGCATCTCTCTCGCGGCCGTTCTGCCCAGATCGCCCACCGATCGTGTTCTCAAGCGCGTAGTGCCAGTCGCTCCTCTGCGATGGAAACGTGGCTAGGTCCGTCCTTCGGACAGCTCGTCCGTCCTAGCCGCCATTATGAAGTCGTTTTGGTGCAGACCACCGATCTTATGGGTCCACCAGGTCACCGTCACCCTGCCCCATTCGGTCAACAGTGCGGGGTGGTGCCCCTCCGCCTCGGCCTGCTCGCCCACTCTGTTGGTAAAAGCAAGTGCTTGGGCAAAGTTACGGAACCTGAACACGCGCTCCAGGCGCTTGATGCCTTCTCGCTGTACTACCTGCCACCCGGGGACCTGCGGGTGCATCTGGGCGATTTCGGCGTCGGTTAGCGTAGGCTCGTCGCCCCGGCAGGCGGTGCACTTCATCTCCGACAGCTCGCTCATGTTTTCCACCTTTCTATGAGCCAGTGGGTCCTAGAACTGTAGTCTCCAACCCGATAGTAAGTCGAATCTGCGCCTAGTGCGGTCGTATTCCGGGCCAGCCAGCGAACTCCCGCACAAAGGAGACCACCTCGCCCGCCGCCGCCTCGAACAGCGCCTCCCCTTTCTCCGCCGTCCCCGTCTCCGGATGGCCGAAAGCTCCCGTCTCGCTGAGCTGGTCGAAGGTGCGCGCAACGTCCACCCTGCTAGGGCGGGAGAAGTCCGGGCAGTAGAACGCCGACTCGAACGGGATGTTCGCCCCGTGTGCTGCCCCTGGCTTCACCAACTCCGGACGAAGGCTCAAGATCATGCTCGTCTCCTGCTCGCAGGCGTGTGAGACGTGCTCCTGTTCTACCTCCTCCAGTGCCGCTATCCGCTCCGCCGCGACCGTCATCCAGCTCGCGAAGGCCAGCCACAGATCCGTCTCCTCGCGGTGTTTGAGTTGCACGTCGTAGATCGCCTGCCGTCCTGGCGTGACGTTGCCACCGTGCGCGTTGAGCAGGAAGACGCGCCGGAAACCCGCGTCGATGAGGCTCTCCAGAGCGTCCGTGAGCACCCGAACGTAGGTCTCGTTGCGGATGCTGACGGTTCCGGGAAAGGCGCGGTGGTGATCCGACGCCCCCACCCAGAGCGTCGGCAGGAACAGCGCCTCATCCCCCAGCTCCACCTCGGCCCGCCGGACTATCTCCGTGCAGATCATGGTGTCGGTCAAGAGGGGCAGGTGATGCCCGTGCTGCTCGAAGGAACCCAGCGGCAGCACCGCCACGCGCTCCGTTAGCCCCTCGATCTCGTTCCAGCTGTGCTCTCCTAGCCGCATTCGTTCCCTCCATTGCCTCGATCTCTGCTCCTGAAAGCCTGCAGCTCATCCTAAGGTTGCAAACCAACACCTGCTTTGCCCCGCGCTCGGCGTACGCGCCGTGGGGCGTGTCCGCACATACATTGAACATCTTCACCTTTCGGCCATAGCACCCCGTACTCTCTGTATGCCTCCATGATACCCGCTCCCTGCTGGAGGGCCTTCTTCATTTCGCTCTCTACTTTAGAGAGAGCCTCGAGCAGCACCTCCTTCGCCGCGTGTTCGTCTCTTCGCTCGGGAAAGCCGTATAGGGGGCGGGTTAGAGTCGGAAGTCGCCGCAGAGCTCGCCTCCGATCTGCTCGACCTCGTCCGTGAAGCTCCAGGCCTGCTTCTCGCATCTCAGGGTCCCCATCGTTCCCCGATGTTTGTCCTGGCAACCGTCGAATCTCTGTGGAAGATGCTCTGAACGCACCTGCTCCTTATCGTTGGTTCATCGATGACCGCCAGTCAGCATGTAAGATTGCAACGAAATGGGCGGGACTCGTGGGATACGTACCTACCAAACGAGATAAGGCCTGGCGAGAGCCAGGGTAGCAGGTAAAGGAAGGGCGGACGGCGAAATTGATAACGGCGGTGAGTCGCAGAGAATTTCTGAGACGCGGGGGCGCTGGGCTCATCGGTGCGATGCTTCTGGGCGCCGCAGGCTGCAACAGCAGTCACGGTAAGGTTGTCAGGTTCTTGACCGGCACCAGGGAGACGGCTGCCCTTGAAAGAGCGGCAACCCAATTACAAGTTGACGGTTTCGAGAAGCAACACCCGAACATCGAATTGCAGCGGGAGACGCTACAGCCGGATGAGGTCCGCAGGGAGATAGAGAGCAGGCTGAGATCCAAGGAGCCTCCAGACGTCTTCGCCTACGACACTGGTCCTGGCTTCGGCGGTGTGCTGGCCGACGCGGGACTACTGCGTTCCCTGGAGAACGCCTACACAAAGTACGGCTGGGACATCTACGACTGGGCCAAGCAGCAGGCCACCTACGAGGGTACCGTCTACGGCGTTCCCGACCAGGTCGAAGAGATAATCGTCTACTATAACAAGGACCTCATGCCCGAAGTGCCACGGACAGTGGAAGAGCTGAGAGAGATCTCTGGTGAGCTCATGGGACGGCGAAAGATCCCGCTAGCCTTCGGAAATCGGGAACGGTATCCCGCGAGTCACATGTTCAGCATCGCTACCAGCAACGTGCTGGGCCGAGAGGGGTTGGATAGCATACTCTACGGAGACGGTAGGTGGGACATCCCCCAGGTGGTGGAGGCCATCGAGCTGATGTTCAGGGATTTCGTGGAGAGCGGTTATTACCCGAAGAGTCCAAACGCCCTCACCTACGACGGCGCCAACGCCCTGTTCTATTCCGGTGAGGCCGCCATGAACCCCACCGGCACCTGGCTCGTGTCGGAGATCGTCCATGCCGTCCAGGAGTTTGAAGTTGGATTCTTCCCTTTCCCGTCCATAGAAGGCTCCGGCATCTCGCCTCCGGCCGGAGTGGGGACGGGTTGGTTCGTGGCCAATGGCGCCGGTAACCCCCAAGAGGCTTTCACTTTCATCGATTACTTGCTCCAGGACGACACCGCCCGCCTGACCATCGAATTGCTCAACACGATTCCCGCCCACCCCGTTGACACCGAAGGGCTCGACGTTCCCGAGCTGTTCAAGCAAGTGCTCGATGATCTTTCCGAATATCCTCGAGCAAAGGCTTTCGGCTACAACATAGATGTCCTGACGCCGCAGAACTTCAACGAGGTGATGTACACCGGTTTCCGGGAGGTCATGAACGGGATGAGGTCTCCCGCAGAGCAGGCAGTAGCGTTGCCACGGGCTTGGACGAAGGCGAAAGAGGTGGGAAAGACACCGGCGCAGGAGTAGGCCGAGCATGATACCAACCGGCCCGACATGCTATCAGAAGATCGTGCCCAACCGAAAATAGTTCGAAGATCATCAATCGGAGGATGCACCTTACTCTGCTCGTATGCTGTATTTGCTACTATACACGGGGAGTGAGTCCCCCTCATGTCCCCATGAGGGGGCGGCGTCCTTCCACGAGCGCCGGGAGAGAAGGGAGATGGTGAGATGTTCGCGCGGGTAAGCACATACGAAGGTCGCCCGGAGCAGTTGGACGAGATGCACCACGAGGGCGTAGAACACATCCTACCGGCGCTCGAGATGCAAGACGGTTACAGCGGGGGCCTGGTCCTCGCCGATCGTCAGAGCGGTAAGGTGCTTGCGTTGACCCTGTGGGAGAGCGAGCAAGCGATGGACGCTACCGAGGAGGCCTCTCAATGGTTGCGCATCTTCAGCGCCGAATCCAGCGGCGGGACGATAAGCAGCGTAGAGAGGTACGAGGTCTTCTACGCGGCGATTCAGGAAGCGCCACCTTCCGAGCGGTCCGGCGAACCGGGAAGCACGGAAACCAGGCGTCCTTAGGGGACCTCGGGGATCAGGTAGAAGTTTAGCCTTGGCACGCTAATCTGATCTCTCCAGGGTCACCAAGGTGATATCGTCCTCCTGTTCCCAATTCTCACCGGTAAAATCGGTGAGCTCGGAGAGAAGGAAGTCGATCAGCGAAGATTCGCCCGAGTGGTGAGCCCCTACCAAGCCCTGCAGCCTGGGGAAACCGAACATCTCGCCTTTAGGGTCGTGCGCCTCGACCAACCCGTCGCTGTAAAAGAGAACGCTCTCGCCCCTCTGTAGGGTGACCTCCTTCTCCTCGTATTCCATCCCCGGCATCAGGCCCAAGGGCATCCCTCTCGCCCTGAGCTCCTCCACGTCACTGCCATTATGCCGCAGGTAGGGTGGGTCGTGGCCCGCGTTGGCATAGACGAGACGCCCGCTCTCCGTATCGAGGATGGCATACAAGCAGGTAATAAACATATTGGGTGGGATGTCAGGGACCAGCGCGTCGTTAGCCCGCTTCAAGACCTCCCCCGGTGGGAAGTGTCGTTGGGCAGAGACACGCAGCATAGTGCGGGTCGTCGCCATCACCAGCGCGGCCGGTATGCCCTTGTCGGTCACGTCCCCAACGACGAGACCCAGGCGTCCATCTTCCAGCACGAATGAATCGTAGAAGTCTCCTCCTACCTCGCGCGCGGGTTTGTAGTAGGCTGCTATGTCGTATGCAGAGAGCTTGGGCAATGTCTTGGGCAAGAGGGTTTGTTGGATGAGGCGCGCGATCCTGAGTTCCTGCTCGATGCGCTCCCTCTCCTTCGCCTCACGCTTCTGCTCGGTGACATCGTACTGGATACCCAACCAGTACAGGGGTTGTCCTTCCTCATCGCACACCAGGGTCGCCTCATCGCGCACCCACACCACCCGGCCATCCCCTGCGACGACGCGGTACTCTACGTTAAAGTGTTCACCGGTCTGGTCAGTGCGAGCCTCTTCGGCCAACACCCGCTCCCGGTCTTCGGGGTGCACCGCCCTGAGCCAGTGTTCCTCGTCGATCATTTGCGAACCCGGGGAAAATCCGAGGATGGTCTCGTACTGTGGGCTGACGTATGTCACGGCCTTTGGATTGCTGGACTCGAGGGCCTCTTGCACGTAGGTGATGGCCGGGGTCTGCTCTACGAGAGTCCGGTAGCGGGTCTCGGCTTCCTGCTGCTGACGCACGAGCCGGGCGACTCGCACGGCCGGAGCCGTCTGGGTGGAGAGGTCCTTCAGTAGCTTGCGGTCGTCGGCCGAGTATTCCTGCTGCGAGAGGCGCGGCCCGAGGCTCAAGAGACCGATCAGCTCGCCCTGACTTACCAGCGGCACGACCAGCTCGATCTGCGCCGACTTCATCGCCCCGAGCGCTGGGGAGTCGAGGTCTAGCTTCTCGACTTCTACCACCCCCGAGACGTTCGAAAGGTACGCGAGGATCGGGTCGTCCGGCGCTATCTCGATCTCCGGCTCCTCTATCGCCGTGGTCGCCAACTTTGTAGCCTCCCTGGCACGCTCCTGAGCCTTCAACCACAGCGACACGCGGGTCGGCTGCATCGTTTCCCTTATCACGTCGATGAGTTCACTGCTCAGGGCGTCGAGGTCCGTCTCTATCCGCAGCTTGGCCGAGAAGGCTTCCAGGGTCTTTCTGGCATCGTATTTCCTGCGGTAGAAGCGACGGTCTATGAACGACTGGATGCGCAGCCTCAAAGGGGTGAATAGCGCGGCTATCGCCAGGGTCGAGATCACCACCGCAAGCTGTGATTCCTGACCGGTGAAGGCACGAAAGACCATTTGGAACAGGACGATGCTACCGAAGTACACCGTCGCAAGCACGGCCGTGAGCGCACCGTAGACGAGGGTTCTATTTAGGAGGAGGTCAATGTTGTAGAGTCGGTACCGAAGGATCGCTATGCCCACCGCAATCGGCAATCCCACGACACTGGCGATTACCAGCATGGAGCTGACCCACCCCAGCCACACCACCCCCACCGATTCAGAGACTACATAGGCGAAGATGGCGCTAGTAGCCAGCACCGACACGGCGTAGGCGAACCACTTTACCTGCTGGCGCTGCACCCCCATAGAGCGGCGCAGGCGTACCAACAGCGAGGCCGCTGCTATGAGCCCGAGGGCGTACAGGATAGTTTCCACCGGGTTTACGGTCTCTGTCGCGACCTCTATGCCGAGGGGGTGGTTGACGAGATCGAATCCCGCAGCCGACTCGGGCCAGAGCGCTACAGAGACCGTACCTATTACGATCACCGCACCAACAAGCCACCCAAAGGGGCGCCAACGCGATGAAGGAACTCTGCCATCAGGGAACAGCACGGACAGGAACACAAACAGACCAATATGCGAAACCCACAGCCACGAGGAGATCCAAGCCAAAACCTCTCCGCCCGGCAGCATGGCCGGAACCGATCTGGGCTCCGCCAGCAACGTCACGATGGCGTACTCGGAGACAAACAGGCGCATCCCTGCAATCACGCCTATGGAGCAAAAGATCCAGCCTATGGGGTTCTGAGGGGGGAGTCGGGGAGTGATTATGGCCCCTACCGTCGAAAAGCTTACCGCGATAATGGTGTTTTCGAGCCAGTAGTCGAAGACGGGGGCGCCCGCGTAGACGGGAACCCCCACAGGGGAGCGGCTCACGACCAGGAGGAAGAGGCCGAGCACCGTCAGCGTCAAAGAGACGGCGCCGAGGCACCTGGCCAACAAGGCCGTCGCACGAGGGCTCAGCCTAAGAGCTCCTCGCCCGAAGCTCTCCTCTCCAGCGCTCGTTTTCACAGTGCGTCCATGGTACAGCCCCACCGATCGTTCTAGGCAACAATGATGACATTTCGGACGGCCAGTCGCATCCCCAACTTGCGCATTCTTGCGCTGACGTGCAGAGCAACCTCCGAGAAGCGCCTCCGGTAGGCACTCGGGAGGATACAGCCAAGAAAGCGAAGTGGAGACGAGGGGATTCGAACCCCTAACCTCTGCCGTGCGAAAGTGGCAAGATAGATTGCCAGAGGTTTCTGGAGCTTGCAAAATCCTGCCATGAAGATGGCCGCGATAGTCAATCCGAGGGCACTAACCAGGAGTAATGTCAGGCCGATACGGCCGGCTATGGTCTATAGATGTGAGCGGAGCGCTAGGAACAAACAGACATAGCCGAGTGCCAGTACAAGAAAGGCGAGCACCATTATCCAGCCGTACTCTCCGATCGCGTACTCGCTGATGAAGTGCTACAAAGGATCTGGCCCTGGTTTGATGAAGTGCAGCGCGGCAAGCAGGACTACGAACGTGGCGGCTCCGGCAAACGACAGGCGTGCCGCTGTTGATGAAACCGCTGCCGCCGAATCGCATTTGGCTGTACCTTCGGCCATCGGGTTCTCCCCTATTCGACTCTGGTCGAAGTCGCCTCGTAACCGCCGCCCCCCGGGTAGTGCCAGGCGCCGCTAATAGTTTTGTCGTCTTCGCTGAAGGTGCCCCTGTAGTACGCCGGGGATCCCCTTTCTCCACCCCAGATCGTGAGGGTATCTCCCTCGATTTCGTAGACGTAGTCGAGAGTATTGCCCATGTTGTCGTAGAAGCGAGACCCGATGTCCTCGCTTGGTTCAGCTCCGAATTCCCGCTCGTGTCCGATGATCTCGATGCCCTTGATCTTCTGCCCGTGCTGCTGGAGATCAACGCGCTGGATGAGGAAGAAGCCGCCCTCCATCCACTCGTAGGTAGCCCTTCCTTGCGCGCCTCCTGAGATCTCC
>DATMVF010000268.1:0-4016 GCA_035563475.1 Rubrobacter sp.
CAGCGCGGCGGGAGGCTTTTTCGTGATGGCCGCCTACTCCACGCTGCTCAACTGGCTCAACCGCCGGTACCTGCCGGAGTACGCCAAGCTCAAGGGTTGGCGATCACCGGTGATAGTCTTCGTCGCCTTGTTCTACCTCCTTCCGACGCTGTACGTGACCTACCTGCTGGTGACCCAGGGAATGTCGGCATTCGCCTGACCAGGGAGGGACGCGGCAACCCGGGGAGAAGGCGCAGCCGGCGGGCCTCTCTCGAATCCCGCTCAGCCCTAGCTTGGGTCTAGCCGAACCTGATCTTCGCCGGCCGAACTCTTACTCTGAACGCCGTCCCTGACCACCCGAACAAACGAGTGCAGAACAGCGCCTGGGTCGTCGCGACGCCAGACCTTGCCCAGTTCCACCGTGGGCGAGAGGCCGTATCATGACCAGGGCACCGATCATCTCGCGATGCCGGACGAAACGCCACCAGGTCAGGCGAGCGTTGCCCGAGAGGCTATCCGTCTTGCCCGATGCGCTCGTCCGCGTCTTGGGGTTCGCCGGAGCGGCTCTTGATGAACTCTTTGAGCCGTTGCCTGAGGCCCGACTCGAGGGCTCGCACCATCCCCGGGGCCGAACCGCAGATCACCACGCCCGCCGGGATCGCGACGGCCAGGAGCGGGGTTCCCGTCGCCTCGTGGTACACGTAGCCCGCTTCGCCGTGGCCCTGCGCCGTCAGGATGTTGCCCAGGGAATCGGCCGACAGCGAAGGTTGCTCGAACGGGATGACCCTCGCGAACGTGAGGTACTCGGCGAACTCGAAGGGCTTGGGCAGTCGCACGCTGGAGTGTTTGGTCTCTTCTTCAAAGCCCTGGTCGAACTTCCGCAGGAACTCCTCGACGTCGTCGGAGACCAGGCACGCGGCCAGGCTGCGGGCCACGCCGCCGAACGGCACGTCCGCGATGCGCAACAGCCCCAACGTTTCGAGGGACCATTCCGACCCCTGAAACAGGTAAGACCTGCCTCCCAGCGAACGCGCGGGGACCGTGACGAAATGGGCCGAAAGGTCCGACGCTGTGTCAGCGATCGTGGTCTCGTATACCTGCGCGACGTTGCGGGCCGTCTCGAAACCGTGCCAGTGTTCCATACCCGCAGATTATCTCTTATCTTCGCGCCATGCGCCTGCGCCATATCATCGAGGTATGTCCGAGGCATTCATTTGGTATTGGACATATACCGCGCTAGCGACCAGAATGACGAAAGTGATAGGAAGGAGCAACACAGAAGGGCGCCAAGCGTCGACGGGCGATCGGATAGTGGGGAGAGTCGATGTCCAGGCACTTCGATCCCCCGCTTGCGGGTTGACGGAAGGAGGATGCGGCGAGGATGCGGGTAAGGGATCGGCATGGCTGAATTGGTAGAGTTGCGGGAGGCGGTTACCGGGTTGATGAGCGACGGCGACTCTGTCGCTCTAGAGGGCTTCACGCATTTGATCCCAACCGCGGCCGCTCACGAGATCATCAGGCAGGAGATAAGGGATCTTACCCTGATACGGATGACGCCTGACCTTATCTACGACCAGATGATCGGGATGGGTTGCGCCCGGAAGCTGATCTTCTCCTGGGGCGGCAATCCCGGCGTGGGCTCCCTCCACCGCTTCCGCGACGCCGTGGAGAACGGCTGGCCGCGTCCGTTGGAACTGGAGGAGCACTCCCACGCCGGCATGGCCAACCGCTACGTCGCCGGGGCTTCGAACCTCCCTTTCGCCGTCTTGAGGGGCTACGTCGGCACCGACCTTCCCAAGGTTACGTCGACCATCGTCCCCATCAAGTGCCCCTTCACGGGCGAGGAGCTTGTGGCCGTACCGGCGCTGAACCCCGACGTCGCGATGATCCACGCCCAGCAGGCCGACAGACGCGGCAACGTGGCCATCTGGGGCATAAGTGGCATCCAGAAGGAGGCGGCGCTTTCGGCGAAGCGCGTGATCGTCACCGTCGAGGAGGTAGTCGAGAAGTTCGAGCCCAGGCCGTTCCAGATCGTGCTTCCGGCCGTGGCCGTCGACGCAATAGCGGTCGAGCCAGGCGGTTCGCGCCCGTCCTACGCCGACGGTTACTACGACCGCGACAACGCCTTCTACGAGGCTTGGGACGGGATAAGCCGCGATCGGAAACGGTTTGGGGAGTGGATGGAACGCCACGTGCTCGGCACGCGAGACTTCGCCGAATACACGAAGTTCATCGAGAGCGAGGAGACGCTCAGGTGACGGACAATGGGGCGCTGGAGTACACCACAGACGAGATGATGACCGTGGCCGCCTCGCGCGAGCTCGAGGACGGCGCGGTGTGCTTTGTGGGCATAGGCTTGCCGAGCGAGGCGACGAACCTGGCGCGGGCGACCCACGCCCCCAATTGTCTCCTGATCTACGAATCTGGGACCATAGGCGCCAAGCCCGAGGTCCTCCCGCTCTCCATAGGGGACGGGGTGCTTGCCGAGCACGCCGACTCGGTCGTCTCGGTGTCCGAGATCTTCAACTACTGGCTGCAGGCCGGGCGCGTTGACGTCGGCTTCCTCGGGGCCGCCCAGATGGACCGCTACGGGAACATCAACACCACGGTCATAGGGACTTACGAGAGCCCCAAGGTGCGCCTCCCTGGCGCGGGCGGAGCTCCCGAGATCGCGGCTTCGGCGAGGGAGGTGGTCATCGTCCTGAGGCAGAAGCCCCGCTCTTTCGTCGAGGATCTCGCCTTCGTCACCTCGGTCGGGCACCGCCACGGCGGCGACTCCCGCGGGGAGCTCGGATACGGCGGCGCAGGTCCGAGCATGGTTATCACCGACCTGGGCATCTTGAGGCCCGATCCCGTGACCAAGGAGCTCACGATGACCGCCCTGCACCCCGGCACCACCGTGGAGGAGGCGAAGGAGGCGACGGGTTGGGAGCTCGAGGTGGCCGCAAAGGTGGAGACGACCGATCCTCCGACGGAGAGGGAGCTCGAGATCCTGCGCGACCTCAAGGCGAGGACGGAGGCGTCACGGAAGAAGGCCTGAGGAGGACCATGGAGGATCCCCCAACGACTCGATTTTGGTCAGATTTGTATCCGGGAGCGGTGCCAGAAAACGGAAACCCAAGATGAGGGGAGATATATGAGCTACGGTGGCACCACTGAAGCTTGGATCGTGGGCGCGGTCCGTACGCCTATCGGTCGTCACGGTGGCTCTTTAAGCGCCGTTCGTCCCGACGACCTGGGCGCGGTCGTCCTCGAAGCCCTGGCTGATCGTACCGGCGTGCCTGCAGAATTGGTCGAGGACGTCTACTTCGGATGCGCCAACCAGGCCGGCGAGGATAACCGCAACGTCGCCAGGATGAGCCTGCTCCTGGCCGGCTTTCCCGAGGAGGTCGCGGGGGTCACTGTCAACAGGCTGTGCGGCTCCGGGCTGGACGCCGTCGCCCAGGCCGCGCGCGCCGTGATGCTGGGCGAGGCCGACGTCTACGTGGGAGGCGGTGTGGAGTCGATGAGCCGTGCCCCCTGGGCGGTCCCGAAGCCGGAACGCGCCTTCCCGACCGGCAAGGCCACGATGTACGACACCACCCTGGGATGGCGCTTCGTCAACCCGAAGATGGAGGAGCTGGGCCACACCGACTCCCTCGGGATGACCGCCGAGAACCTCGCCCAAGAGAGGTTCCTGCTCACGCCCGACGAGGACGAGCCCGACGAGGTGGCTATCGCCTATGACGTCTCCAGGGTGGCACAGGACCGCTTCGCCCTAAGGAGCCATGAGAAGGCGGTCGCCGCGATGGACGAAAAGCGCTTTCGCGAAGAGATCGTGCCCGTGACGGTGAAGACACGAAAAGGAGAAACGGTCGTCGAGGCCGACGAGGGCCCCAGGCGCGACACCTCAGTGGAGAAGCTGGGCAAGCTCAAGCCAGCCTTCAAGGGCGACGGTAGCGTCACGCCCGGCAACTCCAGCTCCCTGAACGACGGGGCCGCGGCGGTGCTGGTAGTTTCCAGGGAGTACGCCGAGGCGCATGGCCTCGAACCCCTGG
>DATMVF010000269.1:0-40081 GCA_035563475.1 Rubrobacter sp.
CGGTCGACACCGAAACGGCGGGCGGTCTCGGCCTTGGGGACACCCTTCTTGACCGACTCCACGATCTTCTGCCTGAGATCTAGCGAATATGCACTCATGCATCCACGATACCCGGTGCACCGTCATCGCAATCCGCTGTCAGCACGCTCAGGCTTTTAGCCTTCGCTTGTCAGCATGTCAGCGAAGCGCTTCGTAACCTTGCCATGAGCGCCGTACCTGACTGCCGTTGGCAGCGGTTCGTCATGCGCGGCAGGGCGAGGCCGGAAAGGGAGAAGCTGACCTGCTGACAAGCTAGTCCGCAGGCCGAAGCGTGCTGACTAGCTGAAATGCTGAAGGGCGCTCTTGACCTCTTGCTTTTCCGCGTTCAGGGCGTAGAAGGTCATGTCGGCCTTCGCCTGTTTGTAGGGCTTCTGGCGCACCTTGCCCAGGTAATCCGCGTCGAGCATGGCGGTTATGACGTCCCCGATCTCTTCCCGCGAGAGCTCCAGTTCGCCGCGCTCATCGAGATCTCGGATGCTGGAGAAGATCTCCACCAAGGTGGCGGGCTGTTCGAGGGAGGCGACGCTCGTGCAGACCGTCTTGAGCTCGTAGGGCGTGAGGTCTTCGAGGAGATCGAAGCCTGGTTCTGGCTCTACTTGCTGGCGCTCTTCACGCGCGGGCCTGCCGTTGCCCCTGTTCCGGTTTGCGGGTTGGCTCTGTGATGTGGGCTCTACGGCTGCGAGGTCGGTCTCCTGCAGGTCGGGAACCTGCTCGTCGGGCAGGTAGACCTGGAGCTCGAGGTCCTGGTCAACGGTGTTTACCAGGCCTCGGCGCTCTGCCTCGACCACGAAGTCCTTGAACTTCTTGAAGCCCGCGTTCCGCTCGTCGAAAGAGCCGAGCTGCACGATCATCTGCTGCTTCACCTGCCCGAGGACCCGTGTCTTTCCGCCCTTCTTCAGCGCTTGGACGGCCCTGACCAGCTCCTTGTAGGGGTCCGCGGCCTCCTTTTTGGGTTCCCTGTCCTGGGCGCGGGCGGCGCGGTCTTCTTCGAGCAGGGAGGCGTAGGAGACGAAGTGGTCTGCGGATTCGATCAGGTGGTACGAAGTCGCCTCGGAGACCCCGATTACCACCACGTTCTTCCCCTTGCTCCTGAGCAGGCTGACGAGCGGGATGAAGTCCCCATCGCCGGTGACGAGGACGTAGGTGTCCACCTGCGGGTGGTCGTGCAAGAAGGCCGAGCACTCGACCGCGAGCATCACGTCTATGGAGTTGGTGCGACGCTTCTGAGACTTGCCTCCGGGGAAGTAGCGGGCCGAAATGTAGCGCGGCGAGATGCCGTTGGAATAGAGGGTCGGCGGGGCCTGTCGGAAGTCTCCGTCGGTCCAGTCGGCGTAAGCCGAGGCCGCGACGATGCGTCCGTACTCACGGGCCTTCTCCAGTATGGCCGAGACGTTCGGCTTTGATTTGTACTCCGTGACCGTAGAGATGTAGATGTTCTCCCAGTCGATAAATACTGCCAGATCTTCAGGCATGAATTGGGTTCCTAACGTAGAGGAGAGGCCCGGATCCCCGGGCCTCTGTTGGTCTCTTATACACTGTAGCGGTCGTGGATCCTCACCGCGGTCTGGGCGAGGGTCTCCTCGTCGAGAACGGCTTCGATCCAGAGTAGTCGTTCCCCCACTTCGAAGCCTTCTGGTAAGTCGAAGGCTGCGACTTTCGTGACGGGGTCTTCCGTTCCGTCGAGGTAGACGGAGTACTCCGCCGACTCCATAAGGACCTCTCCGTCCTCGTCGGTGACGAGGACGCGGGCCCGGCGCTCCCTGTCCGAGACGTGTTCGCAGCCCTCGAACTTGAAGTAGACGACGAACGATGTCCCACCGGCGCCGTTGGGGCGGATCTCATCGAGCACCCCGAAGAGCGTCAGCCTACCTTCGTACTCAGTACAACTCTCGGCGAGCACGAGGGCCGTGCACTCGACCACGCCTTCGCACTCGCTATGCACCCGGCACCGTCCCGTTCCCGTCGGCTTCGGGAAGACCCGCGGTAGAGGTGCCCGTCTGGTCCTCCCCGGAGAGCTCATCCAGCGTCAGCTCGTCCGTGGCGCCGTCGGCGTCGGCGGATCGGGAGGAGATGACTTTGGCTATGGCGCTCACCGAGTCGCCGCTCCTCAGGTTCATCACCCTGACACCCTGCGCCGCGCGGCCCTGTCGCGAGACAGAGTCGGCATCCATGCGTATGGTCGTCCCGAAGTTGGAGACGATCATGAGCTCGTGTAGTCCGGGGCGGACGACCCGCACGCCGGCGAGTTTGCCGCGTTCTCCGTCGGTCTTCATGGCGATGACTCCCTGGCCGCCGCGTCCCTGGGCCCTGTACTGCGAGAGGGCCGTGCGCTTGCCGAAACCGCGCTCGGTGAGTATGAACAGGTCCGCCGCATCGTCGGAGATCACGTCCATAGAGAGCACGACGTCGTCTTTGCCGAGCGTGATGCCCTTCACCCCGGCCGTAGCGCGTCCCATCGGTCGGGCGTCGGTCTGCAGGAAGCGGATGCCCTTCCCGTTGCGGCTCACGATAACGACCTCATCGCCCTCCGAGGCGTAGCGGACGGAGATCAACTCGTCGTCGCCGGCGAGGTTGATCGCGATGATCCCGTCGTTCTTCAAGGGCGTGTTGTACTCCTGGAACCTGGTCTTCTTGACGATGCCCCTCTTGGTCGCGAAGAGCAGGTACTCGGCCTCCTCGAATTCCTTGGTCGCCAGGACGGAGGCGATGTGCTCGCCCTGCGCGAGGGGGAGCATGTTGGCGATGTGGCGTCCCTTCGCAGCCCGGCCCATTCGCGGGAGCTGGTGGACCTTGAGCCTGTAGACTTTGCCCTTGTTGGTGAAGAAGAGCATGTAGTGGTGCGTCGTCGTTATAAAGAGGTGGTCGATGTAGTCACCCTCTTTGAGCTCCATCCCGGCGACGCCGACCCCGCCGCGGCCCTGCTTGCGGAAGGAGTTGACGGGGACGCTCTTCAGGTAACCGCCGTTGGAGATGGAGATCACCATCTCCTCCTCGGCTATTAGGTCCTCTATCTCGAAGTCGACGCCCTCCTCGGCCGTGATCGCGGTCCTGCGATCGTCCGCGTAGGCCGCCTTGACCTCGCCGAGCTCCTCCTTGACGATCCCGTAGACCTTGGACTCATCGGCCAGGATGCCTTCGAGGTACTCGATCTTCTCGCGCAGGTCCCTGTGCTCCTGCTGGACCTTCTGACGCTCCATGGCAGTTAGCCTCTGCAGCCTGAGGTCGAGGATCGCCTGCGCCTGGCGCTCGGAGAGCCCGAACCCCTTCATCAGGTTCTTGCGCGCCGTCTCCACGCTGCGCGAGCGGCGGATGGTCGCCACGACCTCGTCGAGGTCTCCGAGCGCGATCAGCAGTCCTTCGAGGATGTGCGCCCTTGCCTTCGCCCGCCCGAGCTCGTAGCGCGTCCTGCGCGTTACCACCTCGAACTGGTGGACGATGTAGTGCTTCAGGGCCTGCCTGTAGGAGAGCGTCCTCGGCACGCCGTCGACGAGCGCCACCAGGTTCACCCCGAAGCTCTGCTGCATCTGGGTGTGCTTGTAGAGGTTGTTGAGGACGACCTTGGGCACGGCCTCGCGCTTGAGCTCTATCACTATTCGCATGCCGTTGCGGTCCGACTCGTCGCGCAAATCGGAGATGTCCTGCAGCTTGCGATCCTTGACCAGCTCGGCGATCTTCTGGAGCAGATAGCTCTTGTTGACCTGGTAGGGGATCTCAGAGACCACGATCTGGGTCCTGTTGCCCTTTATCTGCTCGGTGTGGGCCTTGGCCTGCACCCGCACGGAGCCTCGTCCCGTCGCGATTGCGTCGCGGATGCCGCGCAACCCGACGATAACACCACCCGTCGGGAAATCGGGCCCCTTGATGTGCTCTGCGATCCCCTCGTCGTCCAGCTCCGGGTCGTCTATCAGGGCTATCGTCGCGTCGACGACCTCGCCGAGGTTGTGGGGTGGAATCTTGGTGGCCATACCGACTGCGATGCCGTCGGATCCGTTGACGAGCAGGTTCGGGAACCGCGCCGGCAAGACCTCGGGCTGTTTCAGGCTCTCGTCGAAGTTCGGAACGAAGTCCACCGTGTCGGCATTTATGTCCCTCAGCATCTCGGTCGCCATGCGTGTGAGGCGGGCCTCTGTGTACCTCATCGCCCCCGGCGGATCGCCGTCCACGCTCCCGAAGTTCCCCTGGCCGTCCACGAGCGGGTACCTCAGCGCGAAGTCCTGTGCCATGCGCGCCAGCGCGTCGTAGATGGCCTGGTCCCCATGCGGATGGTACTTACCCATGACGTCTCCGACGACCGTCGCGCTCTTGCGGTATGGCCTGTTGGGCTGCAACCCGAGATCCTGCATCGCGTAGAGAACCCGCCGGTGTACGGGCTTCAGGCCGTCGCGCGCATCAGGTAAGGCGCGCGAGACGATCACGCTCATGGCGTAGGAAAGGAAAGAGTCCTTTAACTCATCTTCTATGGAGTGGGGCTGTACGTTGCCCGAGAAAGTATCAAGCATCCAGGTTCTTCACCTCTCTGGCGTTCTCCTCTATAAACTGTTTGCGCGGCTCGACCTTGTCGCCCATCAGCGCGGTGAACAGCTCATCCGCCACCGCCGCCGACTCGACCGTGACCTGGAGCATCGTCCTGTTCTGCGGGTCCATCGTCGTCTCCCAGAGCTGCTGCGGGTTCATCTCCGAGAGGCCCTTGAAGCGGGAGATACTTGCGTTTCCGTTGGCCCTGATACGGTCCAGCGTCTCCCGCAACTCGGTATCGTTCTTGGCGTAGTGCTCGCGGCGGTTGTGCGTGATCTTGTAGAGCGGGGGGAGGGCGATGTAGACGTAGCCGGCCTCGATCAGGTCTCGCATGTTGCGATACAAGAACGTCAGCACCAACGTCCGAATATGACTTCCGTCCACGTCGGCGTCGGCCATAATGACGATCTTGTTGTACCGAGCCTGCTCGAGATCGAAGCTCTCCCCCACACCGGCGCCTATCGCGCTTATCAGGGCCTGTATCTCGGCGTTGGAGAGGATCTTGTTGATGTTGGCCTTCTCCACGTTGAGGATCTTGCCCCTGAGCGGAAGTATGGCCTGGAAGTTTCTGTCCCGCCCGCCTTTGGCCGATCCGCCGGCCGAGTTGCCCTCGACGATGTAAAGCTCGCTCCTGGCAGGGTCCTTGGATGAGCAATCGGCGAGCTTGCCAGGCAGCGTCGAGCTCTCCAGGTAGCCCTTGCGGATCTTCTCCCTCACCGTCCTGGCCGCGAGCCGGGCCCGCGCAGCCTGCAACGCCTTGTTGACGATCGCCTTGGCCTCACCAGGACGCTCCTCCAAGAACTCTGCAAGATAACGGTTGGTCACGCTCTCCACGAGACCCTTGACCTCCGTGTTCCCGAGCTTGGTCTTGGTCTGACCCTCGAACTGGGGCTCCCGCAACTTCACCGAGATGACCGCGGCCAACCCTTCCCTGATGTCGTCGCCGGTAAGGCTCTCCTCTTTCTCCTTGAGGAGACCCTTCTGCCTGGCGTAGGCGTTGATCGTCCGCGATAGCGCCGACCTGAACCCTGAGAGGTGCGCCCCGCCTTCGTGGGTGTTGATGTTGTTGGCGAACGTGAAGACGGAGTCCTGGAAGCCGCTGTTCCACTGCATGGCGACCTCCACGTCCCCCACCTCCTCCTCGCGCTCGAGGTAGAAGATGGTCTTGTGGACGGGGTCCTTCGCCTCGTTGATGTGCTCCACGAAGTCCCTTATGCCGCCCTCATACTGGTACGTGACATCCCTGTCTTCTTCCCGCTCGTCTATGAGCCGGATCTTGAGTCCCTTGTTAAGGAAAGCCCACTCCCGAAACCAGCGGCTCAGGGTATCGAAGGAGAAGTCTTGGGTCTCGGTAAACACCTCGGGGTCGGGCTTGAAGCTCGTGGTCGTCCCCGTCCCCTCGCCCTTCTTGAGCTTACGGCCCTTTTTGAGGTCGCCTTTCGGGAACCCGCGCTCGTAGCGCTGGCTCCACACGTGCCCGTCGACCTTGATCTCCAACTCGAGCCATTCGGAGAGCGCGTTCACCACCGAGGCGCCGACGCCGTGCAACCCGCCGGAGACCTTGTAACCTTCTCCACCGAACTTCCCGCCGGCGTGCAAGGTCGTCATGATGATCTCGGCGGCCGGCTTGCCGTACTTCGCCATTTTGCCTACCGGCATACCGCGCCCGTCGTCGGCGACCGTGACGGAGTTGTCGGGGTGGATGGTGACGAGTACCTCCGTACAGTGTCCGGCCAGCGCCTCGTCTATGGAATTGTCGATGATCTCCCGGACGAGGTGGTGAAGACCCCTCGGCCCCGTCGATCCGATGTACATACCAGGACGCCTCTTGACGGCTTCGAGGCCTTCGAGGACCTGGATCGAACTTGCATCGTAAGCGCTCTTGGCATTCTTGGTCATGGACTTAGCCGCCAAAGAACCGGACCCTCCTTTTGGTCAGTCCGGCGAAGGCGCCGGAGTCGTTCTTTTCATCGTAACTCTGCACCCGATGATTGTAACACATTCGTTGCCGTTTCCAAACACGATCTCGGCCCATTTGCGGCTTATCTAAGCCAATTCCGCAGGGTAGCGCTACCTGCTGGCACCATCCGTTGCGGTCTCCAGGATGGAACCACCAGATATGCGTATGATACGGGCTCTACGCAAGATTTCCTCGTCGAAATATTCGAGGTTGGTCGTCGAGATCAAGGCCTGCGTGCTCTCCAGAAAATACCCGGCCAGATACTCTCTGCGCCGCTCGTCGAGCTCGCTCATCACGTCGTCGAAGAGCAGGATCGGGTCCTCCCCCACCTCCCCTCGCACGTAGTCCCTCGAGGCGAACTTCAGCGCCAGCGTCGCGATCCTCTGCTGCCCCTGGGACCCGAAAGTGGTCAGGTTCACCCCACCGAGCGAGACCTCGAAGTCGTCCCTGTGGGGCCCGACAGAAGTGGTCCCCCGTTCGACGTCGGCGCTGTGCGCCTCTCTGAGCGCCTCGGAATACTCTTCGAGGGTCGAGCTATGGCTGTAGCGTATCGCGGCCTTCTCGGGGCCGTACAGGGCCCTTAGAGCGTCTGTGAAATGTTCTTCGAGGACGGGCAGAGCCGCCTCGCGGCCGGCGAGGACGGTCTTTCCGAGTTCGACGACCTTCTTGTCCCACGTCGCGAGCGTCCTCTCGGAAGAGAACCCGTCCCTGATGCGTCTCAGGAGTTGGTTGCGCTGCTGGACTGCCTTGGCGTATTCGAGGGCGGCGCGCGCGTATGCGGGACGTAGAGAGGAGAGCAGGGCGTCCAGGAACGCCCTGCGGTCTGCGGGCGCGCCTTTCACTACCCTTATGTCGTCGGGGAAGAACGTGACGACGCGGGCACCGGCACCGCCGGCGGCGAAGTTGGTGAGGGAAGGGGCCGGTACCCCATCGACGGTGATGCGCTTCTTCTGTCCCGGGGCATAGCCGATGGCCACGCCACGTTCGCCAGGGGAGCCGTCGAGCGCGACTCTGGCCTCGGTGCGGGCGAATTCAGCGCCCCAGCGGACGACCTCGTTCTCCTTCGGGGTGCGGGGCGAGGAGCCCGTGACGTTGAAGGCCACGGCCTCCAGCAGGTTCGTCTTTCCCTGGGCGTTATCACCCACGACCACGTTCAGCCCGGGGGCGAGCAGGGCCGTGGCGTCGACGTAGTTGCGGAAGTTGACCAGGCGCAAGGCCCGCAGATAGGCGCTCAACCGATCTCCAACCGCTCGTCCCCCACCTCGATTACGTCACCCTCCTGGAGGGTGCGACCGCGGCGCGTCTCGACCTCACCGTTCACGCTGACCTCTCCGGCCTGGATCAGGATCTTCGCCTCACCGCCCGTCCCGACGAGACCGGCAGCCTTCAGCGCCCGGCCCAGCGTAGTGCCCGGTGGGAGTCGCAACGGTCAGCTGCGGGACGGGTCGCGCATCGGCATGATCAAATACAGGAAGTCGGGCTCATCACCGTTCTCCTCGGGCACGATGAGCCCTGGCTTGAGCGGTTCGTTGAGCTTGAAGACCACGTTCTCCGAATCTATCGCGGAGACGCCGTCCAGCAGGTAGCCCGGGTTGAAGGAGATCAAAAACTCGTCCTCGCTGGAGGCGGAGAGCCTCTCGTGCGCGTCTCCGACCTCGCCGTTGCGCACGATCACCTCTACGGAACCTTCCGAGAAGGAGAGGCTAACGGGCACCGGCGGCGTCTGGCGGGCGGCGAAGAGGTTGACCCTCCTCAGGGTGCCGACCAGCTCCTCCCTGGAGACGGAGATCTCACGCTCGAACCCGCCGGGCAAGAGTCGCCTGTACTCGGGGAAGTTGCCGTCTATGAGCCGGGTGCCCAAAACGACGTCGCCGATCCTGAACAACGCCTGGTTCTCGGAGAGCGCCACCTCGACGTCTTCCTCATCGGAGCCGGAGAAGATCCTGGAGACCTCCTGCATCGCCCGCGCCGGTATGATCGCCTCCCTGGAACCTTCGAACGAGGTGGTCGCGAGCTCCGTCTCCTTGATGCTCAGGCGGTAGGAGTCGGTCGTGACCATCCTTACGCGCGAGTCCTCGAAGCTGATCAGGATCCCGGTGAGCACAGGCCTGGTCTCGTCCCGCGAGTACGACCGCGACACTTTCTCCACGGTCTCCACGAGCGACGACCCGGACATCCTGAAGGTACCCTCCTCCGGGAAGGCGGGAAGCCGCGGATAGTCGTCGGCCGCGTAGGCCCGAATGCGGTACTCGTTCTCCCCGGCAACGAGCCTGACCGTCCCCTCGGAGTCGTCGTGCTCCAGCGAGAAGCTCCCGCCGGGCAGCGACCTTACGATGTCGTTGAAGATGCGGGCCGGGATCACCACCCGCCCTTCTCCTTCGACCTCGGCCACAGACGACGTCTGGATCGAGATCTCCATGTCCGTCGCCGATAGCCCCAGCACCTCTCCCCTACCCTCGAGAAGTATCCCCCCAAGCAACTGGATGGTCGACCTCGCAGAGACCCCGCGCGAGACCAGAGCCAACTTTTTGCCAAACGTTTCCGTGCTACAAACTGCCCTCATGCAGCCTCCCTTCTCACCTTATTATTATTACCTAACCATATATCTATTAGAACAATAATAATAATAAGGCCTGTGGATATGTGTATAACTCGAAAAAATCGCTTTACCTATGCCGAATAGTCGTCCTCGGGCCTGTGGGCAAAAATGTGGATAACTCGCGATTTCCTGTGGACGGATTGTGGATAAGTGCCGAGTTATCCACAGGCCAGAGTTTTCCACAATTCTATCCACAGGTTTATCCACAGATTATACCCCTCTTATCCACAGGTTTATCCACAGGTATCCTTACGATCAAACGTTACAATCTGCCTAAATTCCTCTTTCACCGCCGTTTTTATCCACAGTTTGGAAGAGTTATCCACAATTTCTGTGGATAAGTGAACCATCCTGTGGAAGGTTTCTGGCGACTTATCCACAGGCCGGCGGCGCCCTGTGGATGGCTTGTGGATAGAATACGCGTTCTATGCATATTTCGTGTTACAATCTCCTGTCCCTGGGGGAGGGGGGTCAGGGTCATCTTTTGCTCTTGATCTGGTGGGTGATCTCATGTATCTGGGAGAAGACGTCCCGGTCGCTGTTGATGAGGTTGGCGATCTTGGCTGTGGCGTGCATAACGGTAGAGTGGTCGCGCCCTCCGAAGGCCTTCCCTATCTTGGGGAGTGACTCGTCTGTGAGCTCCCGGGAGAGGTACATGGCGACCTGCCTGGGGTAGGCGAAACCTTTAGAGCGGCTCTGGCCGACGAGGTCTGCCTTGGCGACACCGAAGTAGCGGCAGACCTCGTGCTGGATGAGTTCTATGGGGATCTCACGGTAGGCCTGGTCGGGTAGGATGTCCCTCAGGACTTCTTCCGCGAGGTCGGCGCTGACCTGCCGGCCGTAGAGCGAGGCGTAGGCCAGGATACGTACGAGGGCTCCTTCGAGCTCCCTGATGTTCGTGGAGACCTTCGAGGCGATAAAGGTGAGCACATCGTCGTCGACCTCGAGGTGATCCATAAGGGCTTTCTTGCGCAGGATGGCGATCCTGGTCTCCAGGTCTGGCGGCTGGATGTCCGTCACGAGGCCCCACTCGAAGCGGCTCACCAGACGGTTCTCGAGCGTCTGGATGTACCTGGGGTGTCTGTCCGAGGCTATGACTATTTGCTTGTTCTCTTCGTAGAGCGCGTTGAAGGTGTGGAAGAAGGCTTCCTGGGTCTCGACCTTGTTCTCCAGAAACTGGATGTCGTCGACCAGGAGAACGTCGTTCTCGCGGTAGCGCTTCTGGAACTCGAGGGGCGCGTTGTCCCTCATGGAGTTTATAAAGTCGTTCGTGAACTGCTCGCAGGTAACGTACCGGATCCTCATGCTAGGGTCCTGGTCCTCTACGTAGTGTCCCACGGCGCGCAAGAGATGGGTCTTTCCCAGGCCGACGCCGCCGTAGATAAAGAGTGGGTTGTAGACGAGGCCGGGGGTCTCCGCGACGGCGAGCGTAGCCGCGTGGGCGAACCTGTTGCCGGCGCCTATGACGAACGTGTCGAAGGTGTATTTGGCCCGGAAGGATCTCGGCGTACGTACGTTGAGTACGGACTCGGCCCCCTCGGCGGCCGTACCGTTCCCGGTATGGACGCCTGGTCCACCGACGCTGACCACGAGGGAGGTCTCCTGGCCCACCACGTCGTCGAGTACCTCCTCCAGCAGCGGCCTGAAGCGGCTCTCGATGTACTCCTTGGCGAACGTGTTGGGAACCGATATCTCCAGCTGATCGTCGTAGAGGGCCACGGGACGTATGCCCTCGAACCAGACCCGTAAAGACGAGACGTCTATATGCTCGGAGGCCCGATCCAGGACCTCCGTCCATACCTGCTCTGCCTTACCCGCCACGCTTACTTGACCCAGGAATTGATTATGGCCCCGACCAGATCCCTGCCCAAGGGAGAGATGAGGCGCTTGCCCGACTCATCGGCCATGACAAGCCCGTGCTCTTCGAGTACGGAGAGATCCCTGTACGCCGTGCTCACGCTTATCTCCAGCCTGTCTGCCACGGTCGAGGGCCCCACCTCGCCGCACTCGAGTACGGTGATGAGCGCCTTCTGTTGCCTCTCGGAGATGTTCATCCGTGGTACTCCGTCGGGGTACCGTCTCTGCGGGGGTGGCGGAGCAACCTCCTTCGAGGCGGCCTCGTCGCCGGCCACGGAGATGGTTGCCACGGTACCTCCACCGATGTTGTCCTCGATGGTGAGGGTCCCCCCTGACTTCTCGGCCGCCGCGCGTGCGATGCCAAGCCCGGCTCCGACGCCCCGGATCTCACCAAGGGCTTCCGGCGCGGCGCCGCTGAAACCGAACTCCATCGCCCTGCTCTTGTTCTCCACCCCAGGACCCTTGTCCGAGACGCGTACGACGTTGCCGTCGTCGAGAACGGAGATGACTACACCCTGGTATCCGGCGTGTATCAGGTTCTCTACCACCTCCCGAATCGACTCCTCTGGAACTCTGCCCCCAGCGTCTCTCACCTTCTCAGTCACGAACCTGGTGAACTTCCGCGTTGCGGAAGCCGGATCGGACGCCGAAACCTCCGTGATCTCCGGCGTACCTCCCCCGGGATAGACTGCTATGCGAACGCCTACGCCCGCCTGCTCCGTCTCCCCTGATGTCCGCTGTGCACGCATCATCCCCAGATAGGAATTTAGCGCACCCCCGATCACAGCGCTACAGCCCAGGATCGTAAAACCTGCGTTTGCAGGTAATTAACATGGTTATCCACAGATTTATCCACAGGCTGTGGATAACTAAGGAGGAATTCGGCCTGCGGAGCGACCGTAAGGCCGTCAAGGGAGCACTTTAGCCCTTGTGCGGAGATGAACGACCCGGAGCACCTACGCATCGTAAACGCCGTTTTGCAGCATTTTTCTGATAGTGGGGCCGGGATGTCTCGCCTTCGCAAGGACGGACTCACCGTGGAGATTGCTGGATGGTGTTGCAAGCTTCGGATATACTCTCGTCGGCGGATCTAATACTTCGGAGTGCCTGTAGAGGAGTTGGATGAAGCGTACTTATCAGCCAAATCGTCGTAAGAGGGCCAAGACGCACGGCTTCCGCAAACGCATGAGCTCGGTGGGCGGACGCAGGGTCGTCGCTAACCGTAGGCGCCGGGGCCGCAAGCGTCTGGCAGTCTGATCGTTGGCCCGTAGCAAGCGAATGCGTCTGACCGACTCGCCCGAGTTCGAGCGGGTCTACCGTCAGGGCACCGCTTACAGGGGCAGGCTCTTCTCCGTTCACGCCTTTCCAAACGAGCGTGGCACTCCGCGGCTAGGGCTCTCCGTCTCCCGCAAGGTCGGCAACGCGGTAACGAGAAACGCCGTGCGAAGGAGGCTAAGAGAGGTGTTCCACTCGTGCATCTCGGGGGCATCCGAGAACCTCGACCTCGTGGTGTCGGCGAGACCCGCTGCGGCTGAGGCTACGTTCGAGGAGCTGCGGGAGGAGTTCGGCAAGTCGTTGGGTAGGGTCGGCGGCCCGGTCGGGCGCCGGCCGGCTTGACCGTAGCTGACCATGACCGCGAGAAGGGCGAGCACGGGCCTTATCCGACTCTACCGCAGGTACCTCTCCCCCATGCTACCCCCATCCTGCAGATTTACGCCGAGTTGCTCTCTTTACACGCTGCAGGCCATAGAGAAGTACGGCGTACCGAAGGGCATCTTCATGGGCGTCCTCAGGGTGCTCCGTTGTCACCCATTCTCGAAGGGAGGATTCGACCCGGTAAGATGAGCAGTATCTCATGATCAACGCGATAGCAGACTTCTTCCAGAACCTGTTCAGTCCCATAGTGAGCGTCCTCGGCGCCGTGCTGCTGTACTTCCATCAGACGCTCGGCGCGCCTTGGTGGCTCGCCATCGTGCTGCTGACGGTGATCGTGCGTAGCCTCCTCTTCCCCCTGACTATAAAGCAGGTCAAGAGCATGCGCGCCATGCAGGATCTGAAACCGCACATGGATAGGGTCCGAGCCCAATTCAAGGACAATCCCCAGCGCCAAAGGGAAGAGATGGCGAAGGTCTACCAGGAGCAGGGGGTCAATCCTCTCGGAGGTTGCCTCCCGATCCTGGTCCAGATGCCGATATTTATCGGGATCTTCTACGTTATCCGCCAGTTCGGTGGTTACAGCCTCGGCGGCAGGACGGTCGAGGCGCAATATCCTAGCTTCCACGAAGGCGGCATCCTGTGGTTCCAAAACCTCTCGATTGCCGATCCCACGTACCTGCTCCCCATAATCTCGGCGGTAACCATGCTGGCGGCCACCGAGATAACCGCGAAGAATATCGACCCCCAGCAGCGCTGGCTGATGCGCCTGCTTCCCATCGGCTTCACTATATTCCTCCTCAACTTCCCGGCCGGGCTGTTCGTGTACTGGATCACCTCGAACCTGGTAACCCTCGGTCAGAACTTCGTGATCTATAACTACGGTCCTGGTAAGAAGTCAACCGATGTTGCGAAGGCCACCGATGGCGTAAAGTCGAAATCCAAGAACGGGCAGACGCGGAATTCTGACGATGGACCACCCCCCGAACGCAGTCAAGAGGAGATCGCTAAACAGGCGGCGAAGGTCGCGAAAAGGAAGCGTAGAAAGAAGAAGAAATGACGGACAGTGTGGAGTTTTATGCCTCTACGGTCGACGAGGCCGTCGAGAAAGCCGCCCTCGAACTGAACCTCCCCTTAGCGGAGGTTTCCTACCGGGTGCTCGATGAGGGCAACTCTGGTTTCCTCGGCATCGGAGCCAGGGACGCCAGAATCGCCGTGGAAGTCCCGGCACATCATACGCCGGACGAAGATAACGAACCGCCGGAAACCACGGCCGCACAGGACGTGGCGGTCGACGAGCCTGAACCGGCACCCGCTGAAAGCACCGGGTCCTCCACGCTGTCCGAGGTCTACGGGGAACAAACCGAGTCGGAACAGATCGTGGCCCCCGAGGAGCTGCTGGAGGAGATCCGGACCCTCGTCTCTTCGGTCCTGGAGGCCATGGGCTTCGAAGCCCGTATCGAGGTCTACGATGCTGGCGGGTTCATCGCCGCAGACGTTGCTCCGGATAACACAGCGCTGTTCATAGGGCAAAAGGGCGAGACGATCGATGCCCTCCAATATCTCGTCAACGTGTCCGCCTTCAGAGAGCGTCCCTACTTCAAGAGGATAGTGCTCGATGCCGAAGGCTACCGCCAACGCCGCGTCGAGGCGATCCAAGGCATGGCCCACCGAACGGCGCGCCGGGCCGTCCGCGAACGGCGGACCGTGGAAATGCCGCCTATGAACTCCTCTGAACGCCGCGTCGTCCACCTGTATCTCTCCGAGAACCCAGGGGTTACCACGCAAAGCGAAGGCAGCGGCGATAGCCGGCGGGTCAAAGTCTCCCCCACCACCTAGGTATAGATCCCCGTTTCACGTGAAACATAGTCCATCATCTGCGCTTGAATGTGAGCCTGACGACAGGAGTTTATCTGTGCAAACTCCTGTCGCATACTTATGTTTCACGTGAAACGCTCTGGGGATGCTCTTGGGCTGATGGAGGTACAGGCGGCAGCCTGGGGGCTGCGTCTTGGCGGCGAGCGGCGCGAGCATCTGAAGGAGTACGCCGGGCTTCTTGCCTGCTACGACCGTGCGAACGTCATCGGCACCCGGGATGTAGACAGGATACTGGTGGACCACGTCCTCGATTCGTTGAGTTGCTTCTTGCAAGAGGCGCTGTTTCGTGCCGGGCGTCTGGCCGACGTAGGGAGCGGAGGCGGGCTTCCTGGCATCCCGATAAAGATCGTGAGGCCCGACCTTGCTACGACCCTCGTGGAATCGACAGGCAAGAAGGCAGCGTTCCTGCGGCGTGCGGTCGAAGATCTCAGCCTCAGGGACGTAGAAGTCGCGAATACGAGGGTTGAGGATCTCGGCGGCACGTCGGCGCATCGCGGCGCTTACGACGTCGTGACGTGCAGGGCCGTAGCCAGCTTATCGGTGGTCGCGGAGTACTGTGTGCCGCTCCTGAGGACCGGGGGTTGTGCGATCACCATGAAGGGCCGGTTGGACCCGGAGGAACTTGCAGAAGGCCACGGGGCGCTCAAGGCGCTCGGGGCGAGGGTGGCGGAGACTACGAGGGTGCCCCTGCTCCCAGAGGTCGGTGAGAAGGAGCGCAACCTGGTAATCCTCGAAAAGACCAGGGAGACCCCGCCGCGATATCCGCGCCGGGCGGGCATTGCGGCCAAGAGACCCCTGGGCATTCGCTGAGCAGCCCGGACACGACGTGCTAAGATGCCCGCGGTGAGGACTGTCGTAGCCATAGTGAACCAGAAAGGCGGTGTTGGTAAGAGCACGACCGCCATCAACCTGGCCGCTTATCTCGCAGGGAAGGGCGAAAGAGTCCTCGTCGTCGACATGGACCCGCAGGGCAATGCCACCAGTGGCCTTGGTGTGTTACCGGGGCCTGGCGGATGCATGTACGACGTTCTGCTGGAGGGCAAACCCTTGAGGGACGTGGCTGTGAAGACAGAGATCGAAGGGCTCGACGTCGCGCCGGCCACCATCAACCTGGTGGGGGCCGAGGTCGAGCTGGTCTCCAGCCTGGCCCGGGAGTTCAAGCTCAAGCGGGCTTTAGAGAGACTCGCATCTTATGACAGAGTGTTGCTGGATTGCCCGCCGTCCCTGGATCTCTTGACCCTCAACGCGCTTACCGCCGCAGATGAGGTGCTCATCCCCATACAGTGCGAGTACTACGCGCTCGAAGGACTCACCCAGCTCATGCAGAGCATAAGGATGGTCAGGGAGGAATTGAACCCCGATCTGGAGGTCGGCGGGGTGCTATTGACGATGTTCGACCCGCGCACGAACCTGGCCCATCAGGTGGCCGACGAAGTGCGTTCGTTCTTCGGAGAACGCGTCTTCCACACCATAGTCCCGAGGAACGTCAGGTTGAGTGAAGCCCCCAGCTTCGGGATGCCCGTGGCCCTCTACGCGCCGAAGAGCACAGGAGCCGAGGCGTATTCGGCCGTCGCCGACGAGGTGGTGAATCGTGGGTAAGAGGGGTTTGGGACGGGGCCTCTCCGCCCTCATAGCTACCGGGGAGAGCGTAGGGGGACTGAAGTTCGAGGAGTTGCCCGTCTCGGCGATCCGCCCGAACTCGCGCCAGCCGAGAACCAGCTTCCCCGAGGCAGGGATACGCGAGCTCGCCGCCTCCATGAGAGAGGTCGGAATATTGCAGCCACTGGTCGTCCGCCCGACACCAGGCGGCTTCGAGCTCATAGCGGGAGAGAGAAGGCTGAGGGCGGCCAAGGAAGCCGGCATGGAGAGGGTGCCCGTCCTCATAAGGCAGGCCGGCGAGGACGAGTCCATGGAGCTGGCGCTCGTAGAGAACCTCCAGAGGGAGAACCTTAGCCCCCTGGAGACCGCCGCCGCCTACCAGGCCCTTATGGACGGGTTCGGGCTTACCAGGGAGCGGCTCGCGCGAAGGCTGGGCAAGAGCAGGGCCGCCGTCACCAACACCCTGCGGCTCGTGCACCTGCCGGAGCGGATACAAGTCCTCCTGGGCGAAGGAAAGCTCTCAGAAGGTCACGCCCGCGCCCTGCTGGGACTGGAAACAGAAGAACAGATGGTCCGGCTGGCACAAAGGGTAGTGGCCGAGAAACTCTCCGTAAGGAAGACCGAAGAGCTCGTCCGCGAAATGCTCGGTAATCCCGGCGAGACTCCGAGCGCCACGACCCGGAGAGATAGCGCGAATCCCGACGAGTTTCACCGAGCCTCACGCCTCATGCGCGAAGCCCTCGAGTTGCCCGTGAGGGTAAAGGGCCTGAAGAGCGGCGGAAAGGTCGAGATACGCTTCCGCCAAACAGAGGAACTCGAAGCCCTCGTCTCCCTCCTCACCGCTCAGGATGACAACTGATATAGAATCTGAAAATACAATTAGCATTGTGCATATAAAAGAAGGTTCCTAGCTAGAACGATTAGCGAGGTATTAGTCCATAGCGAACCTCGCTTCGGCCAAGAGCGAAAGGCTGACCAGCTGAAGTGCTGAGAAGCGACGGCCGAAGGCTGGAGCGTGCTGACTTGCTGAAATGCCTACAAGGAAACTACCGCAACACGTGACGGTAGTATAGACTTAGCTGTCTGCGCTATCTGGAGGTTTCTGGCGTGGGGGAGGGGATGGCATGTCGGGAGGACAGCTAAGGGTTTGGTCGGTTCTGGGCGTACTGTCTTTTGCGCTTGTTCTGGCTGGCGCTGAGGGGATGGCGCGGGCGCAATCTGAGGACGATGATGCATCTGCGGCGGGGTCCGCGCGGGTACCTTTGCTGGAAGATAAAATCAGTGATCAAGACGCCGCATTGCGGGGTATGATCCAGGAGATCTCCACCGTGGGCGCCGAGTTGGACCGGGCGCAATCTCGGGTGGACGATGCGGGGTCGCGGGTCGATGATCTCAGACGACAGACCAGGCAGTTGAAGCGACAGATAGCCGACCAGGATGCGGCCTTCCGCGAGGCGCAAGCCGGCTACAGGGCCCAGGCTCGAGCCGCCTACAAGGGCGGAAGCCTCGAGGGCCTGGCCGCCCTGCTTGACGGTTGGTTCTTCGACTCCTGGGAGGGTGTTGCAGGGACGGATGATCCCGTGGTGGCCGGCGTCCTCCTCGATAGTCGACAGAATCTGGCCGCGTATCGAGAGTCCAGGCAAACGCTCAGGAACACGCAACGTCAGATCGCGCAGAAGCGACGCGACTACAATGCTGCGATCGAGGAGCAGCAGGCGACAACCAAGGACCTTCGCCTACGCAAGCAGGCGCTCGAGGGAGCCATAGCCCGCCTGAGCACCAACAACGCTCGTACGGAAACCCGTCTGCAAAGGCTCGAAGCGGCGGAGAGGGCGCGCATTCAGAAGAGCGTGGCGGCTACCGGTAGGGGATGGGTGGGCAGCGAGCACGAGCTCGAGGTGGCGCGCGAAGACATAGTGGCCACCAACGTCGAGCCCGCCTCCGAGGATGCTTACATGGAGCTCTACGAGGCCGCGGCCGCGAACTACGGGTTCGGGCCCGACTGGTACATACTCGCGGCCGTGGGGAAGGTAGAGTCCGACCACGGCCAGGCCATGGGGCCGTCCAGCGCCGGTGCGATGGGCCCGATGCAGTTCATGCCAACCACGTGGGAGGCTTCGGGCGTGGACGGCAATGGCGACGGGGTCGCCAACGTAATGGATCCCGAAGACGCCATACCCGCGGCCGCTAGCTACCTCCAAGACGGTGGGGCGCCGCAGGACTGGTACAGAGCGCTGTACTCCTACAACCACGCCGACTGGTATGTTAAGAAGGTCCTCGCCGTGGCGGAGGCGTACAGGCGCCTCACAAACGACGAGAGCGTCGGCCCGTACATCTAGGGTGCTGTGAGGAAGGACCGCGGTCATTCCTCACAGCAAGGCTTCAGGCAACAGGCTTCAGGCTCCAGTATTTCGTGCAGTTTGTATAAAGACCGGCGGGCAGCCTTTCTCTAGCATTAGCTGTCGGTAAGACGGATGTCGGGAGAAGGAGGAAGGCATTAGCGGGAATAGGCGGGTACGTCTGTCTCTCTTCGCCGCGTTGTTGGTTTCTGGTGTTTCTCTAGCGGGGGTCGCGGGTTGTGGCGGGGTTTCGGGTCGGGAAGACGGCGGCGGAGGAAGACCGCAGGGAGGGACGCTGACCGTTCTGGCGGCCTCTTCGCTGATCGATGCATTCGGGGAGTTGGCGAACCGCTTCGAAGAACAGAACCCCGGCGTGGAGGTGAGGCAGAGCTTCGAGTCCAGTTCGACTTTGCTCGCCCAGATCCAACAGGGAGCCCCCGCTGACGTCTTCGCCTCAGCCGCCGAGGAGGAGATGAATACGGCAGTAAAGGACGGCCTTGTAGAGGGCGAGCCAGAGGTCTTCGTGAAGAACCGCGAGATCGTCATGGTGCCGAAGGACAACCCGGCGAACATTCGGCGGTTCAGGGACGTCGCGAAGCCCGATGTAAAGCTCGTGCTGGCGGGGAAAGATGTACCGGCGGCCGAATATGCCCTGGAGATACTGGGCAAAGCCGAAAGCGAGTACGGGGCAGACTTCGCAGAGGATGTACTCTCCAACGTGGTCTCGAGGGAGTCCGACGTTCGGGCATCCGTCAACCGTGTGGTCGTAGGGGACGCCGACGCCACCTTCGGCTACGCCAGCGACTACACCCCGGACATCAGAGATAGGGTAAAGGTCGTGCCGATCCCACCCGATCTGAACATCGTCGCTACGTACCCGGTAGCCGCCCTCGAGGACGCGAAGAGTCCGGAGCTCGCGAAGAAGTGGGTCGAACTGGTGACGAGCGAGGAGGGGCAGCGCGTGCTCCAGAAGTGGAACTTCGAGCCGGCGGCGTGAAGAGACGCGGCAAAGCCGGTTCCACTACCAGACTTCCCAGCGGGAGCGACACGTTCGCTTCCGGACTCGCGGTGGCCTCCCTCGCGCTGCTCGCGGGCTTCATAAGCCTGCCCCTGCTCAGCCTCGTGGTCTGGACGGTAGACCAAGGAGCCTGGCGGGCGATGGCCTCTCCCGTGGCAGTAGACGCCCTGCTCCTGAGCGTCAGGACCACTGCTGTGACGATGGCGATCCTGCTCCTGGTGGGGACGCCGGCGGCCTACGTGTTGGCGCGCGCCGAGTTCAGGGGGAGTCGTCTGATCAACACCCTCATAGACATCCCCGTGGTGCTACCGCCGAGCGCGGCAGGCATCGCGCTGCTACTGGCCTTCGGGAGGCTCGGCCTTGTAGGGCAGTACCTGAACGTCTTCGGCATCACACTGAGCTTCACGACCGTCGCCGTGGTGATGGCCGAAGTCTTCGTGGCCGCCCCTTTCTACGTCAGGCAGGCCGCGACGGGTTTCGGCGCGGTAGACCGGACGGTAGAGGAGGCTGCCATGGTCGACGGGGCCGGCCGATGGAGGAGATTCTTCAGGGTCACGGTGCCCCTGGCCTTCCCGGCGCTCGTCGCCGGGGCGCTGACGGCCTGGGCGCGGGCGCTAGGAGAGTTCGGTGCGACGATCATCTTCGCCGGGAGTTTCAGGGGCGTTACCCAGACCATCCCTCTGGCCATCTTCGCCGAGTTCCAGAGAGACCTCGACGCCGCCGTGGCGCTCTCCGTGCTCGTCCTGGGCTTCGCTTTCGCCGTGATCCTGGCCGTCAGATACCTGACCGGGAGACCTACCGGCTAGACTACCTCTCCGCCTTCGGTCAGGATCATGACGTCCGTCGCCTTGACGAGGGCTGTGGCCTGCTTGCCGGCTTCGAGGCCGAGCTCGTCCGCGCTCTCCCTGGTGATGAGGGCCACCAGGTGGTTGTCCCCGACCTGGAGCGTCACTTTGGCCGCCGCTTCCCCCTTTACCACCTCGGTGATGGTTCCCGGCAGTCGGTTACGGGTGCTCAGTTGCATCTCGCTCTCCTCTCTCGATGGCCAGCAGTCCGAGTTGTAGCGCAAGCGCTACCCTGTCGTTCTTCAAGTCTAAACCGGTCAGCTTCTGTATGCGCTCCAGGCGGTACAGCATGCTGTTGCGGTGCAAGAACAGGCGGTCCGCGGCCTCGCTCGCGTTACCGCCGGCCGAAAAATACGTCTTCAGAGTCAGCACCAGGTCGCTTCGGCGCGTCCTGTCGTGCTCCCGCAGGGGTTCTATGAGCGCCCGAAAGGGCTCCAGCGCAGTGCCTTCGGCGAGCGCCTGCAAGAGCGGCTCTACGTCCATCGCCGCCTTTCCGGCCGGTTGGAAGCTACGCGGACGAATCTAACAGATCCCTCTCCCGCGTGCTAAAAAGGGCGTATGAACGCCTCCCGCACGGATATGTTCCGCAAGCTGCTCCAGAGGGACCCGACAAACCCCATGGTCCTTTATTCGCTCGGCAACGAGCTCTTCAAGGAGGGAAGTTATGGGGAGGCCCGAGATCACCTCCAACGCGCGGTGGCGAACAAGCCGGATTACTCCGTCGCCTACAGGATGCTGGGCCGCGCCCACTACGAACTCCACGAAAACGAAGAGGCGAAGAATATCTTCCTGAAGGGCAGAGAGGTCGCCCAGAACAACGGCGACCTCCAGACCGTAAAGGAGATAGACGTCTTCTTGCGCCGCTTGCACAAGCGCGAGGTGGGGGAGGGATAGCCCTCGACTCTGCTAACATCCCTGGCGTGTCGGAAGCCAGGGTAGGCATCTTCGTGGACTACGAGAGTCCGCTCGCCAGTAGGGTGGCCGGTGACGTCTGGTCAGGGCTATCCAGGGCTGCGCTGCAAGCGGGGTTCACGAAGACTACGGCGCATTGGGAGAGCCTCAGGGAAGCCCAGGTTCCCAAGGAAGGTCCCCCCTTGCGTGTCTTCGCCATCGGCCAGGACCGCCCGGACGCCATCGATGCCGTCGTCGCTGTCGGCGATCCCGGCGCGCCGCACCTCTACGGTGTGATCGTCGCCGTCCCGAGCAAACCTAGCCCCCTGGCCGGGTCTCTCCTCTACCAGGGTGTGGAGCGCCTGACAGGGACCGGTGTGAAGGCCGGCATGATAGAACCCGCCCTCCTGCACGCCGTTCCTGCGGAGTGCGAGCGCTACGCCCGACGGCTCCTCGAACGGCTCGGGGATCCGTAGGGACCGCTTGGTCTCCCAGCTCCTGACCGCCATCCTGGTAACCGGGGCCTTTGCGGCCCTCGCCTACGCGCTCGGGATGATCAACCGCAGCGGCGCGCTGGGCGGGCTTCTGGTCGGGACTATGATCTACGCTTCCCTCGGGCCCCGCGGATTCGCCATCCTCGCTCTGTTCGTGATCGGGGGCTCCCTCCTTACCCGGCTCGGCTACGCCAGCAAAGCGCGAACCGGCACCGCCCAGGAACACGGCGGGCGCCGCAGCGCCCGCAACGCCCTGGCCAACTGCGCCGTCGCCACCTTCTGCGCCATCCTCGCCGCCGTGACAGGATCCGAGCCCTTTGTCGCAGCCTTCGTCGCCTCCCTCGGCGCGGCCTTCGCAGATACGGCAGAGTCCGAGATAGGACAGCTCCTCAGCCGCACGCCACGCCTGATCACCACCCTTCAGAGAGTCCCGCCTGGCACCGACGGAGCGGTCTCGTTTCCGGGGACACTGGCGGGTGTTGGAGCGGCCGGACTCACCGCCGCGCTGGGGCTCGTCCTAGGGATGCTGGAGACACCGGCAGGCCTCCTCCTCGTATCGACAGCGGCGTTCCTGGGCACGATCGTTGACAGCCTGATCGGGGCCCTCTCACCCCGTGCCGGCAACGAACTCACGAACGTACTCTGTACACTCGTGGCCGCCCTGCTCGCCATCATCTTCGCCTGATCTACCGCCTAACCCAGAAACCTCGCCGTAAACCCGGCGGCTCATATGGGGCGTCGGTCCGGCAGGAACATAGGATCAGTCGGTAGTCCACAACCGCATCCAAACACTTAGATATCAGGGCCAAAACACTAAAATGGTTGGGCTGTTGAGTCCTTGAAGGGTGCTCGGAACGGGCGTAGAGGGGTTCTTCAGCACGCTGGTGAATTCTGTGCACTTCGTCCTAGAAACGGCCTTCTAAGAAGTTGTCTCATCGTTGCAAGGGCCCTGTTGCCCATCTAAAGTTGGGGACGCCGCAGCTTAGAACAAACCACCCCACGCCCGAGGAGGATGACCTTTGTTGGACGCGAACAAGTACGAGGTCCTCTCGTTCGACTGCTACGGGACGCTCGTGGATTGGGAGAGCGGGATAATCTCGGGCCTCAGGCCCGTCTTGCGCAGCCACGACGTCGAGGCCACGGACGACGAGATACTCGCCCTGCACGCCCAGACCGAGCATAAGCTGCAAGCCGCTTCCGAGAGGGATGGATACGTCAAGTACCGCGACGTGCTCGGCGAAGAGGTCCGGGAGGCGGGCAGGGAGTGGGGTTTCGAGCCAAGCCCTTCGGAAGTGGAGGCACTCCCCGACTCCGTGAGGTACTGGCTGCCATTCCCCGACACGGTGAACGCCCTGCGCGCCCTAAAGGGCCGATACAGGCTAGCGATCATCTCCAACATAGACGACGGGCTGTTCGCCCTGACAGCCAGATACCTGGAGGTGGAGTTCGACTACATAGTCACCGCCGAGCAGGCTGGCACCTACAAGCCCTCGCTGAACAACTTTGAGCTTGCTCTCGATAGGATCGGGGTGGCGCCCGAGAAGCTCCTGCATGTGGCCGAGAGCCTCTTCCACGACCACGTGCCAGCAAAGGAGATGGGTCTCGATACCGCCTGGATCCACCGACGAGCGGCCAAGGGGGGCTTCGGGGCTACCCCTCCAGCGGAGGCCGAGCCTGACCTTGAGGTGCCGGACCTGGAGTCGCTGGTCCACGCCCTGGGGTTGAGGGGGTCGGAGGGAGACCGCTACTGATCACGCTATGCACGCAACTGCAGGTAAGGGATTCTCCGAAGGTCGTTTGCAGGATGCTGCATAGCCCCGGTCCTATTGGCTAAGGAGAGGCCGCATTGCACCGGTCCGGTACCCCAAGGGCTCAAGAGAGCGCTGAGAGGCCGTGGTAGCGGAGGATGAACAACCCAGAGGAGGGTGTATGGAGGTTGTAGTCGATGGCAGCCCTAGGGCTTGCCTAACGAAGGCTTTCGATCACCTCAAGCACGATTTGGCAGTTCGGTGGAGCCCGAGGACTTCGTCGTCGCTCGAACCGCGTTGGGGAGAGCGAACCATGATTGAGCAGCGAAGGAGAGAACACGCGTGTCGATAGAAAACCCGGCGCTCTCGGTGAGCGCCACCGACTACCACACGGCGGGCGAGCCGTTCCGGATAGTAAGCGGCGGCGTTGGGCCGATCCTCGGGAAGACCATGCTGGACAAGCGCGAGTGGGCGATCGAAAACCTCGACCGCGTGAGGAGGCTCCTAGTCTACGAGCCCCGGGGCCACGCAGACATGTACGGCGGCTTCGTCACCGAGCCGGACGACCAGGCGGCGGATCTCGGCGTCCTGTTCTTCCACAACGCCGGTTTCTCCACCGCCTGCGGCCACGGTACGATCGCGCTCGCCGCGTGGGCCGTCGAGAGCGGCATCGTCGTCCCTTCCGAGCCCGAAACGGAGATTGTTATAGACGTTCCGTCGGGGCGACTGCCCGTCGTTGCGAAGATCGAGGGTGGGCGGGCGACCTCCGTGCGATTTCGCAACGTGCCTTCCTTCGTGCATTCGCGCGGTATCTCCGTTCGGACCCGTTCCGCCGGCGAGGTTCCCCTAGACGTCTCTTTTGGGGGAGCCTTCTACGCTAGCGTGGAGGTGAGTGCCCTGGGGCTCGCGGTCGAGCCCGCCGACTTGCCACGCTTGGTCGAGGTAGGACGCGAGATAAAGGACGAGCTGAACGCCACCATGGAGATCGTCCACCCCTTGGAGCCCAGGCTGCGGGATGTCTACGGCACCATCTTCTTCGAGGACGTCGAAGGCCCTGGCTTCGCCCAGCGAAACGTAACCGTCTTCGCCGACGGCGAGGTAGACCGCTCGCCGTGCGGCAGCGGGACCTCGGCGCGCCTGACCCTCCTCCACGCGGGCGGGGAACTCGCGCTCGGGGCGACCTTAGGCCATTTCGGCGTCGTCGGAACGCGTTTCGAGGGGCGGGTGGTCGAGGAGACGAAGGTGGGCGACTTCGCCGCGGTCGTGACGGAGGTCGAGGGCAGCGCCCACCTCACGGGACACCACCAGTTCGTCCTCGGGAGCGACGACCCCCTCGGCCCGGGCTTCTTGCTGCGGTGAGCGGCCCAAGTGTTGTTCGTGGCATCAACTCGATAAAGCGGCCGCGTTCCCCCGTCGCGGTTCTGATCACCGTGTTCACGCTTGCAGCGTGCGGGAACGGCGGCCAGGACCCTGCCGCGCCCGCCACGGAGCCGAGGCGTGAAGATCCGTCGGTAGAGGAGTTCCTCGACGACACCCTGCCCGACGGGGCCAGCGGCACCGTAGTCGCAGCCCGCGACGGTGAGATCGCGCACTGCAGGGGCTTCGGCCTCGCCGATCGAGAGGCCAAGGTCGCCGCAGGGTGCGACACCGCCTACGACATCATGTCGATGACTAAGCAGTTCACCGCCGCGGCGATCCTGAAGCTGGAGATGATGGGGAAGCTCAGCGTGAGCGATCCGATGAGCGAGTTCGTCGGCCCGGTACCCGACGACAAGCGCGCCATCACCGTGCATCATCTGCTGACCCATACGTCCGGGCTGACCGACCAGCTAGGCGGCGACTACGAGGCGCTCTCTAGGGAGGAGATGCTCGACGGCGCGCTGGAGTCCGAGCTGCGGTCGGCCCCGGGAACCGAATACTCCTACTCCAACCTCGGATACAGCATCCTCGCCGCGATCGTCGAGAAGGCCTCCGGGACGAGCTACGAGAGGTTCCTGGCAAGCCACCTGTTCGAGCCGGCGGGCATGAGGCAGACTGGCTACGTGCTCCCCGCGTGGAAACCCGATCAGGTCGCGGTGGAGTACGACGAGAACGGGGAGCCCAAGGGCAAGCCGTTCGATCATCCCTGGGCCGAGGACGGGCCGTACTGGAACCTTCGCGGCAACGGCGGGCTGCTCTCCACCGCGCGCGATATGTTCCGCTGGCACGCGGCGCTCGAAGGTGACCAGGTCCTGAGCGAGAGTGCCAAGGACAAGATGTTCGAGTCCCACGTGCCCGAGGAAGAAGGCGGCGACAGCTACTACGGTTACGGTTGGGTTGTCTCGCCCACCGACGAGGGACGGATCGTCTGGCACGACGGAGGGAATGGCTGGTCCTTCGGCGTGATGGCAAGGTTCGCAGACCAAGATACGGTGGTGTTCTGGGTCAGCAACCACGCGTACAACGATGGGGAGTGGAACCTCGAGAATCTGGCACAAAGACTGACACTGGGGATCGCCGAACGCGTGCTCGACGACGGGTGACGCATCAGTGCGGACGTTTCAGCCGGGGTTGCTATCGTTCCATCTCCTGTAGCGCTAGCTCGAACGCTCCAGGCCCCACCCGCACGTCGCCGTCGTAGGCGTGGTCGAGTACCCCTATCGTGAACAGGAGGAGCACGACGACGACCGTCAACGCTCCGGTCGCCACCGCGTGCAGTTTGAAACTGCGCATCGCAAATAGGTAAGTGAACCATACCGTGATCACCGCTCCGGAGACTATGACGAACCACACAACCGAGGGTATGCCCTCGCGAACCTCGGTCGTGCGCAGGCCCTGTTCTCCCTCAGGACGTCCATACGTCCTAGCGCGTCGGCGTAGAGTTCGCTTTGGACTGTGGTCTTTGGGCTGAGCTCGAGCACCGCCCTTGCCAGTTTGTGGGCGCGCTGCTCGGCGCGGGGACTGACCAGGCCTTTGCCCATCAGGGGCCACTCGTCCTGCACCTCCCCCCGGGCGTAGGAGACAGCGAGCCCTTGGACGTCGCTCCTTTCGGGGTCGGGAAAGTTTTCGGCCTGCCAGTAGATTCATTGTACGGCGGCGGCCTCCGCTTCGACCGTCAGCCTCGCCACCTCGTATTGTTGCCACACTAGGAACAGGGCAAACCCAAGGGATATGCCGTAGATCACGTACAACGCCGCGTAGATGGCACCGGTGGCGCCGTAATGGGCCTGTAGGAGCGACACCGGCACGAAGCGGTACACCAGGGCTAGCCCCCAACGGAAAGCGTCAGGGCCGCCAAGATTATGAGCGCGCCGGATAGTATCGTGAGCAAAACCCCTCTCCTCCTAAGCACAGCACCGGCTGGTATGCCCTAGCACCCATCGACTTGGGTCGTCTACCCGGTACAGCACCAAGTAGCTAACTACGTCCTTGTGCTGCCATGGTGCCACCTGATCAAGCCCAGTGCATTCGTGAAGGCTTATTCACCGGATTGCCTAGAAGGGATTCTCCAAAGTCCGGATTCAGGATCGTGAATATCCTCCCGTATCAGACCGGTGCTGAACGGCATTGAGCCAGTCTCATGGCAAAGCGGCCAACACTACATCTTGTGGGACGGGATGATTATGCAGCTTCACGCGTAGAATAGAACAGCCAATTCCTATAGACTTCGACCACAGCGATTTGATACGATCCCGCCTGCAACGGGGACGTAGGTTGCGGCTAGAGGGAAGGTTGGTGGCTTTGTAGCCGATTCGAAGTTGGGGGTGTGCGAGTTCTTTGCTACAGCGCATGTGAGATACTGAAAGGGGAGTGAGTGTGTGGAGGTGGCCTGGGGTAGTAACTAAAGTCGTCTCGTAAGGGGACCGGGAGCGATCCCAATCTAGAGGTTGTTTGTAGAATGCCGGTCCCGCACAGAGATCTTGATCATGGAAATTCGAGGTTTTCCAGAAGGAGGTGAAGCCATGAAAAGAGCCCTATATCTCGCAACAATGCTGGCTCTTCTCACGCTGCTTGTGGCCGCCCCGGCAATGGCACAGGGAGCCATTACAGACCAATACGCAGCAGCAGCCCAGTACCAGTACGGAGCCGCACAAGCCCAGTATGGCGCGGCGGCACTCCCTCCGACGGGCGGATTAGACCTCCTGCCGCTAGCCGCAGGACTCGTGCTCCTCTTCGGCGGGCTAGCACTTCGGTGGCGGCTGCAACGTAGATAACCGACGGCCGGGGGCGTGCCTAAACACCTCACTCCGCTGCGCCTCCGGCACCTAAGATGCCCCATCACCCCAGCCCGCTCCTTCCCGTGTCCTCCTGGGCAACTGCTGCCCGATACGAGGCGGAGAGCGGACGACGCTGTGAGGGGCCACGAAATAGAAGCACAGCGCGAAGGGCGGAGTAGTCGCGTTGGCCACAGAGCGGTCGCCACGTCGACCTCGAAAAGACAGTGCCTTCTCGTAGAAGTCGCATAGACCGAGATGTGTCATTCGGCCTATGGGCCACCCTGCCCCTAGGGTACACTGTCCTTGTTACATGACGAAGAGGGGGAGATCCACATGGCTAGACGGACGCTCTATCTACGGACGCTGCTAGGGACCCTGACGGCCGCGGTAGTGGTGGCTTGTGCGGTGGCGTTGTTGGTGGTCTCAGAGGAGGCGGAAGCTACTTTTCCTGGCAAGAACGGCAGGATAGCCTTTTCGTCCTACGATGGAAACGACTACGAGATCTACACCGTCAACTCCCGCGGCGGGGATAAGTTCCAGGTCACCGACAACGCTAGGGACGATTACAGTCCTTCCTACTCGCCCAACGGCAAGAGGATCGTCTACGTGGAGCTAGACAGAAACGACGCCGAGCTCTACACGATCAATGTCGGGGGGAGGGGTAAGACCCAACTCACCCACAACAACGCGGACGAAGCCGCTCCTTCCTACTCGCCAGACGGCAAGAAGATCGTCTACATGGTGTATAGCAACGCCTCCGGGGTCACGGAGATCTACACGATCTACATCGGCGGGGGTGGTAAGACCAAACTGACGACCGGCGGGCAGCCTTCCTACTCGCCCGACGGCAAAAGGATCGTCTATTGGGACTACCACAAAACTGCAAAAAATCCCCACCCGGACACGGAGATCTACACGATCAACGCCAGCGGAGGGGATGAGACCCAACTCACCCACAACAACTCAGACGAGTTCGCCCCCGACTTTTCGCCCGATGGCAAACGCATCGTCTTCGCGGGCCTGGATGGCTTGGAGCGTAACAATGCCGAAAGCGACATCTACAAGATGAAAGTCGGCGGGGGCGCAAAGACCAGACTCACCAACAACAACACATACGACACTTATCCTTCCTACTCGCCAGACGGCAAGAAGATCGCCTTCGCGGTGTCCAAAGGCAGCGCCGGGGGCGACATCTACACGATCAACGCCTTCGGAGGGGGTAAGACCCAACTCACCAACGACAACTCAGACGAAGCCGCTCCTTCCTGGGGGAGCCGCCAGTAGCGACTTCACCTGCAGGCGAAGTTTGTGACGAAGTGTGCACCCCAAAACCTCCTTGACAAACCGCGCGAGCCTATTCATAACAAACGGTACTGTTTAGTTTATCTCAATAGGATAATGGACGAGCTCGGTCAAGAGGAAGGCATGCTCGACCTCGAACACACGAAAGTCTCGAGGATCGAAGCCCTGGGACTTCCTGGACTACGTGACAAGGGAAGCGCTACCCGAGTTTCCGCTCATCGCTTTCGGTATCTGGCCCGAGCATGTAAAGCACAGGGAGCCGGCGGCGAGAGGGAAGTCAGTGGGATAAATCTGGTGACCTGTCGTAGGTGCCTTTTGTAAAGGCCATACCTGATGCTATATTAAGCGTATGCGCGCCAGGGATCACAAGGTTCAGAAGTCGGACTCCCGACTATAGAATCCTGCGCGGATTCCCCGATCTAGAACCACCCCACGCCCTTAACCGAAGGAGTCTCTCGTGAGCGAGACGAAACAGAGAAGGACTTACGATCCCACGGACCTCGAACGCCGCTGGCAGGAGCGGTGGGCCGAGAGCGGCCTGTACAAGACCGACGAAGACGAGAGCAAGCCCAAGCATTATGCGCTCACGATGCTCCCTTACCCGAGCGGGGATCTGCACGTGGGGCACTGGTACCCGATGACGCCCTCGGACACCAGGGCGCGCTTTATGCGGATGAACGGCTACAGGGTGTTCTTCCCTATAGGCTTCGACGCCTTCGGGCTGCCGGCGGAGAACGCCGCGATAAGCAGGGGCATACAACCCCGCGAATGGACTTACGCGAACATCGAGCGGATGCGCGGCCAGCTCAGGCAGATGGGCGCCATGTTCGACTTCGACTCCCAGGTCGTGACCTGCGACCCTGAATACTACCGCTGGAACCAGTGGTTCTTCCTCAAGTTCTTCGAGAAGGGTCTCGCGTACCGCATGGAGGCACCGGTCGACTGGTGCCCCAGGGACAACACCACGCTGGCGCGGGAGCAGGTCGTGGGGCCGGACAGGCGCTGCGAACGGTGCGGGACGCCGGTTATCAAGAAGAACCTGCCGCAGTGGCTCTTCAAGATCACGAACTACGCCGAGGAGCTGCTCGACTTCTCGAGGATAGACTGGCCCGAGCGGGTCGAGACGCTGCAGCGGAACTGGATCGGGCGCTCCGAGGGGGCCGCAATAAGATTCGAGATCGAAGGCTACGGTCCGGTCGAGGTCTTCACCACCCGCCCCGACACGCTCTTCGGCGCCACGTTCTTCGTCATCAGCCCGGAGCACCCGGCGGTCGGGCAGATAACGACCCCGGAGCGGGCCGACGAAGTGCGCGCCTACGTCGAGAGGGCAGCCCGGATGAGCGAGATCGACCGCACCGACGTGACGAGGGAAAAGTCGGGTGTCTTCACCGGCGCCTACGCCACAAACCCGGCCAACGGGGAAGAGATCCCCGTCTACGTCGCCGACTACGTCCTGATGGGCTACGGTACTGGCGCGATCATGGCCGTCCCGGCACACGACGAGCGGGACCTCGCGTTCGCAAAGAAGTACGGCATCGAGGTCAGGACCGTTATTGCTCCGCCGGATTGGAACGGCGAAGATCTCGTAGAGGCTTACGCTGGCGAGGGCACGATGGTCGACTCGGGTAGGTTCGACGGCACCCCGAGCACCGAGGGCAAGGAGAACGTGACGGCCTGGCTCGAGGAGCGCGGCGTCGGCAAGGCCACGGTCACCTACCGCCTTCACGACTGGTTGATCAGCCGCCAGCGCTACTGGGGGACCCCGATCCCCATAATCTTCTGCGACGAGTGCGGCATCGTCCCTGTCCCCGAAGAAGACCTCCCCGTCCTCCTCCCCGATGAATCCGAGTTCATGCCCACGGGCGAATCGCCATTGAAGCTCGACCCGACCTTCTACAATACCGAGTGTCCCGGATGCGGCGGTCCTGCCACGCGCGAGACGGATACGATGGACACCTTCATGGACTCCTCGTGGTACTGGTACCGTTACCTCTCGCCGCACTACGACGAGGGGCCTTTCGATCCCGAGCGGGGAGAGAAGTGGCTCCCCGTCGACCAGTACACCGGCGGCATCGAGCACGCCATTTTGCACCTGCTCTACGCCCGCTTCTTCACCAAGGTGATGCGGGATCTCGGTCTGGTCGACTTCGGCGAGCCCATGACCCGCCTGCGCAACCAGGGGAGCATCCTCGGGCCAGACGGGCAGAAGATGAGCAAGAGCCGGGGCAACGTGGTCAACCCGCAGGAGTACGTAGACCGCTTCGGCTCCGACGCGCTCCGGGGCTTCCTGATGTTCATCGGCCCGTGGAATGAAGGCGGTCCCTGGGACGGCAAGGGCATAGAGGGTGTCTCACGCTGGCTCAGGCGCGCCCTCTCGCTCGTGACGGGAGGCGACTCCTCGGGCGGTGAGGCAGACCCGACGGAGCTGGAGCGCCGGACGAACCGCCTGATCAAGAAGGTCACAGACGACCTCGATGCCTTCCGGTTCAACACGTCCATCGCCGCGCTCATGGAGCACACCAACTACCTGCTCGCGGTAAGAGGCCGCGTCGGGAACGACGAGTGGCACGAAGCCTTGCGGGCCTTCGTCACGGTACTCTCACCGTTCGCGCCGCACCACGCCGAGGAGCTGTGGGCGGAGATGGGGGAGGAGTACTCGGTGCACGAGCAGGCGTGGCCAGGCTATGAGGAAGCCCTGATCCAGGCCCCGGAGATAACGCTCGTAGTCCAGGTCAACGGCAAGCTGCGCGACCGTATCGACGCCCCGGCAGATATCTCGGAAGAGGCGGCCAGAGAACTGGCATTGTCGAGCGCCAGAGTCCGTCCTCACCTGGAAGGCAAAGAGCTCCGCAAGAGCATCTACGTACCTGGCAGGCTCGTGAACCTCGTCGTAGGATAGCGATCCACAGTGACCCTACGCCGCTGCGAGAGCCTCAGAAGGCTGTGCGATGCTGTTGTAAGGGTAGGATGAAGCGGCAGCCTGTCCAATAGTAGCTAGAAAGAGGCGCCAATTTAGCTCTGAGTTCACGCGAAGGAGGTTCCTACAGGCTGCGGGGGGAGCCGCCGCCTGGGTCGCGCTCGGCGGCACCCTGGGCTGCGGTCCGATCCCGCGCGCCCGGGCGAAGGCCGCGTCCGCACGCGCAGGGCAGGCATGGAACTTCCGCTCGCGTCCTGATCTCCACCCGCCGGTCATCGAGGTGGTCAAGAAGGCGCGCGATACTGCTCGCGGCTACATCTTCGTCGCCCCGAAGAACGGACCAGACGAGGCCGGTCCTGGGCAGGACGGATGCATGATTCTCGACAACGACGGACAGCCCGTGTGGATGCGCCTCTTGCAGAACGAGGATATGGATGTGATGGCCTTCAGAGCGCAGACCTACAAGGGGGAGAGGGTGCTCACCTGGTGGGAGGGACTCCATACCGGCTACGGCCAGGGCCACTACGTCATCCTCGATAGCTCCTACCGCCAAATAGCCCGCTTCGGTGCCCAAAACCCTTACCAGGGCGACCACCACGAGTTCCTCATAACCCCACACGATACAGCCCTTATCACCATCTACCACAAAGTAGCGATGGATCTCTCAGGGGTGGGAGGTCCTGTGGATGGGGAGGTGCTAGAGGGGATAGTCCAGGAGATAGACATCCAAAGCGGGGAGGCGCTCTTTGAGTGGCACAGCCTCCAACACGTGGGGCTAGATGAGTCCCTCTACGCGCCCCCTGCCGACCTTGAGGCGCCATTTGACTACTTCCACATCAACTCCATAGACGTCTATGACGAGGATCACCTGCTCATCTCGGCTCGCAGGACGAGCGCGGTCTACAAGGTGGACAAAAGAACGGGGGAAGTGGTGTGGCGACTGGGTGGGGAGAAGAGCGACTTCGAGATGGGGCACGGCACCAGGACCGACTGGCAGCACGATGCCCGCCACCAGGGTGACGGCACCATCACCATCTTCGATAACGGCGGGGTCGAAAAAGACGTACAGTCCCGTGGCATAGTGGTCGAGATCGACGAAGACGCTATGAGCGCCACGCTGGTAGGCGAGTACACTCATCCCAACAAGATACTCGCGGCCACCCAGGGTAATCTCCAGGTGTTGCCCAACGGGAACGTGTTCGTCGGGTGGGGCAGCGAGCCATCCTACTCGGAGTTCGGCCCTGACGGCAAACTGCTCTACGACGCGAGCTTCCCCTCCCAGGTCGAGTCTTATAGAGCCTTCCGCTTCCCGTGGAAGGGCCAACCGAAGGATCGGCCCGCGGTCGTGGCCGAAGCCGGGCCGGACGACCGGGTAACGGTCTACGTCAGTTGGAACGGCGCTACGGAGGTAACTGCCTGGCAGATACTGGCCGGTGGAAGCCCCGACGAGCTCGAGCCCGCAGGCTCGGCCCGCCGCAGGGGCTTCGAGACCGTCGTAACGCTGCAAACCGGCGAGCCTTACGTCGCCGTCGAAGCCAAAGACGGCTCCGGCAGGGTGCTCGGTACCTCCGAGGCGGTCGAGCCGGTAGGGCACTCCGCTTCGACGGGCCAAACCCGCACGTAAGGAACCCTGCAGGGCTGGATAGTGGACAAACGCCGGATACAGCTTCGATGGTTCGAGGCCGGCGCCGCGCTCGCGGTGATCGCGGCATTCGCCGTTATCGGTCCGTTGAGGGGCACCTTTGCGCCGATACCCTGGGTCATGTTGCTCTGTACCCTTATCTTGTTCTTGACGCCGGGCGCACTACTGGTACGCTGGTTCTGGAGGGACTACTTTTTCGGCGCCGCGCTCGCGCCGGCGGCTTTCGTCACGAGCGTCGGGCTCTTCGCCCTCCTGGCGGTGCCCATGCTCATCTTGCAGGGTACCCTGGACGCCTACCTGTGGGCCTGCGGCACGATCGTCGCCGCGTGTTGGCTCGCCGCCGTGGTCCTGGCGTTCCGCCCCGAGCAGGCGGAAGAAGCTCAGAGCGGCTTCTCGCTCTCCGACCGAGGGGGGATGCTCTGGATGCCGTTCGCCGCCCTCGTCGCTGCGCTCTCGTACATCGCCAGGAACACGGCCCCGAGCTACTACGGTGACATCTGGATCTATCTCTCGTGGGTCAGGGAGTACCTCGGCGGTGGCAGGCTCGCCTCCGTCGAACCCTTCTTCGGTAGTGAGGTGGGCCTCTCGCGCGCCAGGATCAACGGCTGGATACTGGAGCAGGTCGCGGTCTCCAGAGTCTCTGGGGTCGACCCGATAGAACTGGCCTTTTCATACCTGAACCCTGCACTGGTGGTTGTGGCTTTCCTGGTCTTCTACGCCCTGGCGCGCATCCTGTTCGAGAGCGAGAAGGCGGCGCTGTTCTCCGGATGCCTGTACGCCCTGTTCTTCTTTATACACCTCAGCCAGTCGCGCATTGCCTGGGGAGGGGAGTTCGTCCAGCGCCTGCCCGAGGACAAACTGGTAGCCAAGTTCCTCTTTTTGCCCCTGGCCCTCGCGTTCGCCTACGCCTTTATGCAAGGCGGGGCGAAGAGGTACTTCATCGGTTTCTCGTTCCTGTGCTGTGCGGTCATGGCCGTGCATCCCATAGGCCTGGCGATCATCGGTATCTCCATGGCCGGGTTCTCGGTTTTGCACCTCGCCGCCGACCCCCGCAGGCGGGCGGCATGGATCAGGATCTCGGCCATGGGCCTGACCGGTGTCGCCATAATCGCCGTTCCGGCGGTCCTCGTCTCGTCGTTTACCGATGAGTCGCTGTCGAATGCCCTGGCCGACTCGGACATCAACTCCGGCGACCCCGACGTGCTACGGAACATGATCTTCGTCAGCCCGGAGAGGAACCGCATCTTCGAGCTGGCCGACGGCTCCTACATCATGCACCCTTCGTTGCTCCTCGATCCCGTGATAGCCGCCGCATTCTTGATCGGACTCCCTTTCTTGCTCTGGCGCTTGAAGCGGAGTCTGGCCGCACAACTGCTCTTCGGGACGATGTACGTGACGACGATCATCGTCTACGTACCCCCGATCGCCACGTTCCTCGGCGATAACGTCGTGCTCCCCGGCCAGATCTGGCGTCTGGCCTGGCCGGTACAGCTCGCCGCCGTACTGACGCTTGGCTGGCTCGTGTGGGGCGCCACAGACTTAGTGGCCGCGTGGCTGCGAAGCTTCCGGCCGGCGCGTCTGCTGGCGGGGGCGCTACCTATCCTGCTGGTCATCGCCCTGGCCGCAGCGGCCGTGCCCCAGGCGCGTCAGGGTATGGAGTCCATTCAGGCGCACAGGGAAGCGAGCCGCGAGTCTGGCTTCTATCCTTCCGATCCCATCTTTCCCTGGTTCCGCGAGGAGATTCGCTCGCCCGTCGTCGTGCTCGCGCCCGACATCCAGAGCGCCCGTATCCCCGCTTACTCCTCAGAGGCGAACGTCGTCAGCCGCAGGGGAGGATTGGTGTTGAGGGTCCTCCCCGAGCTTAAGGAGCGGGCACCGGGCCAGATCGAAGTGCCCCAGGGGTCCCTGGACGTGCAGGAGTTCTTCAGTGGGGCCACGCTGCAGCAGGACATCGAGATCCTGCGCCGCAACGACGTGGACTACGTGATGGTGGCCAGGGACTCGCAACTGGCCGTATCGCTCGAACGCCTCTCCGGCTTCACCCCCGTAGAGACACCCAGTGAGAGGTACGATCTCTACGCCGTGGACCTCCAGGAGGTGGCCTCGGAATCAGGGGCTCTGCCGAGTTCGCCCGGGGCCCATTCTGTAGAATGGCCCTCTCCGGATACTCGACCTGGGAGGCTTATCTCTTGACGTTTTTCGGAAGGCTCGGCGATAGGGTGGTCGGCGCCCCTTCGATACTCGCGGCCGATTTCTCGGAACTGGCCGAGGAAGTGCGGAGGGCCGAAAGGGGTGGAGCCGCGCTCGTACACTTCGATGTGATGGACAACCACTTCGTCCCCAACCTTACCGTGGGCCCCGCCGTCGCGGCCTCGCTCGCCGCCGCGGTAAACCTCCCTATTGACGCCCACCTCCAGGTAACGAACCCTGACAACCTGATCCCATCTTTCATCGAGGCCGGGGTCGTCAGCATCTCGGTCCAACCCGAGGTGGTCACGCACCTGCACCGCACGCTCGACCTGATCCGAACCGGCGGTCGCGAGGCCGGCGTCGCCCTGAACCCGACGACTCCTCCCGAGTCCATAGAGTGGGCGCTGCCGTACGTGAGCTACGTAAACGTAATGAGCGTCAACCCCGGCTTCGGGGGTCAGGCCTTTATCCCCGAGATGGTCGAGAAGGTCAGGCGCCTCAAGGAGATGACGGACGCCCCCGTGGAAGTGGACGGCGGCATTACGGTCGAAACCGCGCCGCTCATGGTCAGGGCAGGCGCCCAGGTCCTCGTCGCAGGTTCGGCGGTCTTCAAGGGCGATCCGGCGACCGAGATGCGCAAAATCATCGAAGCCGGGCAGGGAGCTAGTCAGCATCTCGGCTAGTCAGCACGCTCCTTTCAGCCGGTGCGTGCGCAAACGCGAAGCGTTTCCTTGCTGCCCTGCTCCTCGTGTGGTATAGGTTGCTCAGTAACTTTCGGGGGCGGGTGGAATTCCCGCACCGGCGGTGAGCCTGGGTAGTTCGCGAACCGCCCCTACCCGGGGAGCCCGCGAACCTCTTTGGAGGTTGAGCCGGTGAATGCTCGTATTCGGTGCGAGCCGTAGTCCGGCGCCGACGGTCAGAGTCCGGATGGGAGAAAGGAAGACGTGCAGCAGGATTCGATGATGGATCTTGCCCGTTGCCTCGCCGAGCGCGGGCGCTACTCGGTTGCACCGAACCCCCTGGTGGGGGCCGTCGTCGCCCGTGACGGAAGCGTGCTAAGCGAGGGCTGGCATTCCAGGGCCGGGGAGGACCACGCCGAGATAGTGGCCTTGAACGGGGCCGGAGGAACGGCGCGCGGGCACACCTTGTACGTCACGCTCGAGCCTTGCAACCATTACGGTAGGACGCCGCCGTGCGTCGAGGCCATCTTGCGATCGGGTATCTCTCGCGTGGTGGTGGGACACCTGGACCCCAACCCGAAAATGCGGGGGCGAAGCGTGGGGATCTTGCGCGACGCTGGGGTCGAAGTCGAGGTAGCCGCCGATCCCGTCTTCGAGTGGCAGAATGAGCAGTACTTTCACCACATGCGTACCGGAAAGCCGTTCGTCCACATCAAACTCGCTGCGACGCTCGACGGAAGGATCGCGGCGGCGGGGGGCGACAGCAAGTGGGTGACGGGCGAAGCCGCGAGAAGGCGGGCCCACGAGCTGAGGGCCGAGGCCGGGGCGGTACTCGTCGGCGCGAACACCGTCCGGACGGACGACCCTATGCTTACGGCAAGGGGCCTTCCCGTACCTTCGCCCCTTATAACCAGGGTGGTTCTGGACCCCCACCTGACCATAAGCCCGGAGAGCGAGCTTGCGAGGAGCGCCGGAGAAGCGTCCGTCCTCGTCTTCGCCTCCCAGGCCGCGCTCGATGGCCGCGAAACCAAGCTGGAAAGGGTCGGCGTCGAGGTTGCCGCCGCCCCGCCCTCTGAGGAGGGCCTCGATCTTCTCCATGTCTTGGGTGAGCTGGGTGAGCGTGGGATCAAGGGTCTGCTCGTCGAGGGCGGGGGCGAGACGGCCACGCGCTTTGTCCGCAGGGGGCTCGCCGACAAGCTCACCCTGTTCTACGCGCCGAAACTACTCGGCTCTGAGGGCGTGCCTATGATCGGTGCGCTCAGGGCTACGAAGGTGGCAGAGTCGCTTCGATTCTCGGTCTCGGAAGTCGAAAAAGTAGGCGATGACATCGCCGTGACGCTCTATCCCGTCGGGGAGGAGGAACGTGTTCACCGGGCTTGTTGAGGAAGTAGGGCGCGTCTCCTCGATCGGGGAGGGCGAGATGTTGCGATTGAGCATCTCCGCCGGCAGGGCGTCTGAGGGTGCCAGCGCTGGCGACAGCGTGTGTGTGAACGGGGCGTGCCTGACGATCGGCGAGGCCGATGGTGAGACGCTCACCTTCTTCGCCATGCCCGAGACGTTGAGGCGCACGGCGCTGGGGGGCCTCGTCGTCGGGAGCCTTGTCAACCTGGAGCGGGCGATGTCCGCGGGGAGCAGGTTCGGGGGTCACATCGTGCAGGGTCACGTCGACGGCGTAGGTGAGGTGCTCGGGGTGAGGCCGGAAGGCGACGCGGAGATCTGGGAGTTCGCGGCCCCCAAAGCCGTGCTGCGCTACTGCGTCGAGAAGGGCAGTATCTGCGTCGATGGTATAAGCCTGACGATAGTCTCTATCGGCGCGAACGCATTCACCGTCTCCATCCTGCCCCAGACCCGCGCGAACACTAATTTGCGGGAACTCGGGACGGGGGGCAGGGTAAACCTCGAGGCCGACGTTATTGGCAAGTACGTAGAGCGGCTGCTCGGGCCGCGCTTGGCAGGAAGACTTTCAACTAGCGAGAGGAGTGTCGCAGATGCCTTTTAGTCCCATAGAGGAGATCGTCGAGGATATCAAGCACGGCAAGATGGTTATCGTTTGTGACGACGAGGACCGCGAGAACGAGGGCGACCTGACAATGGCCGCCGAACTCGTAACAGCCGATGACATCAACTTCATGGCCTCCCACGGTCGGGGTCTGATCTGCCTGCCGATGGCGGGGGAGATCGTGGACCGCCTCGACATACCTCAGATGGTCACCCACAACGCTTCGAGGATGGGCACGGCGTTCACGGCCTCCATCGAGGCGAAGGAGGGCATCACGACGGGCATATCCGCCGCCGACAGGGCCCATACCTGCAGGGTCGCCGTGGATGAGGCGACAGGCCCGGAAGACCTCGTGATGCCAGGACACGTCTTCCCTTTGCGGGCGAAGGACGGGGGCGTCCTGCAGCGCGCCGGACAGACCGAGGCCGCCGTCGATCTCGCCAGGTTGGCCGGGTTCAAGCCCGCGGGTGTGATCTGCGAGATCATGAAAGAGGATGGCACGATGGCCCGCGTACCCGACCTGGAGAGGTTCTCCAAAGAACACGGCGTCAAGCTGGTGACGGTGGCCCAGATCATCGAGTACCGTCACGCCTTCGAGACGCAGGTCAGGTGCGCCGTCGAGACGCGGCTACCCACCCCGTTCGGTGAGTTCAGGCTGCGCGCCTACGAGAACGACATAGACGAACTTACCCACGTGGCGCTCGTCATGGGCGAGCCCGAAGGTAAGGACGATGTGCTCGTCAGGGTCCACTCGGCGTGCCTGACGGGCGACGCTCTGCACTCCTTGCGCTGCGACTGCGGCGAGCAACTGGAGGCCGCCATGGGACGCATCGCGGAGGAAGGCGAAGGCGTGATCGCCTACATGCAGCAGGAAGGTCGGGGTATCGGGCTCCTCAACAAGATGAGGGCCTACCACCTCCAGGATGAGGGGATGGACACTGTCGAGGCCAACCAGAAGCTCGGTCTCGCCCCCGACCTCAGGGACTACGGGGTCGGGGCCCAGATCCTCAAAGACCTCGACCTGAAGCGCATACGTCTCCTCACCAACAATCTGACGAAGGTCGTGGGCTTGAGGGGCTTCGGGCTGGAGATAACCGAGCGCGTCCCCATCGAGATGGAGCCCAACGGCCACAACGAGCGCTACCTGAAGACGAAGCGGGAGAAGCTGAACCACGTATTCGAGAAGTTCTAGGAGGGGAGCGTGGAGGGAGCCAACCACATCGAGGGGAATCTCTCCGCTGAGGGGAGTTCCTTCGGGATAGTCGCCTCGCGCTTCAACGATTTTGTCGTAAAGGCGTTGCTGGAAGGGGCTATCGAGGCGATCCGGCGTCACGGGGGCGACGCGGAGGCCGTCGACGTCGTTTGGGTGCCCGGTTCCTACGAGATACCCCTCGTCGCCAGAGAGCTGGCCCTATCGGGACGATACGATGCTGTGATCTGCCTGGGGGCCGTGATCCGGGGCGCAACGGCCCACTTCGACTACGTCGCCGGCGGGGCCGCCGGAGGCATCTCCAACGTGGCGCTGGAGAGTGGGGTGCCCGTGATCTTCGGTGTCATAACCACAGAGTCGATCGAACAGGCTATAGAACGCGCCGGCACGAAGATGGGTAACAAGGGCTTCGAGGCGGCGGTCTCTGCGATGGAGATGGCAGACCTCATGGCGAAGCTTCGCGAACGCGCGTCGCAAAGGGACACGCCCCTCGAGAACCCCTGAGGGCTA
>DATMVF010000270.1:0-25064 GCA_035563475.1 Rubrobacter sp.
CTCCTACTACGAGCGCGTGCTCGACGTGTCCCCGGCGCTCGGAAACACGGCCCTCACGCTGATGCTCTTCGGCGGCGCCGCAGGGACCCTGATTATGGGTCCCCTGGCCGACAGGTTCGGCAGGCGCACGGTACTACTGGCCTCGATGCTGGTGCTGCCGCCTCTGATCTTCTGCTTCACGCTCGCCGGTCCCACTTTCGGCATGGCGCTGCTCATCCTCGTCGGGGCGGCCACCGTGGGGACATTCGGCGTTACCGTCGTTATGGGACAGGAGTACCTGCCAGGGCGAATCGGGCTCGCGGCCGGCATAACGATGGGGCTCTCCATCGGGCTCGGCGGTGTCGGCGCGCCGCTGCTCGGTCTCATCGCGGATAACGCCGGCCTCTCCTTCACGATGCTCGTTATAGCCGTATTGCCCGTGCCCGGACTCGTCCTCGCCCTGACCCTACCCCGCGGAAGGTAGGGGCTGTTAGCGAACTGCACGGGGTCGTGTTCCCGAACACATCGCTTCTGCTCGGGTCGGGTACCATAGCTCCAATGAGGGCGTCGTTAAGAGAGGGATATCAGCCGGGGTGAACCTATTCCATAGCATCGGTGTCTTCGCCTACCGGTTCCGGTGGGCAATCTTATTGGTCTGGGGCATGGTCCTGATCTCGAGCGCTTTCTTCGCCCCAGGGCTTTCGGGACAACTCAAGGGCGGTGGGTTCGACGGTGCGAACTCGGAGGCCGAGAGGGTACAGGACTTGATGTCGGACGAGTTCGGGCTCTCGCCTGCTACCTTGACGGTGGTCTTTACCGGAGACGGTCTCCCCGCCCGCAGCGAAGAGTTCCAGGACGCCCAGGAGAGTGCGCTAGCCGAAGTACGCAAGCTGGACGACGTACGCCAGGTCATCTCCTACGCCGACGCTGAAGACCCCCGCTTTATCTCGGAGGATGGAATGAAGTCCTACGCGGTAGTCACCTCCAATGTCTCCGTCGACGCGACGCGCAACGTGGTCGACGAGGTGAGGAGTAAGGTCCGCTCCGGCGAGCTCGAGACCTACGTAACAGGAGCGCCGGCCGTCTACCAGGACCTCGAAGAAGCCAGCAACGAGGATGTGAAGGAAGCCGAGAAATACGCCTTCCCGTTCGCCGTGATCATTCTGATCTTCGCCTTCGGCACGCTCGTCGCCGCCGGTGTGCCCGTCCTGATCGGGGGCGCGAGCGTGGTGACGGCGCTAGCCACACTGTATTTCATCGCTGGCGTCTACGATATGTCCGTGTTTACGCTTACGCTTTCGACGATGCTCGGTCTCGGGCTCGGCATCGACTACGCGCTGTTCTTTGTGAGTCGTTTCAGGGAGGAACTCGAGGACTACCCGACCGTGGAGGCGGTGCCGCGCACGGTGGCGACCGCAGGACGGTCCATCTTCTTCTCGGGGACGGCGGTGTTGATCGGTCTCTCCGGCCTTCTGTTCTTCCCCTTTATGTTCATGCGGTCGATCGGGGTGGCCGGCGTAGTTGTCGTCTTCGTCTCCGTCCTGGCGGCGCTCACGCTTCTGCCGGCCCTCCTTGGTGTGCTCGGACCGCGGATCAACAGGCTCGCCATCAGGCGTCCCAGGGATGGGGCGGGCTCGGCGTTCTGGAGCCGCAGCGCCGAGGTCGTGATGCGCCGTCCTCTCGCCGTGATCTTGCTGGCGGCCGCGATCCTGGGCACCCTGCTCTACCCGGTCGGCCACATGAAGGTCGGTATCCCCGAGGCGACCGTCTTGCCGCAGGAGTACGAGTCCCGCGCCGGAGACGACATCCTGAAGAGTAACTTCGAGTACGCCGCGCTGAACCCGATGGAGATCGTCGCCACCCTTGAGGATGACCCACTCAGCGCCCGCGGTCTCTCCGACACCAGAGAGCTCGGCGAGAACATCAGCGGCGCCGACGGTGTCTCCCGCGTCGAGAGCGTCTACACGCTAGCAGCTGCTGCTGCGGAGGATTACGCGGGGCGCCTCGCCGACGCCCGCGAGCAGGCGCGGAAGAAGGCCGCATCAAGGGTGGACGCTATCGTGCAGCGGCAGATCGAAGAGCAGACGCAGAACGAGACGGATAGGGCCGTGAACGAGCAACTCTCTGAGATAGAGGCTGACTACGGCGCAGTACCTCCGGGGACCGAGGAGCGGCTGCGGACGGATATACGGCCGCGGGTGGAGAGCGAGGTGCGCGCCTCGGAGGGCCGCATTAGAGATGAGGTCGAGCGGCGCCTGGCCGAAGAGGTGGACCGCAAGGTGCCCGACTTGCCCGAGGGGATCTCGGCCGACGGTACGGTTACCCCAGAGGGTGTTGCGATCTTCCTGAACTTGCCAGCGGCCAGGCGATCCGAGGACCTGCAAGACACCCTCGACACGTACGTGGCGGGAGATAGAACACTGCTTCGGGGGGTGACCGAGGCGAACCCCTATACACAGGGCGCCTACGGCGCGGTCGATGCCGTGCGCGCGGTCGAGGCGCCGGATGGAACGAGCTTCCTAGTCGGCGGGCTCTCCGCCGGCCAGAAAGACTTCATCTCCAGCCTGTACGGCAAAGCGCCCCTGGCTGCCGCCTTCGTTATCGGAGTGACGTACCTGATCCTGCTCCTCACCTTCCGCTCGGTATTACTCCCGCTGAAGGCGGTCCTCGTCAACATCCTGAGCCTCACGGCGAGCTTCGGGGCATTGGTCTTCGTATTCCAGGACGGCAATCTCTCCGGCCTCCTCGACTTCACCCCTCTAGGCTTCGTGGATGCGACGCTTCCGATCCTGATGTTTTGTACGATCTTCGGGGTCTCTATGGACTACGAAGTGTTTCTCCTCTCCCGCATAAGAGAAGCCTACGAGAACGGAGATTCCAACGCCGCCAGCGTCTCCAAGGGGTTGGTGGCGACCGCGGGAATCATCACCTCGGCCGCCGCGATCATCATAGTGGTTACCGGGGCTTTCGCCCTGACTGGCATCGTCCTTACCAAAGCCATCGGCCTCGGCCTCGCCGTCGCAGTGTTCGTCGACGCGACGATCGTCCGTATCCTCCTCGTCCCCGCCACCATGCGCATTTTGGGTGATTGGAACTGGTGGCCGGGTGGACGCAAGGTCACTTTCGGGGCCGACCCGGAAGAGATTGCAAAGGACTGGCCGCCGGATAGGGAATCCCCGAGGTAAGATCGATTCTTGATCTTGCTGTGTGCCGGGGATAGACTGTGGTGGATGCTGGAATTCGAGCGGATACTCAAGGACAGGGGCTACAGGCTAACCAACCAGCGGCGGATAATCGTCCATGAGCTGGATGGGGAGCGGCACCTTTCGGCGGAAGAGATCTACGACCGGGTCAAGGGCGAGCATCCGGAGCTTGGCCTCTCCACGGTGTACCGCACGCTCGACCTTCTGGTCGAACTCGGCATCGTACGCAAGGATGACTTCGGGGAGGGCTACTCGCGTTACGAGCTGGCGACGGAACGGATGCACCACCACGCGCGCTGCGAGCAGTGCGGCAACGTCATCGAATTCAACGAAGAGCTGATGGAGTATCTGGCCCTGCAGGTCGAACGGGAGACCGGTTTCGTCACGGATTGGCACGAGATCACCCTGTACGGCCGCTGCGCCGATTGCTCGGAGTAATCCAAGTCCGGAAAAAGAGAGAGGCATGTCAGGCAGCCACGAGATCGCTTCGTATCCGACAAGGACTCCAAAGGACGTGGATTCCCGCTTGCGCGGGAATGACGCTTAGGGATGCCTAACCGATGGTGATTGGACGTACTTGGTAAAAGGCTTCAGGATTTGGATCGGTAGAGGAGGTGTACCGCCTTAATCCTGGGGCCTGTAACCTGAAGCCGTGCTTCGCGAAACGCTCTAGACCTCGAGCTCCAGAGCGTCCTCGGCGACGAGTATCTCGCCTTCGTAGCCCCTTCCCACTTCGGTGACGAGGTCTAGATCATCCGCCGCCGGGTAGATGTGGGTTAGGACGACACGACGTACGCCTGCCTCGCTGGCGATACGTGCTACGCCTGAAGGCGTCAGGTGGCCGGGAACGGGGGTTTCGTCGGGGAAGGAACACTCGATCAGGAGCGTATCTGCGCCCCGCGCCAGTTCGACTACGGACCCACTGTATTCGGTGTCGCCCGTGTATACGAATGCGCCGCCTTCGGCATCCAGCCTGTAGGCGATGCTCTCCCTGCGATGCTCCGCCGGTGCCCACGAGAGCCTGCATCCGGCGAGGTCGATGGGGGATGGGCACTCCTGGGATAGCTCCGAGAGGAGCGTGGCGTGGTCGCCGGACATCCACTTTCCCCAGACTTCCATCACGGAGCCCCAGAACCGTAAGAAGGGCTCGGGACCGCTCAGGTAGAGCGGCAGGGTACGTTTCTCGGGTGCGCCGTAGTTGATGGCGAAGAGTAGGGGAACGACGTCTACCGTATGGTCTGGATGGAAGTGCGTAAAGAAGATGCGGTCTACGGCGAAGGGGTCAAGGCCCGACTCGAGCATGCCGCGGACCGCGCCCGAACCGAGGTCGAAGACGAGCGTCTGCCCACCGGCGCGTACCACGACGCAGCTCTGGCGCCTCTCGAGGCGTGGAACTACGGTACCCGATCCTACGACGGTGATCTTCATGTTCCTCCCTCTGGTCGGAAGCTTTCAGCCCTCAACTTTCAGCTGTCAGCCTTGTGGCGACGGATCGGTCGCTCATTCGCGTTGCATCGATTTTCGGCCTGACGGCACGTCAAGTTTGATCGTCTCCCCATGGTGGGTAGCTCATGGGTCCTTGGCTGATGGCTGCCCGCTGAAAGCTGACTGCTTTTCAAACGTCCAGGCGAGTCCGGCGAGGCCGAGCAGGGCGCCACCGAGGACGTCGGAGGGCCAGTGCGTTCCGAGGTAGACCCTGCTCACAGCCGATGCGGCTAGGAAGATCAAGAGTGCGATCCTGGCCGGTCTGCTCGGCCACAAAAGGTAGATGGCCCCGAGCAGGAGGACCGAGCGCAGCATATGCCCGCTGGGGTAGGGGTATGGCGTACTCACGTCGAGCAACGAGGGGTCCGGCGTTCGCATGGCATCCTCGGGTACGGGAGGCTGGGGTACCATCGTTTTTGCTGCGAGCTCGATCAGTCCCGTAACCAGGAAGGCTATGACGAGGCGTAGGGCGAGAGGGCCCCTTCCGAGGAGTAGCAGACTGGTTGCGAGCGCGACTGTGGCGACGGCGACGAACTCGACCCCGCCAGCCACGGAGGTTACCAACCCGATCGCATCGAGGACCCCTGTGTCTGTTCTCTGGGCCGCGTCGAGTATCAGGACGTCGAGAGGTTGGAACAGCCCTGCGCCGGCCACGACCGAGCAAGCTAGGAATGCCGCGGTCGAGAGCAGCAGGTACATCCTCTTGTCGCCCTTCACGGCGTCATAGACTACCAAAGCGGGAAGCCAAAAGCGCAGGACCGCGCTTCTTCTCGTTTCTGACGCAGCAAAAACGAACTAGAGCGCGAGTGGCATGCGGCGAAAACAAGAAGCTGAGAGCTGAAAGCGGTAGCAAAGTGGTTAAACCACTTTGCTACCTTCGCTATGCTACGGCGTCGCGCAGGACGCGGCCGTACTCTCCACCTTTCAGGATACGTTCAGCCTCTCGCTGGAGCTGCCTGACTCGCTCGCGCGAAATGTCCAGCTCGTCGCCGAGTTCGGCGAGGGTGGCCGGCTCGCGGTCGTCGAGACCGTAGCGCCTGACGAGTACGTAGCGCGCCCTCTCGGGGAGACCTTCGATCGCCTCTTTGAGATGCTCCGTCTCCATCTCGCGCATCACGGTATCGGGCGTATCCGAGACCTTATCGTCCTCGATGAAGTCACCCAGCTGGGAGGCGGTCTCCTCGCTGGATACTGGCTGATCCAGGCTCGTCGCGTCCGGCATGGCGCGCATGGTGAGGCGCACCTCGTCGGGGTCCCAGTCGAGGCGCCTGGCGACCTCTTCCTCGGTGGGCTCGCGTTCGATCTCCAGGGCCAGCTCGCTCATGGCGCGGCTGACCTTCCTGATCTTCTCCGTCATGTGCACGGGGACGCGGATGGTGCGGCCCTTGTCCGCCACGGCACGCTGCACGGCTTGACGGATCCACCAGGTCGCGTACGTGGAGAACCTGAAGCCCCTGTCGGGGTCGAACTTCTCGACGGCCTTCATCAGGCCGATGTTGCCCTCCTGGATAAGGTCCTCGAAGGGGAGCCCGTAGCCGCGGTACTTTTTGGCAACGCTGACCACGAGCCTCAGGTTCTTCTCGATGAGCCGCTGCCTGGCCCGTTTGTCGCCGGCCTTGGCCCTCACGCTGAGGTCTATCTCTTCGGCGTGCGTCAGGAGATTGCCCTGCCCGATGTGCGCGAGATACTTGGCGAGGAGTTCGGGAGTCTCCGATTCCCGCTCGATTTTGTGATTTTCCTTCCGCTTCTCGAAACTGGCCTTCAAAATACCCTCCTCACTACACACCCATCTTACCCGAAATCAGTTCTGGAAACTACTATTGGTTCTACCGCGAGGTTTAATTCCCTAAACCTCTCCGAGGGCTCTCTCCTCACCAGGTCTCACTACCGCTTGCCACTACACTGATACATACGTATGTCGACGCGAAATAGTTGCATGTGGCCCGCTTCGTCGTCGCGTTACGGTGTCTTGCGGCGGGCGCGGTTATACTTGGGCTCATGGAGAATGCCTCCCGCATCCCGGACCGCATAAGCGAGGACATCGCGAACATCGTGGCCTGCTGGCAGGCGCGCAGGCGTGGAGACAACGAGGACGGGGTCTATGATCGCATGCTCGCCGGTATGGAGGAATTGGTCTCGGTATTCGTCGCATTTCTACGCAGTACGGAGACGGTCGAGACCTTTTCCCGGGGTGGGGCGACCAGGGCTATGGTCCGCAGGATCGCCGAGTACCAGCACGATTTGGGCAGGGACGCGGTAGGGGTCATAGAAGATTTCAGCGTCCTGCGACGGTGCATCTGGCGCTCGGTCGAGGCTGGGGTCGACCTCGGCGGGCTGCATGGGGGGGAGGTCTCGGGGTTTTTCGCCAAGCTGATGCAGGCTTCGGACTGGCTTACCGAGGCCGGACTGGAGGCCTTCGACGCCATAGTGCGGCGCGATATGGAGCAGGCTCTCGGGCGGGCTACCGCCACCGACCTGGTGACCGGGCTGCCCGACAGAGATCAACTAAACCGGCTACTTCTGCCACGGGCCATAGATTCGTATGAGAGGTTCTCCGTGGCCGTCTTCGACGTCGCCGGCTTTACCGAGACCGTCGCGGCGGGGAAGATCAAGCGCGCCAGGAAGGTCCTGCGCACGCTAGCCGAGGCCGTGCAGGCGTCCTCGCCGCAGGGCTCCCTTTTCGCCCGCTTCGGGGACGACGAGGTCTGCGTGATCCTGCCCGGCGAGAGCGGTGAAGGTGGCTACCGGTTGGCGGAGCGGGTGCTCGGACGCCTGGTGGAGGGCATGGCAGAGTTCGAAGTGGACGTAGGTGTCGCCGAGTATCCGGCACACGGAACGGATCCGGGGGAGTTGATGGGGGAGACCCTCAAGGCGCTCAAGATGGCCCAACGCGTCGGTGGCGGCGGTATCGTGGTAGCCCGCTAGGTAGTTGGGAGGTATACGTGATCGCGATCTTCAACAGCCTGCCCGTCAAAGAAGGAGCCGCAGACGAGATCGTGAACCGCTTTGCCGAAAGCCGCGGGTACGTACAGGGGTTCCCAGGGTTCGTCTCCATGGAGGTTCTCGAGTCCGATGCGGGGGACGAGGTGCTCGTCGTTACGCGCTGGCGGGATCGGGAATCGTTCGAGGCTTGGATTGACAGCGATGCGTTCTCCAGGGCGCATGGCCGCAGCGGAGCGGGCGAACTACTGACGGGCCACCCCAGGATGACGTCCTATCGGGTCGCGGTCGAGCGTGCGCCGGAGGCTTCCGGCCCGGGTTGAGGATCAGGCCAGGCTTTGAGAGAGCAGCTGGGGCTTCTCTCCGGTCGGTTCATACTCACCCTTCCCGAGTACGGCGAAGGTAAAGGCGAACAGGCAGATCAGTAGCAGGATCAGGATCCCGAATGCCAGCCGCTCCCGCACCTTGTCTCCTCTCTCGAGTACGAACCTCAGCGCCATTCTAACCCAATCAACGAGGCACGTCCTGCGAATTTCTCTCATGTTCGCCCGCTCGTAATGTACAATGTAGCAATGTGTAGCACGCTCAGCCCCGAGGTTCGCGAGTATCGGTGTGGTTCTGGGGCGGAATCGCAGGGAGGAGACGCACGTGGCCGTTGATATTTCCCTGACCGAGTACACGAAACTGCAGGAGCAGGAGTGCCGGTCGCTCTTGCGGCTGCTCGACGAGATGGGCATCGCCACGGCCGACAGGGTCTATGGACCGGGGGACGCCATCTACAACGAGGGGGAGTACGGTGACGCCCTCTACGTGCTGACCTCGGGGGTACTGAAGCTGTTCAGGCCCTACTCGGGTAGCAAGGAGGCTACGTTACGATTGCTCAAGCCGTGGGATATCTTCGGCCATCTGGCCTTCGCCGGGGAGACCAGGCAACGCGCTTACGCCGAGGCCGTTACGGAGTGCAGGGTGACCAAGGTACCCAAGATCTTCGTCGAACGCGCCGTACGCCAGGAACCGCAGGCCGCCTTCAAGCTCATGACCCTTCTGGAGTTGCGTCTCGTGCAGTACGAGGAGCTAGTCCAGTGTCTGTTGCCCCGCGAGACGGAGGTGCGGCTCGCGAATCTGCTGCCCCTTTTGGCGCAGAAGTTCGGCCAGAGCAGGGACGGCCTCGTGACGATAGGCCTTCGTTTGACCCACCAGGACCTCGCCGCCATGGTCGCCTCCACCAGGGAGTCGGTCACCAAGGTCCTCAACGAGATGCGTAACCGCGACGTGATCGAGGTCGAGGCGGGGCGCATCACCCTCAAAGACCCCGCAGCCCTCGCCGTGCTAAGCGGAATCTAGAGGCCACGCTACCCTCCAGTAGGGTTCCTCCGAAACGAAACGTATACCTGGCCTGTCGGGTAGCCCCCGGTCAGCCGCTGGAAACCGGACGCGGATAGGCTAATATCTCCGCGTGCTGGAGCTGGTTCAAGCGATACTTCTCGGGGTGGTGCAGGGGCTCACGGAGTTCCTGCCGGTCTCCAGCTCGGGCCATCTGTTACTCGGGCAATACTTTCTGGGCATGGATCAGGACCGCTTCGGGCTTACGTTCGACGCCTCGATCCACACGGGTACAGTGCTGGCCGTCGTGGTGTATTTTTGGCGGGATCTCATGCGTATGGCGGCCGCCTTCGTGGCTTCGTTGCGAGGTCCGGATCTTGCGGACCGGGACCAGCGCATGGTGTACTTGATCCTGGTTGCCTGCATCCCGGCGGGCGTCGTCGGACTCTTGTTCCAGAACTTCTTCGAGGAGGAGGTGCGCTCGCCTTGGCTCGTCGCGTTCAACCTGGTGCTTGTGGGCGCGCTCTTCATCGTGGGCGAGGTCGTGGGCCGGCAGACCCGCACCTCCGACAAGTTGGGCTTCAAGGAGGCGCTCGGCATAGGTCTGGCCCAGACGGCGGCCCTGTTCCCGGGCGTCTCGCGCTCGGGGGCGACGATCACGATCGGCCTCTTTCTGGGCCTTCGGCGGGACGAGGCGGCGCGTTTCTCTTTCCTGATGAGCGTCCCCATCACGACCGCTGCCGCGCTCTTGAGCCTGGTCGACGCCTTCGGATCGGGGATCGACTCCAACGACGTGTTGCTCTTCCTGGTCGGCAGCATCACCTCCGGGGTAGTCGGGTACCTGGCCATTAGGTTTCTGCTCAATTACCTCTCCGGGCACAGCCTGCTCGTCTTCGCCTACTACCGGTTCGCGCTGGCCGCCGTGGTGGTCGTGCTCCTTTTGTTCGGCCTCGGGGGCTTTTGACAGGCGCCGCGCTCTTCTGGTAGTTTGAGGCCGATATGATTCTCGCTTACGGTGCGTTGCGGCGATTTACCGGGGAGGGGCGTGCCCGGCCCGCGGCCATGCTCCTCCTACCCTGAGCCCGAACCCGGCACCTACCGAAGGACGCATACCCATGTTCCCACCCGACGAGAACACCACCCACGGCCCTCAGGCTCCCGACTCGCCGGACGAGATGCATACCCTGCGCGAAAGCATAGACTCGGTGGACGAGGAGATCGTGCGTCTGCTCGACAGGCGTGCCTGGCTGGCGCGGAGGATAGGTGAGATAAAGCACAAGAACGGGCTGGCGGCCTACGCACCTGCCAGAGAGCGGGTCGTCCTCGACCGTGTCGCGACCCTCAGCGATGGGGAGTTCCCCAGGCGCGGACTGCAGGCCGTTTTCCGCGAGATCATCTCATCCTCCATCTCGCTCGAGGCCAGCCTCAAGGTCGCTTACCTCGGGCCCGAGGCGACGTTCACGCACGAGGCCGCCCTGCGTTCGTTCGGCACCAGCATCGAGCTCGAACCCCAGACGACGGTCGCCGAGGTCTTCGCCAGGGTCGAACGCGGGGAGGTCGAACACGGCGTCGTGCCCGTCGAGAACTCGATGGAGGGCGCCGTGACCCACACGCTTGACGAGCTGATGAACAGCCCACTGAAGATCTGCGGGGAGGTGTACCTGCCCGTCTCCCAGAATTTGATCTCCGCGGAACAGTCGATAGAGAGGGTGAGCCTGGTGTGCTCGCATCCCATGGCCCTGGCCCAGGCCGCGAGCTGGCTCAGGCGCGAGCTCCCCGCAGCCCGCCTGGATGAGGTCGATTCCACGGCGGAGGCCGCCCGGCGGGCGTCCCTCGAGCCTGGTGTGGCCGCCATCGGAAGCGTGCTGGCGGCGGGAGCCCACGGTCTGACGGTGCTGGCGCGCAATATCCAGGATGCCCGCGCGAACACCACGCGCTTTATCGTGCTGGGCCGCGCCTGGGCCGCGCGGACCGGCAAGGACAAGACCAGCGTCGTATTCTCCGTCAAGGATCGCCCCGGCGTTCTGAAGGACGCGCTCTCGGCCTTCGCGGAGGAGGGGATCAACCTTACCCGCATCGAGAGCCGCCCGAGCCGCAAGCGTGCCTGGACCTACGTATTCTTCGCGGACTTCCTCGGTCACCCCGAGGAAGACAGGGTGAAGCGCGCCCTCGAAGCCCTCGAGGAACACTGCCCATACGTCAGCCTGATCGGGGCCTACCCCGAAGTCTCCCCCGAAGTAGTCTGACGGCCTCAGACTGCGTGGACTTCAAGGCCGCCGCGCGGGAGGTTCTCGAGGAGGTCGGCCATCCTCTCCACTACACGGACATAACGGAGATCGCGCTCCAGTCGGGTTATCTGCAGAGCTCGGGCCGTACGCCCCAGAATACGATGAGGGCGAGGCTCTCCGTTGATGTCAGGGACAACCCGAATACGTACTTCGCGCAGGTCGCGCCCGGCGTCTACGGACTGAAATCCAATCCGGGTGGAGGCCTCGACTCTTCGGTCGGTAGGGAATAGCTTCAGTGCTGAGATACTATACTGCGAGGAACGATTCTTTGACAGCCGAGGAGGGAATATGGTCGAGTTAGCGGATAAGGTGAGCGAAGCGGCCTGGAGGATCAAGAACCTGAAGGACTACGACGAGCGGCTGGAGAGGGCGGCGCGCAGGTTCGACGAGATATCCAGGGAGCGCCCCGAGCCCGCGCTGGTGATCTACGCGAGCGCGCTCAAGAAGAGCGGACGTAGTGAGGATGAGATCCGCGGCATGGTCCGCGAGTTTCACGAGACTTTCGAAGACGAAGAAGAGCCGCTGACCATAACCCACGCGAGTGGCATCATGAGCGTCGAGGGCGACGACTGGTTCTTCGGGGACGCGGACCTCCGCGTCCTGACGGGCAGGCTGCTGGGGCAGTTCCAGCACAGGGTTGCCCAGTACAACTACGTCGACGAGAGCGAGGTCCTGAGGCGCTGGGCCGACGGCTACGACACGCGCCTCTTCGTGAGGCGGCGCATCCACGAGACGGAGCCCGTCGTCGGCGTGGTGGGGGACCTGGATCTTACGCTCTTCCAGTACCTGCGCGTCGCGGCCGGCGGCAATACCCTCGTACCCACCGAGAACGTCTCCAGGGCGCTCGGCGCCCTCGGCTACGAGGGTGACGAATACGAGACCCTGGCCCAAGCGGAGGGACTGGCCCTTTACCTCGATCTTCCCGCTCCGATCGTCGGGGAGATGCTAGAGGATCTCGGCCGCGAAGGTTTCACCGATTTCCCCCAACCGCCGTCCGGGTCCGGGGAGAACGATGGAGAAGGCGTTGCTCCGGAGGGGGACTCCGAGGAGAATGAAGAGAAGGCCTAGGACCGAACGCCGCCAGCAAGCCAGGAGAAATGGTAGAATACCCGGAAGTATTCTCAACAATAACTCGTCAAGCAACGGCTCAGCGCAGCATCTACCAGAACGGGTTCTAAGAAGGAGCAGGCGGCAGCATGGCAGACTCCAGAAAGCGCATAGCGTTGAAGCCCCACATGGACCGTATCAGGGAGTGGGTGGAGACGGGCAAGACGGACGACTGGATCGCAGACGCCCTAGGCACCAGCGCATCCTCGGTACAGTCCTTCCGTTCACGCAACGACATCTACCGGCGCGAGCGCGGGCCTCGCGAGCCCGAGAGCGTCTTCGAGGGAGTCCTCGACCACGGCGAACGCGACGGTTGGGGCCTGTGGCTCGATCCTTCCATCGCTGAGGACCCGATCTGGAAGGAGCACTGGGCAGGGGTGGAGGCCGTCGTCGTGAAGGTGGCCGAAGACTCCATCGTGCTCGAGGCCGACGGGGGAGAGTCAGCGACCGCAGACGACCTCGCGATGCCTGTTACTATCCCCGACGGGACGTCCGATGAACAGGGGTCCGGGCTGCCGCGCGAGCGGGGGCGCGTCAAGTGGTTCGACGCAGAGAAAGGTTACGGTTTCCTGGTACGACCCACGGGCGATGATCTTTTCGTCCACCATTCTGAGGTACAGGGTGATCCCTCGGAACTCTCCCCCAGCGGGGAAGTAGAGTACGAAGTCGGTCGTAACGACCGGGGTCCGAACGCCCGAAGCGTCAGGCCGTTGGGCTAGCGTAGGGGGGGAGGTTTGAAACCTCTCCCTACTCTGTTGTGGAGGGGCCTGGGTCTTCGCTCAGGTGCGCTGTCGAGGCTACCTCGAGCAGGCGCGGTCCCATCTCACCCCATTGCAGGCGTGTGATCGAAGCGTTGGCCGCCCGTTGGGCGCCGGGCATGACCTCTGGTCCGAAAAGTTCCCTCAGATACGCCCGCATTACTCCTCCGTGCGAGACGACGACGATGCGCGAACCGCGGGGGTGGAGGGCGCGGATAGACGAGAGGGCCTCTTCGAACCTCGCGATGATCTCCTCGTCCGTCTCGGCGCCGACGAGCGCCCAGCGTTCCTCCTCGGGGATCGCGAGGAACTTCTTCGCCAGCTCGGGGTTGCGCTGCTCCTGCTCGGCCCAGGTGTGGCCTTCGAGGATACCGCCACTCCTCTCGCTCAGGCCGTCGACGGGGACGACCTCGCCCGCGAACCTCGTACGATCGCGGATGATCTCTGCGGTCTGGAAAGCACGGGAGAGCGGGCTCGAGTAGAGGCCGTCGAACGGCTCGCCGGCGAGGCCGAGTCCTGCCAGGCCAGCCTGCACCCTGCCCCTCTCCGAGAGTGGGAACTCCATCTGGCCCTGCCAGATGCCTCTCGCGTTCGCCGTGGACTGTCCGTGACGAATTAGGAGCAACTCTTGTGGTTCTGGCATCGGGTAAGGGTAGTGTATAGAGGCGCTTCCGGCAAATCTTCGTCGATGCTAGAATCTGCGGGTTCGTGGCTTGATGGGAGGCTTACCGGGATGATCCGGAGAGACGGAGAACAGACCCCCGAAGAAGGTGTGGAAGCGGTTCAGGAAGAGAATACGGATCCCATACAGATCGAGCGCGACGCCCCTCGTCCTGTCACGATCCTCAGGGTGGCCGGAGAATTGGAAGAGCGGGGGGGCACGATCCTCGAGCTCTTCAAAGAGATCGAGTCTCCCCTCGGACGGGTGATCCTTCCTATATACCTGCGCCAGGACGACAGGGATTTCTTCGTCGAGGTCGCGACCGGACCGTGGGACGACCGGAAGTCCGGCGAGGCGCTCGACAAGGCCGCTATTTTGCGGAGCTCGGAGCACGCCGGCGCGGGCTTGGAGATACTGAGCGGCTACCCCGTGCCCCCCGAGGTCGAGTTCTACTTCGGCACCTCGCCGGCCGCACTCCTGCAGCTCGACCTCGCGCGGCTCACACCGGAACGGCCCGAGGTGTGCGCTGGCCTCTTCCGGGAGGTCGGGAGCAACCACTGGGGCGTCGACCTCGACTACGAGCCGGGGTACCTGCCGCTCATCGAAGAGCTACTGATGGCCGCCCTCGAAGGCGACGAAGCCCACAACAGTACGCCCCTCTCCGGCGGGCTCGTGTCCGGGCTCGGATGTTTTCTGGGCGAGATCATCCGCCGTAACGTCAGCCCACCCGGGGTGTGGCGCCCGCCCGAGGAGTGGGGGGAAGGACCCGTCGTCGAGATCGGGGACTTCGTCCTCGACCCCGTGGGTAAAGCCAGGGCTTTCCTCGAGTACGGGCCCGAGGAGTCCTTGACTCTCTACGCCGAGTACGTCCTCGAAAGGCGGGACGGGGGTGAGCTCCCCCCCGACCTTCAGGCGTAGCGGTTGCGGAGCTCGCGGATTATGTGCGAGGAATCGACGAGGACCTCGTCGCCTATGGTGAGGATCGGGATCGCCCGCTGTCCCGAGAGCCTGATGACCTCCTCACGCATGTCTGCGTCGGCGTCTACGGACTCGTAGTCGAGCCCGAGCCGCTCCAGTTCATTTCTCACCCGACGGCAGAACGGGCAGTAGTCGCCCGTATATAATCTTATGCCTGTCTTCTGTAAGGTCGCATCCATAGCAAGCCTCCAGACTATCAATTCGTTCTCTCGAATGTATTGTACCCCGAGACGTTGGATCCTACGCCGATCGGTGTCCGTCTACCTGAGGGCCTCTTCGTACTCGGCGGGGTCGTAGATCAGGGGGTAGCTCTCGTCCAGGGTGTCGCTGGCCGTTACCTCGCCGACGACCACGGTGTGGTCTCCCGCGCGGGCCCTGTCGATGACCTTGCAGTCCAGGTAGGCCAGGCAGTCGAGTAGGAAAGGCGAGCCCCCAGGCGTGAGGCCGTAGGGGATGCCCTGGAGCTTATCGTGGTACTCGCCGCTCGTGTCCGCGAAGTGGGTCGCGACGTCTACTTGATCGTCGCGCAGGACGCTGAGGGCGAAGGTCTCGCTCTCCAGCACGATGTCGTGCGTGTAACGGTCGCTCCTGACGGCGACCGCCAGGCACGGGGGGCGTTCGGAGGTCTGCATCACCCACGATGCCGTCATGGCGTTGGACTGGCGGCCACGCCGGGTTCCCATCACGTAGACCCCGTGGGTCAGGTGACGCAGGCCGGCCAGTATAGAATCGCGGTCTCGGAGATCCCTGTCCAATCCACTCCTCTCGGTAAGGACAAGGGTATTTTATCAGGAGCGGGTATACTGCGGTCCATGTCACACTCGGGAAAGCCAACCTCGTGGGCCTGAGCGGTACGCTGATCTGGCTCGGCATCCTGCAGGCCGTGATCTACCTCCTCTTCATCCGGGCTATAGACCTCTACGAGCGGGAACCGCTGCGCTACGTGATACCAGTCTTCATCTGGGGATTCGCCGTGGCGACGACGGTCTCGCTGGTCTTCAACACGCTCTTCCAGCTCACGCTCAGCTCGGTGACGAACATGAGGACCGCAAGCTTCTTCACCGCGGTCGTCGAGGCGCCCGTTGTGGAGGAGTGCTCCAAGGGGGCCGCCCTGCTCTTGATCTTCTTTATCGCCTACCTCGCGCGCCGCCGGAGCGGGTTGGTCGAGTTCGCCGGCGTGATGGACGGTATCGTCTATGGCTCGGCCGTCGGTTTCGGCTTCGCCATCGCCGAGGACCTGCTCTACGGTCTACAGTTCGGTCCGGAGACGTACATCGTTCGCAGGCTCTTCGGCGGCTTCGCCCACGCGTCTTTCACCTCGCTTACGGGGATCGGCATCGGCCTCATCCCCTTGGTGGACAACAGGGTTCTCAAGGTCATCCTGCCCGTCCTGGGTCTATCTGGGGCGATCCTTTTGCACGCGACTTTCAACTTTACGGCCACGGTGTTCGGGCCCGTGGCCTACCTGGTGTTGTTCTGCGTAATCATCGTTTACATCGTGATCATCATCGTGTGGCTCGCCATCGAACGGCGCGCTATCCGTGACGAACTCAGGGATGAGGTCCAGGCCGGGACGGTAACCTCGCAAGATTACGCCATGATCCCCAGCTACTTCCGAAGGACGGGCTACTACCTTGGGCTACTCTTTACGGGGAGGCTGCTCACTTGGTTCAGGGTCCGCAAGCTGCACTCTACCGCCGTCGACCTTGCCATCGCAAAACGCCTCGCCCGCCGCACGGGTAGCCCGGGCAGCATAGGCCGCGTCAGGTTACTCCGTCGCAAGATCCTCGACTTGAGAGAGGGAGCGGCCGTCCGGACGGTCTCCTGAGCCGTCCGGCCTCGGGCATAATCCTGGCCGGCGGCGCCAGCCGCAGGATGGGACGCGAGAAGCTGTCCCTGAAGGTCGACGGGGTGCCCCTGATCGAACGCGTCAGGAACGCGCTTACAGACTGCTGCAGGGAAGTGCTGGTAATCGGAGGCGGCGATGTCAGGCTCGAAGGAGTCAGATACATCACCGAAGAACGCCCTGGCGGACTCGGACCACTGTCCGGCATGGAGGCCGGTCTCGCTTACGCTCGCTACCCATTTACCTTCGTCGCGGCTGGTGACATGCCTTTCTTGACGCAGAGCATGGTAGGTTACCTGCTCGGCCGTCTCGCGAGGGGCGGTGTTCTCGCTGTGGTCCCACGATACCGGGACAGAATCCACCCCCTTTGCGCCGCCTACGCCAGGACGCTGCTACCACGCCTCGGGACGGCGCTCGACGGCGGGGCGCGGGCCGTGCACGGGTTTCTGGAGGGTGTCGGCGAGGTCGAGTACGTAGGAGACGAGTTAGGACGTTTCGGGAACCCTGACCTCCTGCTGATGAACGTCAACTCGCCAGGAGATCTGGAGCGGGCAAGGCGCGGGGCCCGGCGTTGAAGGGTCAATCTAGGGGAGGTGTCCTCGGGGAACTAACCGAACTCCTGAGGGTGTATCTGGGCCTGCCATCGATCCTGGTGCCTGAGGGCATAACGGCCAGGCCCCGGGTCGCCGTGGTCTTGGGGGCGCAGGTACTTCAAGGAGGGAGGCCGAGCACTACGCTGGAGGCCCGGACCCGGTATGCAGGCGAGTTGTACGATCGGGGCCTGGCCGATCTTCTTCTACCGACCGGCGGCGAGGGCGAACATCAGCCTGCCGAGGCCGTCGTGATGTCGGGCATCCTGCGGGGGATGGGTGTGCCAGAGGCGGCGATCCTGCGCGAGGATAGAGCCAGGAGCACCTGGGAATCCGCCTTGAGGGTGGCCGAGATCGCGCACCACAGGGGCATCGGCGAGGTCCTTGTGGTGACAGACCCTTTGCACTGCGTCAGGACGGTCGCCTCCTTCGGTAGGGCGGGGCTGCTCGCCGTAGCGGAGCCGGTGTATAGTAGCCCGATGTGGCGCAAGAAGTGGTCCCGTAGGGGACAGTTCGTCAGGGAAAGCGGGGCTCTGGTCTGGTACAGGATAAGGCATGGGGTAGGGTCGCTCTCCCGGCCGTAGCCGTGGGGGTCCTCGCCGTATCGGCGTCCGCAATCTTTATCCGGCTGGCCGACGCCCCTGCCATCGCCATAGCGTTCTGGAGGTGTGCCCTCGGGGCCGTCGTGCTCCTGCCGCCGGCGTTTGTCAGGAAGGACAGCTTCCCGAGGGGCCGTGCGCTCCAAGTGGGGATAGCCTCAGGGGTGGCGCTCGGGGCCCATTTCGGGTTCTGGATCTCCTCCCTCGATTACACCAGCGTGGCCGCGAGCGTGGTTCTCGTGTCCACCCAGCCCGTCTTCGTGGCCGTCCTGGCGTACCTGCTCTTCGGGGAGCGGACCACCCCGCTATCGTTCCTTGGAATCGTGGTCGCCATAGCGGGGACGGCCCTTATCGCCTTCGACAGGACCGTAGGATCGGCCGCCGTGTTGGGGAACGTGCTCGCCCTGGTGGGGGCCGTGACGGTAGCTGTGTACGTCCTGATCGGTCGCTCCTCCCGCACCACGGGGGGCGTCGGCGTGCTCCCTTACTCCATCGTCGTTTACTCTGCGGCTGCGGTTACGCTGCTGCCCGTCGCCCTCCTCTTCGAGGTCAGGCTCTGGGGTTACTCCGGAGAGACCTGGTTCTGGCTGGCGGCGATCACCGCCGGGCCGCAGCTTATGGGCCACACGGTCTTCAACTGGGCCCTGCGCTACGTGCAGGCCTCCGTCATCTCGGGCACCATCCTGGCCGAACCCGTCGTCGCCGCGCTCCTGGCCTGGCTCCTCCTCTCCGAGAGACCGGGCCTGCCCACGATCGTAGGAGGCCTGGTAGTGCTCGCCGGTCTGTATTTTCTCCTCAAGGGGCGTTCGGCCGCGGGCGAGCCCTGACAGGCGTGGGATTCTGGATCACAGAGGGTCCCCTGGCGATGCTGTATCCTCCCCTGTATGTACGGTTACCCAGAGAGCGTTTCGGGACCGATAAGGACGGGTTACTACTACGGGCTCGCGGGGGTGCTGGTCGCGCTCGCCTCGGACCTGTATTTCCTCTTCGTCGACCCCTCCACCACGCCTGGTTGGGTTCTCGCCGCGATAGCGCAGTACAGGACACGGCTGGCCCTTGCTCTGTTTCTGTTCCTGGCGATACTGGCGGCCCTCAGGGTTCGCCCCACACGCCTCGACCCGGGTGTGCCCTACAGGTCGTTGCTGGTACGCGACGGCGCCCTGGCGGCGACGGTGGTCGCCGTTATGGTGGGGATCACACTGTTCTTGACGACCGCTTTGCAGGCGACCTTGCTCGCAGGGACCGCCCGCGACTACGCCCGTGAGGCCGCCCCCAGGATCGTCTCCTACGTAAACGAGGTGCGTACGGAGATCCGGCAGGAACGCAAGGACCGCGGGGCCCCACCCGAGAAGATCAACGACCTCCCACCGCCGGCGCGAGTCGCAGAGGTCGAAGCGACCCTGCAACCACCCACGTTGCGGGAGCTCGGACGTTCGATCGCCAACCTGGTTCTGCGCGCCGTCCTCCTCGGAACGGTGGGCGGGGTGGTCGGTGCGCTCCGTGGCCGTCCTGCTCCCTCGAACGATGAGAAGCCCCGAGGGGCGCCACGCAGGGAATGAGCCCGCAAAGAGGAGGACAGGTCGCTACGGCGCTGCTTCTCGACACCGTGTTCGGCGAGCCTCCAGAGGCAATACACCCGACCGTGATGATGGGACTCGTGATCTCGGCGTTCGAGAAGCGGGCGCTGAGAATAGTGGGCCCGAGATCCCGGCGCCTGGCTGGCATCGTGCTAGCCGTCTTGGTGCCTTCACTGGTGTTCGTCACCACGCGGAAGATCCTGGGCGTCGTGCCCCGCAAGCCAAGGTGGATGATCGGGGCTGCTCTTCTCTCTACCACGCTCTCGATGCGCGGCCTCGGTGGGGCCGCGGGGGACGTCGAGCACGCGCTGCGTGAAGGACGACTCGAAGGAGCGCGAACGCGGCTGGGCCACTTCGTCGGACGGGACACGGTAGATCTTTCGGAGTCCGAGATCTGCAGGGCCGCCGTGGAGTCGGTCGCGGAGAACACGAGCGACGGTGTCGTGGCCCCCATGTTATACGGCGCGCTCCTCGGTGCGCCTGGCGCGCTGGCATACAAGGCCGTGAATACGCTGGACTCGATGGTCGGCTACAGGCGACCCCCTTACGAAGACCTCGGATGGGCCTCTGCCCGTCTGGACGATCTCGCCAACTTGGCGCCGGCCAGACTTACCATGCTCTGTACCGCGGCCACCTCGGGACGGCCCCTTGGCACGCTCCTGACCGCCGTTCGATACGGACCGCTAACCACCAGCCCCAACGCCGGGATGGCCGAGGCCGCATTCGCCGGCGCCCTCGGCGTCAGGCTCGGCGGCGCCAACACGTACGGCGGGGTGCTGAGGGTAGGACCCAAACTCGGCGATGGACGCCTGGCCGCGCCCGAAGATATCCGGCGCTCGGTGCGCCTGATGCGCCGCTGCTGTGTGCTGGCCGGAACCTTGCTGTTTCTGGTGGAGAGGGTGTTTCGTGGTTAGGGGATGGGCGCAGCACCCGGGCGGCCGTCACCACGGTGCCCACGGCGACCTCGTCTCGCGGTCCCTCGGCGTCCGTGTCGGGGAGCTACTCGACTTCAGCCAGAACATAAACCCCCTCGGCGCGCCGAAAGACGCTCTGGAGGCCGCCCGGCGGGCCCTCTACGAGGATTCGGGTCGCTACCCCGACCTGGAATATATCGGGTTGCGCGAGGCCCTGGCCGCCTACCTCGGCGTCGGTGCCGAGATGGTAGTGCCGACCAACGGCGGCGCGGAGGCGCTGTTCCTCGCGGCCAGGGCGGCAGGAACGGGCGGAAAGGCGCTCGTGCTCGAGCCCACCTTCTCGGAGTACGCGGCGGCGGCAGCGGCCTCGGGCAAAGAGCCGGTCCGCAGGGTGGCCCGGCGCGAAGAAGATTTCGAGTGGGACTCCACCCCGCTCAGAGACCTCGAAGGCGTCTCTGTGGTATTCCTCTGCAACCCGAACAACCCTACGGGCGACCTGCTCGACCGCGGCGCAGTACTCGAGGTGGCGGCCCGCGTGGTGGAGGCCGGAGCCGTTCTCGTCGTCGATGAGGCCTTCGCCGACTTCGTCCCTGAGATCAGCGTCACGGACATGGTCGACCGGGGGCTCTGGGTCGCGCGGTCCTTCACCAAGTTCTTCGCGATACCCGGCCTGAGGCTCGGCTGTCTGGTCTGCGACGATGCCGGGCGCGTCCAAACCCTGCAGCCTTCCTGGCCGGTGAACTCGGTCGCCGCCGCCGCGGGGATCGCCGCCGCCGAGGATAAGGGCTTCGCCGAAGCCTCCAGGGCCGAGGTGGCCCGCCTGCGCGAAGACCTCCTCGGGGCGCTCGATGCCATCCCCGGCTTACAACCCTTCCCCGGTGCTGCGAACTTCCTGCTCGTCCGCGGACCCGATGGACTCCCGGAGCGGCTCGCCAGGCGGGGTGTGCTCGTGCGGGGTTGCGGGCCTTTCTATGGGCTCGGGCCCGAGTTCTTTCGAGTCGCAGTCAGGAGTGCGGAGGAGAATGGGCGGCTCCTCGCGGCGATCAGGGAGGAACTGTAGGCGTTCGCGCCCTCATCCTGGGCGGCGCCCGCAGCGGGAAGAGCGCTCTCGCCGAGCGGCTGGCATCCTCAATGGGAGGCGGGCGTGTCCTCTACGTGGCAACCGCCATCGTGGACGGGGACGAGGACCTGCAGCGGCGCATAAGACTCCACAGGGAGCGAAGGCCTCATGGGTGGGGAACGCTGGAGATCGGTGACCTGGACGAAGTACTGGAAGCGGCGGATGAATGGGATGCCATCCTGCTCGACTCCCTTACCCTGTGGGTCTCGGCGAGGGGTGAGCCGGCGCTCCCCGAGTTCGATCGGTTCCTGACTCGTGCAGGAGAACTCGGCGTGCCTCTCTTTCTGGTGAGCGACGAGGTCGGACTCGGGGTCGTGCCTGAGAGCGAGGCGGGTAGAAGGTTCCGCGACCTGCTCGGGCTGGTCAACCAGCGGGCGGCCGAGGCGGCGGAGGAGGTCCACCTCTGCGTCGCCGGTATGAGCATACGATTGAAGTAGATGAAGGCGCTCCTCTCCTTCTTCACGGTCCTTCCGGTTCGTGGGGCTACTCTGGAAGAGGCCGCGCGGGAGATCCATCTGCTGCCCTTGATCGGGCTGGTTACTGGATTGCCAGGGGCCATCCTGCTATTGGCTACCCCCGTCGTGCCTCCCGGTGTAGCCGCCACGCTCGCGCTGGGGGCCGTGCTTCTCGCCGCCGGCCTGCACCACGCCGACGGCGTACTCGACGTCGGCGACGCTCTGATGGTCCACGGCAGCCCCGACCGGCGCCGCGAAGTGCTCCAAGACGCCCGCGTCGGCATCGGCGGTCTCGGCGCGCTCTTCCTGGTCTACGCACCCACCGTGGGCGCACTCGCCGCGTTGTGCGCCGTCTCTCCAGGTCGTGCCGCGCTCGCCCTGTTCGCCGCTGAGGTCGCGGTCCGGTCGGCGATGCTCCTCTTGTTGGTCTTCGGTGAGCCCGCAGATTTGCGTTCCTCCTCCGTACCCTTTGTGCGAGCGCTTACCGGGCCACACCGTACTCCCGCCGTCATCGTTGCGTTGCTTGCGCCGCTGCCATTCCTTCTGGCGATGAGCGCCCTTCTGGCGCCGCTCGCCATCCTGGCCGTCCCCCTGGTCGCGCTCGGTCTCCTACGGATCTCCGCGGCGAAGTTTGGTGGGATCGGCGGCGATGTAGTCGGGGCTACAGGGGAGGTGTGCCGCGCCGTGGTGCTGATCGCGCTCTCCGCAATGATGTAGCTCCTGGGAGCCGGTGCCCGGACGAAGATTTCATTCGCGACTTACGGCACCCCGTGGCAAGACCCGGTCGCGCGGGCGAATCGCCCGAACGGGGTCTTGACAGGCCCACCCATAACGCCTAGCCTCCAGGGGTATGTCCGTCGAGTTCCTGATCACGTCGCTAGTGGTGGTCCTCATCCCTGGCACCGGGGTCCTCTACACGCTCTCCAGCTCCATAGGCGGCGGCCGCAGGCGCGGGCTGTTCGCGGCCATAGGCTGCACTTTAGGCATCGTTCCTCACCTGCTGGCGGCCATGCTCGGCTTATCCGGGATCATGCAGGCCGGGTCGGCCGTCTTCGAGGTGGTCAGGTGGGCTGGGGTCTGCTACCTCGTCTTCGTGGGCGCAACGATGATCCGCGACGCTGGCAAGATATCCCTCGATGACGTAGAGGCCGGACCTGATCCCATGGGCCCTGTCGTACGGCGCGGTATCCTGTTGAACGTCCTCAACCCGAAGCTGACCCTGTTCTTCTTCGCCTTCCTCCCGCAGTTCCTAGACGCTTCGCCGGGCCTACACAGACTGGAGTTGATCTGGCTGGGCGGGGTGTTCATGCTCATGACCCTCGCAGTGTTCGGCGTGTATGCGCTGGCGAGCGCTGCCTTTCGCGACCTCGTGCTCGGTGCGCCCGTGGTCCGACGCTGGATCGAGCGGACGCTTGGTGCGTTCCTGATGGCCTTCGCCGCCAGGCTCGCCCTTACGGACCGATGAGCTTCGAAGAACTGCGGTTGCCCGCTAACGCCAACCACCACCAAGACGGGAGATTGGTCGCCATGTTCGCCTACGATGAAGCTGTCGCCGAACGGTACCCGACGATCCGCGCCTGAATCATCTTCCACGGCTCCGAGAGGGCATCGCGGGACCCGGGTCTCACAGGACTTGACCGGCCGGCATGTTTTTCGAAGAGGGTTGAGAACTTCTTTGCAAATCGCTCTGAGTCGCGGTTCCAAGTGGGCAGTTCGCGAACCGCCCCTACAGATTCCCTCAAGACGCCAGATCGTCACCGGGTTTCATTACGTGGACCTTGAGGTCGGGGACGAGGGCGGAGGTGTGCTCCTGGAACTCCTCCGGGGTGCCTGGCAAGAACGGGAAAGTCCCGTAGTGCATTGGGACTACGTGCTCTACGCCGAGGAGCCTGGCCGCGTGGGCCGCCTCGAGTGGGCTCATTACTACCTGGTTGCCGATGGGCAGCAGCGCGAGGTCGGGGTTGTAGATCTCGCCGATCAGGCGCATGTCGCCGAAGACCGCGGTGTCGCCCGCATGGTAGAGCTTGAAACCGCTCTCGAACTCGATGACGTAGCCCATCGGCTCGCCGCCGTAGATGTAGCTGCCGTCGTCGAGCTGTATGCTTGAAGAGTGGAAGGCGTTGGTCGCGGTCACCTTGAGGCCGCCGACCTCGACCGTGCCGCCCTTCTGGATCGGCATGGCGTTCTCGATCCCCTGCCGCTGCAGGTAGGAGAAGATCTCGAAGTTGGAGACCGTCGCTGACCCCGTCTGCCCGGCGAGAGGCTCTACATCCGAGAAGTGGTCGAAGTGGCCGTGGGTTATGAGGATCGTGTCCAGATGACCGACCTGCTTCATGTCGTCCGGGGTCTGCGGGTTCTCAGAGAGGAAGGGGTCTATGATGATCTGTTCGCCGCCCGCCGTCACGAACCTGAACGTCGCGTGCCCCAGGAAGGTGATTCTCGCTCCGCCTAGCATCTGTTCCACGATACTCCTCCGTACGTTGACCAAACACGATCAAGAAAAGAACGTCCAGATGTATACCCACCCGACAAACCAGAGAAACAGCCGCCACCTGCGTATAATCCTGCGGGCGTCCCTACCGGGGCTCTGCGTCGAGACCACGAACCTCAGGGGGTGCCAATGAAATCTACCCTTCTCCTCGCCGTACTAGCGGGCGTGTGCGTGGCCGTCCAGACCAGCCTCACAGGAGCGGCCCAGCGAACGCTCGGGCCCCTGGTCCTGGTCGCGATCTCGGGTCTTACGACCAGCATGTTCGCGCTCTCGCTCTCGTTCATGGTGGCGAAACCGGAGTTTACGGGCCGCGCAGTAGTTTACGCCGCGGCCTCGGGCGTCCTCGGGGCGGTGATCTTGGGCTCTATCGCCGTCGCAGCCGGGCAGGCCGGGGTGGCGCGCGCCCTCTCGCTCGTTATAGCCACCCAGCTGCTTGTGGGCCTCGTCCTCGACGCCTTCGGGGTCTTCGGTGCCGGGGCCGATTTCAGCGTCCTGAAGGCGCTGGGAGTACTCTTGATCATCGCCGGCGGCGTATTGGTGGTCAGCTATTAGAGCCAGTCAGCACGCTACGCCCCTCGGGCTCCGCTTGTCAGCCGGTCAGCCAGGACTCTTGCGCAAGCGAAAGCTGAAGTGCTGAGAAGCGAAGGCAAAGCCTGAGCGTGCTGAAATGCACGGCGCTGTAAGATACGGGTAGGGACATCGACGCTGAGAAGGGAGGCTGGAGTGGGGTATCTGCCCATCGAGGACCAC
>DATMVF010000271.1:0-2754 GCA_035563475.1 Rubrobacter sp.
GGGGTGCCGCTCGCAGCCACATCAACCGAGGTCGAGATCGCTGTCGAGGCTCCCTCTGGACCCGCGTTCGCCGCAGCGACCGAAAGCCAGCGGCCCCGCAAGGTGTACCTGAAGGTCGAGAACGTGAAGGGAGAGGATCTCGCGGCCTCCAGCTACCTGGTTCATTTGGGTCTGCCCCCAGGGGCGAGCGCCGCCGAGTACGAGGATCGGCGCGTCGGCAAGGTCTCGATGTTCGGCGTGCTCGAAGCCTCCCAAAGCGACGAGGAGCACAGCGGGAGCGGGCTGACCTTCTCCTTCGACATCACGGGCATCTTCGAGCGTTTGCAAGAGGCGGAGGAGTTCGACCCGGAGCACCTGCGCGTAACCTTCACTCCCGTGCACGCCAGCGAGGAGCAGTCCGGAAACGTAAGAGCGGGTCGCGTCAGCCTATTCTACGCCTGAGCTCTCTGGCATGTCTGCCACGACTCAAGCCGCATACGGAGTCGTCCCACTAAGGCTGCGCCGGATCGGATGGCGCCACCCAGAGTGGTGGGTCATCTTGATCGCGGCGGCGGCCTGGGCGCTCATTCTTCGGCACGCGGCCCACTCCCACACCGTCCCAAGCGCAAGCCAAACCATCATCGCAACCGCCGTGATGGTGGTGGCGATGATGCTGCCTCTCACCCTCGCCAACGTTCGCCACGTGGCCCTCTCCAGCCTGTGGCGCCGCAGGCACAGGGCGATGGCTGCCTTCCTGGTCGGCTACCTCTGCTGCTGGGCAGTGGTCCAGACCGCTATCCAGGGAACTTTAGGATTTCTCGCCCCGTTGCTAGGGTGGACGCTCGTGGCGGGTCTCCTCATGGTTACGGCGGTCTTGTGGGAGATCTCTCCTGGCAGGAAACGGAGGCTCAGGCGCTGCCGACTAACCGTGCCGCTCGCCCCTCGGGGGTGGCGAGCGGACAACGCGTGCGTCCGGTACGGCGTGATCACCGGCTTCGGTTGCGTAACGACGTGCTGGGCCCTGATGGCCGCGGTCGCGGCCTTCTCTCACAGCGTCCTGGTCATGGTTGTCGTGTTCGTCGTGCAAATCAGTGACCGTTATCAGCGACGTCCGTCCCCCGTATTGACATCGCTCGCCATACTCGGGGTGTGCCTGCTGTCATTCTGAAGAAGGCTGGAAGTCGGTCCGGTATCCGGCTCCAAGTTCGAGCTCGTGATGGGCATGGACTCAACGATGACTCCACCATGGCTAGGGGCTGTCCTACGCGTCGATCAGGGCGCGGAGCTGCGGGTCGGTAAAGTCCTCTGCCGCCGTGAAGGCCCCTGCTCCGAGGAGTCTTTTGGGGTCCTGGCTCGAGGCGATGCCTACCGTCGGAATGCCCGCGGCGACCGAGGAGGTGATACCCGAGACCGAGTCCTCGAAGGCCAGCGCTCTTCCGGCAGGGACGCCGGTTCTCTTTAGGGCGGCTCTGTAGGGTGCTGGATCCGGCTTTACAGCCTCGACTTCGTCGGCGAGCACGACCACGTCGAAGAGGCCTCGAAGCTTCAGTGCGGGCAGTATCGCTTCGACGTTCTCCTCGGGGGCGTTGGTGACGAGGGCGATCCGCATCCCTCGCTTCCTGCCCCGCTCTACAAAGTCCACGAGACCCGGCAGAGGTTCCAGCTCGGAGGCGCGCTCGCGGAAGCTCGCCTCCTTGGCGTCACCGATGGATCTTCCTTGCTCGTCGGTGAGGTCGGGGAGCAGTTCGCGTACGATCTCGGCCGTGCTCCGCCCGCTGATCCTGTCGCGATAGAACTCCTCGTCGACCTCGACGCCGTGTGGTTGGAGCGCATCCACCCACGTCGGCAGGTGCAGGGAGTCGGTCTCCGCGATCGTACCGTCGAGGTCGAAGAGCAGGGCCCGGTACAAACCGCTAACCGGCGTAGAGAACCATGTTCAGGGCGCGGGTCACGATGAGCAGCGCGCCGATGTACAGGAGTATGAAGAGGTGGCCGCGTTCTTTGCCCTTGCGCAAGGGACTCGTCTTGTACTCGGCCATCCCCAGAAGCACGCCGATGGCGCAGAGACCCCACACCCAGTAGAACGCGAAGTAGCGCGCGAAGTTGCCGGGGTCGGGGTCTAGCGAAGCCCCCGCGAAGGTTAGCGTCACGAAAGCGGCCAGCGAGAGCGACAGGACGAACAGCACCCTGTTCGCCGTCCCCCTGCGCTCCCACGCGAGCCAGTCGGTCAAGATGGTATAGACACTGCTCACGCTGGTTATGTTAGCAGCCAGAGAACAGGCCGCCGTGAAAGCTTCCGGCTCACGCGCCGTACTCAGGCATTAGAATGACCTTCGTGCGCCGACTCCTTGCCCTCAGCTGCGCGATAGTGCTTGTGGATACGATCTTCTACGCTGCGCTCTACCCGCTCGTCCCTTATTTCCAGGAGGAGTTCGGCCTCTCCAAGTCCGTGGTTGGCATCTTGAGCGGCGCCTACGGGGCGGGTGTCCTGATAGGGAGTGTGCCTGGTGGATTCCTCGCTTCCCGCTCGGGAATAAGGATCACCGCCCTCGTCGGATTGATCCTCGTGTCGGTAACCAGCGTGATGTTCGCGCTTGTGGACACGACGTGGTTACTCGTTGCGGTGCGGTTCGCAGGCGGGTTCGGTAGCGCGCTCTCATGGGTCGCGGCGTTCACCTGGCTGGTGGACCGGGCTCCGGAGGAGCGGCGGGCTGAGATGATCGGGGTGATGATCAGCGCGGCCGTGGTCGGGGCGCTGCTAGGACCCGTGCTTGG
>DATMVF010000272.1:0-6752 GCA_035563475.1 Rubrobacter sp.
GCCCCGTAGACGCCCATGGCACGATTCCGCTCCTCGCCCTCGGCGAAGGTGGCCGACACCAGCGCGAGCGAAGCCGGCACGAGCGCCGCCCCGCCAACCCCCTGCAATAGGCGCGCCAACACCAGCACCCAGGGTGCCCACGCCAGACCGCCCAGGAACGAGGCGGCGGCGAACAAGGCGAGCCCGCCCACGAACAGGCGCCGCCGGCCGTAAAGGTCGCCGGCACGGCCCATGAAGAGCAGGAGACCCCCAAAAGAGAGCGCGTATCCGGTGAGGATCCACTGGGCGTCGCCCCCACCGAAACCTAGCTCCCTCCGCACCGAAGGCAGCGCTATAGCGACGATCGTGAGGTCCAGCACCGCCACAAACGAGGCGCAACACAACAGCACCAGCGCAAATGTCTTTCTCCGCGTTATCCCGCCGGCTTCGGACACCGTGCCTTCCTCCAAAGCTATCGCATCATTAACAACACCATTAATACATTATACCGGTGTCGAACTCACTCTAAACCGCCTATCGCGTACAATGGTGTCGAGCAGTACTGAGGAGGATTCGGGTGGACCAACGCATACCGGAGGGCGAGGTACCCGAAGAGGTCAGGCTCGTCAACGAGTTCCTCAACACGCTCCATTTGGAGAGGTTTGGGGAGCACGCCGCGAAACCGGAGGAGGAGAGGGAAGGGTTGAGGAGCCCCGAGATGTTCAAGGCCTGGCTCGTCGGGCGTGGGCTTCTCGGGCGGGAAGAAGCGGTGAGCGAGGCGGATCGACGACTGGCAGTAGAGCTGCGAGACACATTGCGTTCGGCGGCCTCCGCCAACTCGGGCCCGTCCCGAGAGAGGTCGGAGAAGGTTGGCCGAACCTTTGGGGAGTTCCCGCTCGTGGTCCGTGTTGGTGTAGGTTCGGGGCCCGAACTCGTGAGCGGGGAGGGCGGGGCCAAGGGTGCTTTGGGCACGATCCTCGCCGGCGTTGTCGTTGCGTCCTCCAAGGGCACGTGGGCGCGGATGAAGATCTGCGCCGCCGAGGACTGTCGGTGGGCGTACTACGACCACTCCAAGAGTCGCACGGGCAGGTGGTGTGCCATGGAGACTTGCGGCAACCGCCACAAGACCAGGAGGTACCGTCGAAAGAAGCGCGCTAGCGCGCTGCAGGGAGGTTAGACCGGGTGCCTTCCGGCGATGGTATACTAACCCGTTGATGTTGAGGCGGGCACCAGAACGGACGGCTGACGAGCGTAGGGACGCGCTCGAGGAGGCCAACAGGGTGCGCTTCGCCAGGGCTGCAACCAAGCGTGACTTGAAGAGCGGACGGTTGGGCATCTACGATTTGCTTATGGACCCTTCCGAGGAGTTGAGGGGCGCCAAGGTCGAGGAGATGCTTCTCGCTGTCAAAGGTATGGGCCGCATCAAGGTCACACGCGTTATGAGGGACGCTGGCATAAGCCGCTCCAAGACCCTGGTGGGGCTAACGCACGGGCAGAGGGACCGTTTGATCAGGGCTCTAGGGTGCGAGGAAGACTGATCGTCGTCTCCGGACCCTCCGGAGCAGGAAAGTCGACCCTGATAAAGGCTTCCCTGGAGGAGGTGCCCGAGCTGGCCTACTCCGTCTCGGCCACGACCCGGGGGCCGCGTCCCGGCGAGGTAGATGGCAAAGATTACATCTTCCTCTCGCGCCGGGAGTTCGAGCGGTGGATCCAGGAGGACCGCTTTCTGGAGTGGGCCGAATACTCTGGTAATCTCTACGGGACCCCGGAGCGCAAGGTCGAGGAGTTCCTGGACGAGGGAAAGTCCGTGATCCTCGAGTTGGAGCTCCAGGGTGCGAGGCAGGTCCAGCTAAAGCGTCCTGAGGCCGTGATGGTCTTCGTCCGAGCCCCGTCGCTGGAGGAGACCCGCCGAAGGCTCACCGGAAGGGCCACCGAGACAGAAGAAGCGCTGGAGAGCCGTCTGGCGACCGCCGTAGGCGAAGTCGCGGCCAGGGACGAGTTCGACCACGAGGTCGTAAACGAGAATCGCGAGCGGGCCCGCAGGGACATGATCGAGAAGATGGAGCAGATAGTAAGAGGAGGCAAAGATGTTGCACGACCTGAAGATAGATGAGCTTCTGGACAAGGTGGACTCCCGTTACGGCCTCGCCGTAGCCAGCGCCAAGAGGGCGCGCCAGATCAACGAGTACACCTCGACCCTGGGCCTCAACGATGCCCTCGGCATCCCTGGCCCGCAGGTACACACCCGGTCCCAGCATCCGCTGACCATCGCCATAGAGGAGTTGCGCCAGGACAAGCTGGAGGTCGCCTTCAGGCAGCCCGCAGAGGACACGGACGAAGAGATCGGGGCGGCCGATGCAGATGACTTCATCAGCCCGCCCGCCGGCGCCGGCGTTCCCCAGGATATGGACATCGACTCGGGCGCACCGGGCGACGAAGGCGCTGCCTGAGACAACGACGTAAGCCTTGACACCTTGATCCTTCTCCGTGTCGGAGCCTCTCCGGGTGCCCTGGCGATCCCCGATGTGGCCGCGGAGATAGCCGGGACAGATAACAGGGTGGAGGTGATCCTCGACCAGAGAGCCCGTCGCTTCGTTGGTCCCGCAGCGTTCCGTGATGTGGCCCTGGTCGGTGATCCCTCGGAGACGCCCGAGGCCGTGCTCTTCGCCCCGGCACCCGCGGATACTCTGGCCAGACTCGCCCGCGGCATGGTCACTCGCTTCTCGCCAAGCGCTGTCGTGGGCCCGGATCTCGACGCTGGCACGGCGGGCCACCCCGCCGTACGAGAGAACCTGGATCTTCTCCGAGAGGATGGCTACCGCATCGTCGAAGGCCGCGAAGGCAGGATGGCTTCCACGGGAGAGATCGTCGCCGGGTTACTCGGCAGTCTCGGAGGCCCGATGGACGGGCTGCGGCTGCTCGTGACCGCTGGAGGTACCAGGGAGCCCATAGACAGTGTGCGTTTTATCGGGAACCGCTCCTCGGGGAAGATGGGGCTCGCGGTGGCCCGCGAAGCTTTGCGGCTCGGCGCCGAGGTTAGCGTGGTGGCCGCCAACGTAGATACGATCGAGCCGGGGACCAGATACCGCGCGGTAGAGACCGTGGAGGAGTTGAAAGAGGCGGTTCTGGAGCAGGCCGCTGACGCGGACGCGCTCGTCATGGCCGCTGCGGTCTCGGACTTCACGCCGGCCTCGCGAGTAAGTGAGAAGATCCGGCGTAGCTCGGGGACGACAAGCCTGGAGCTCGCCCCCACGGCCGACATACTCGAGGCCGTTAGGGAGCGGTATCCCGACCTCTTTGTGGTAGGATTCGCGGCGACTCACGGAGACCCCGTGGCCGACGCCCGCGAGAAGCTCGCAAAGAAGGGAGCGGACCTCGTGGTGGGCAACGACATCTCCAAAGAAGGCGTAGGATTCGGCGCCGCCGAGAACGAGGTCTACGTCGTCGGCCGCGAGGAGGAACGATTCGTCCCCAGGGCCTCCAAAGCACAGATCGCCCGTGTCATCCTGGACAGTATGATCGCGGAGATGGACGAGGAGAGATAGAGATGGTGGAGAGAGCGGCCGGCCCGACCACCTGGAACGCGGCGGACGACCAGAAACTGAAGGCATCCCACCTCTTTACCTCGGAGTCCGTCACCGAGGGCCACCCCGACAAGATAGCGGACCAGATCTCGGACACCATCCTGGACGCGGCGATCGCGGACGACCCCATGAGCAGGGTCGCCTGCGAGACGCTGGTGACGACGGGTCTCGTCGTCGTGGCCGGTGAGATAACGACCTCGACCTACGTGGACATCTCGACGCTGGTGCGCGAGATGGTTTCCAAGATCGGCTACACTAGGGCCAAGTTCGGCTTCGACGCCGAGACCTGCGGCGTGATCGTCTCCATAGACCCGCAGTCCGCAGACATCGCACTCGGGGTAGATAGATCCCTCGAAGCGAGGGAGAGCGAGGGTCTCGACGAGATAGGGGCCGGCGACCAGGGGATGATGTTCGGCTACGCCTGCGAGGAGACAGATGAGTTGATGCCGCTCCCGATCACACTCGCACACGCTCTGACGCGCCGTCTCTCCGACGTCCGCAAGAGCCGCGTCCTCGACTACCTGAGGCCGGACGGGAAGAGCCAGGTTACAGTCCGCTACGAGGGGGACAGGCCAGTCGGCATCGAGAAGATCCTGATCTCGGCCCAGCACCGCGACGGGGTGGAGGCCCACATAAGGGACGATCTCCTGGAGACGGTCATACGCCCGGTAATGCCAGAGGAACTATTCGACCCCCGCGCGACCGAGATCATGGTCAACCCCACAGGCCGGTTCGTTACGGGAGGGCCTCAGGGCGACACGGGCCTCACGGGGCGCAAGATCATCGTGGATACCTACGGGGGATCGGCCCCGCACGGCGGGGGCGCATTCTCTGGCAAGGACCCGACCAAAGTCGACCGCTCGGCCTCCTACGCCGCCAGGTGGGTGGCGAAGAACCTCGTCGCGGCGGGACTCGCAGGCCGGTGCCTGGTCCAGGTGGCTTACGCCATAGGCGTCGCCCATCCCGTGAGCGTGATGGTCGAGACCTTCGGCACCGCAAAGACCGACCCCGCCACCCTCGGGACGCTGGTGCAGGAACATTTCGACCTCAGGCCTGGCGCCATCATCCGCGACCTGAACTTGCGGAACCCCATCTTCGCGCGGACCGCCGCATACGGCCACTTCGGACGCAGGGAGCCAGGGTTCACCTGGGAAGACACCTCGCTCTCAGATGACCTCCGCCGCGCCGCCGGCTTCTGATGTCTTACGGAGTTCTGAGAAGGTCAGGTTCGGGCCGCCGAGCGTCGTAACGTGAGGAGGGTGATATCGTCCTCATTCTCCCACCCCCGCTCGCACCACGCACCCAGGATTCGCCCTTGCCGAGCTGATCATAGCCATTAATCCGATCGTCGGCCGCCAGTCCTTTCTGTTGTAACCGCTCGGTTCTCCTCGAGCACGCCGCTTACACCCTTGATCAGTGCTTTGAACTGCTGCATCCTTTCCTCACCAAGCCGTTGGACGCATTCGTGATCCAAGCTCGTCATGATCTCATCTCCTACCCGCCTGACCTCCCATCCTCGCCGCGTCAAGCGGATAATCTTGGCCCTCCCGTCGGTAGGGTCCGGAACTCGCTCTACGTAACCGGCTGCCTCGAGCTGGTTGATGGTGTAGAGCAAGGCCTGCTTGGTAATGTGCGTCCGAGGAGGCTTCGATGGGAGCGAGCCCGCACAGGACCTGGCGAAGGAGGCCCCGCTACCCGGAGCCTCCGGGGGTTGTCTCTAAGGCCAAGTTCAACTGCATCGCGGCGTTGGCCACGTCGGCTTGACAAACAGTGCCTTCTCATAGATGTTTACTGACATTTCCACTCTCATTCTCCGACGGTTGCCGAGAATTCATCGAGAAATCATCGCTGCTTGCTAGCGTGGGGACGTTGTGCAACTTGGCGGACCTTATGCTGCTCGCTTTAAGCGTCTTGCGCAGCCTGCCCAAAGATGCTAGTGATCGGCCAGGATAGAGAACGGGAGGGAGAGTCAATGAAGCGAAAGATGACGAGGAGCACGTTCCTTTTGGGGGTGGGTGGGGCGGCAGCCCTGGCCTCTATCAGGCTCCAAGACAGCGAAGCCGCGCGAGCGGGGCCCCGAAACGTCCTCTGGGTGATAACTGACGACCAGCCGCAATACATGATGGAATCTCTGACTGTGACCACAGCTAATATCAGGGATCTAGGGATCGAATTTACGCTTGGCTCCGCGGACGTACCGCTGTGCGGGCCGGCGAGGGTGAGCCTACTCACGGGCCTCAGCGTGACCACCCACAAATGCGACACGAACAGGACCTGGTCGAAATTCCTCAACAGCACGCTTGGGCTGCAGGAGCGCACTGTCGCCCGCTACGTGAAGGACGTAGGCTACGCCACCGGGCACTTCGGCAAGTACGTAAACGGCTATGGGAACGACGGTACGGTGCCCCCCCACTGGGACCGTTGGCGCGCCACGAAAGGTGACGCCTCCGACGCGGGCGGGAACGTAACGACTCCCAACCAGGGCAATGTGGACGGCACGTGGATAGACATCATCGGCCCCCTCTGTGTGGGCGGCCGAGCAGTGTGCCCAGTTCGTGCGTGAGCGCGTGGAATCCCCTTGGTTCGCCCAATACTGCCCGTCCATACCGCATGCCCCCTACTTCCCGACCCCGGACTCCGAGCATCTCTACGACGGGGCGATTCGGAACGTGCCATCCGTAAACGAGGCCGACATGTCCGACAAACCGACGTGGATGCGCAACCTCCCGCTCGCCGACACCGCTGCCGTCCAAGCCGAATACGAGGGGAAACTGGAGGAGCTTGCCGACCTCGATTCGAAGGGGATGCGTCCGATCCTGGCGGCACTGGAGGCTACGGGCCAGCTCGCCAACACGGTCATCTTCTTTACCTCAGACAACGGCTACCTCCACGGCGAGCATCGCCTGCGCAAGAAAGACCGGCCATACTGGGAGAGTTCCCAGGTACCCTTCTTCGTGAAAGGACCGGGTGTCAAAGGACCGGGTGTCAGTAGCCGCACGATCAGGACCGTGCTCGTAAACCACACGGATTTGATGCCCACGACTTGCGAGATCGCCGGAGTGCCCGTCGCCTCGCTCGAGGTGGACGGCCGCTCCATGCTGCCGTACCTCGCCACCGGCTCCTTCTCCGGTTGGCGCAAGAGGATGCTCGTCACGGGCTCTAATGACGTGGGAGGGCAGCTGAACCCCG
>DATMVF010000273.1:0-4898 GCA_035563475.1 Rubrobacter sp.
AGCCGGAGGAGCGTCAATAGAGCGCGACCCCAGGGCGGCACAGGCCGCGGTGGACGGGTTCGTGATCTACTCGATGAGCGACGAAGAATCTTTGCTGGCGGCGGCTTTACAGAGGCGATTACCGGCCGTGGTTGTGGATCAGCCACGTAGGGAGGGAGTGCCCTTCGTTGGCGTCGACGACGAAGGGGCGGCCCGAACTGCGGCCGAACATCTCCTCGACCTCGGGCACGAAAGGTTCGCCATCGTGTCGTTCGGCCTCTCACCGGATGGCCACCAAGGGATCGCGGACTCCGACCGCCAGGAGCGGACCACGTTCCGCGTTAGCCGGATGAGGCTACAGGGCTACCGGGCCGCGTTGGAAGCGGCCGGTCTGTCCTGGTCTGGGGTGCCCGTCTACGAGTGTCAGGGCAGTACCAGGGGACTCGGATACCTGGCCGTCGAGGCATTGTTCCGTTCGCATCAGGAGCCGACGGCCATCCTCGCCTTGAGCGACCAGCTTGCGCTTGGCGCCATACAATGGATGACCGAGCGGCGGATCTCCGTGCCCCAAGACGTCTCCGTTGTCGGATTCGACGACATCCCCGCGGCGGCGAGCGCGGATCCTCCCCTCACCTCCGTCCACCAGGATCATGCCGAGAAGGGGAGGCTGGCCGGACGGATGCTGGTAGCGCAGCTTCGCGAAGAAGCCGCCCCAAGCGCCGAATTGCTGGCAACCCGCCTGGTGGTCCGGGGTTCGACAGCTCTAAACCCGTGAGCGCTGACTCTCCCTTCATCGGCTCCCACGCAGTCCCAAGGTACGTTATCCCGTGGCCGGGGACCCTCACAATCCACTACGGCAAGGTCTCACAAGCCACGCCGTTGCCGTCCTCGTCGAGGTTGTAGGGGTCTCCTGGCGCGAGGTAGAGCTGGGCTTCTTCCTGGCTCTCGAAATCTTCGCACTCGTAGTCGCGTGGGGGCGCGGACCCGGTTGCCTCTGTCTGCTCCGTGGTCTCCAGAACGGTCGAAGGTGGCTGGGTGCGTTCGGGAGCCGTCTTCTCGGGTTCGGTGGCTTCCGGCTCGGGCGTCTCGTCGGGTCCTATGACGGCTATGATGTCGAAGACCAGATCGTCGCGCATCACGAGCTTCCACTCGCCGTCCACCTCGACCATTTCTTGTATCACGGAAGGGTTGACCTCCGGGTTCGCCACGATGTCGCCGTCCGCATCGTAGAACGTACGCGTCATCTGGAAGACCGCCCGACCAGAGCCCTCCGAAAGTGACCTGAGGTCGTCGAGGCTCACGTACCTTTTGCCCCACAGAGGCTCGTAGAATGACAGCCACTCGCCGAGTGTGATGTTCTGGACCGAGGCAGGGTCGAACATCTCGTAGGCTTCCTCGTAGGCCTGTTCGTTGAAATACAGGTGGTACACCCGCAGGTAATCCTCGGGCGGCACTCCCTCCATATCCCGGGCGAGCAGATCGAAGCGGGCCTTTCGGCCAGAAAGAGTCTCTATCTCGAGCGTCGTGGGGATGATGCCGTTGGGCACCTCGAAGAACATCGTGGAGGCCTTTGTCTGGTCCGTTCCGAGCTCCATGCCGTCGGTGCCACCGGAAGGAGGCCCGATAGATCTGTCCTGCCTGTAGGAATTACCCTGGTCGTCGAGGAGAGTAGCCTTCGCCCCCGTGGTCATTGGCGAACCGGAGATGTTCTTGACCAAGTAGTCTACGGCCACGTACTCTCCGGAGGTGTTCCCCCGCGTTACGGGCCGCATTCCGGGACCCGAGATGGCGTAGACCCGGTCATCGGCCCGCACATCGAAGATCCGCAAACGCAGGTTCCCGGCCTCCACACTGTCGCCGATCCTTCCGTCGGTCTCCGTTTGCCTTGGCAGGAGATCCACGGTGCGCTGTTTCGAGGCGCCGGCGATCACATCCCCGCCCCGTCGCTCGTCAGGGGCAGAGCAGGCCGAACCCACCAACAACGCCACGAGCAAGGCTACCAAGACCTTCGCGATGCAGGGCCCCCGTCCGACCCGGCCAGAGAGGGTGCCGGCGTAAACAGGGCCCCCTACGAAACTACCTCCGCCATGACTTCCTCAGAGATATCGAAGTTCGCGTAGACCTCCTGCACGTCGTCGTTCTCTTCGAGGGCGTCGATCAGGCGCAGCGTCTGCCTCGCGGTCCCCGCGTCGAGGTCGATGCTGTTCTGGGGCTCCATGGTGATCTCCGCGTTGTCGTACGCGATCTCGGACTCACCTAGAGCATCCCTGACGGCCGTGAAGTCCTCCGGGGTCGTGACGACCCTGTAGTCGTTCTCCTGTTCTTCGACGTCTTCGGCCCCGGCTTCGAGTGCCACCTCCATAAGCTCGTCCTCATCCGTGGAGTCTTTGGGAACCAGGATGATGCCCTTCCGCTCGAAGAGGTAGGCGACCGAGCCGCTCGTGCCGAGCTTGCCGCCGTTCTTGGAGAAGAGGTAGCGCACGTCGGAGGCGGCCCTGTTGCGGTTGTCGGTGAGCACGTCGACCAGGACGGCTACCCCGCCCGGCGCGTAGCCCTCGTACGTGATCCGCTCGTAGGTATCGGCATCGGAGCCCGCGCCGGTGCCCTTGTCGATGGCGCGCTGGATGTTGTCGTTGGGCATGTTGGCGTCCTTCGCCTTCTGCACCGCGAGGCCCAGGGCCGCGTTCATCTCGGGGTCCCCGCCACCATCGCGCGCCGCGACCGTGATCGCCTTCGACAACTTGCCGAAGAGCGCTCCGCGCTTGGCGTCGGCGGCGCCTTTCTTGCGCTTGATCGTCGACCATTTACTGTGACCGCTCATATGGAACAAACCTCCCGCAAAAAGTACTCGTGGAACCTGACGTCGTCCGTAAGCTCGGGATGGAACGCCGTTACCAGAATGTTCTCTCCCCTGGCAGCCACGACCCGATCTCCGATCCTGGAGAGCACCTCGACCCCTGGCCCCACGTCTTCGAAGAACGGCGCCCGAATGAAGACCCCCGTGAACGGCTCGTCGAAGCCATCTACGTCGAGGTCCTTCTCGAAGGAATGGACCTGCCGCCCGAACCCGTTGCGCTCGACGAGCGCGTTCATCAGGCCAAGCAGCGGCTGGCGCGGGCCCGTCGTCGCCGACGCGGCCAGGACCATCCCGGCGCACGTGCCCCACACGGGACCGCCCTTGTAGAAGTAGCTCCTTATACCGTCGAGGAGGCCCGAGGAGACCATCATCTTCCCTATCGTCGTCGACTCTCCGCCGGGGACGATGATGCCGGCGAGCCCTTCAAGGTCCTCCACGGCCCGCACCTCGACAGGCTCGACCCCGAGCCCGTGCAGGATCTCGGCGTGCTCCCTGAAGTCTCCCTGCAGGGCGAGCACCCCGATCTTCTTCGGACCCTCTTCCCCGCGCCGCGCGCCGTTCGTCTCGCCGTTACCAACCACGGGTCGCGAGTCGCTCCCCTTCTGCCAGGTCGCCCATCTCCCTGCCTACCATCGCCACGCCGAGACCCCTGCTCGCTTCGGCCACGGCCTTCGCATCCTTGAAGTGGGTCGTCGCCTTCACGATGGCCCGCGCCCTGAGGGCAGGATCCCCACTCTTGAAGATCCCGCTGCCGACGAACACACCGTCGGCCCCGAGCTGCATCATCAATGCCGCGTCCGCCGGAGTGGCTATGCCGCCGGCCGTGAACAGCACTACGGGGAGCCGTCCGTTCTCGGCGACCCACCGCACGAGCTCGTAAGGTGCCCCGAGGTTCTTGGCCTCCGTCATCATCTCTTCGTGATCCAGGGCCCCCAGCCTGCGAATGCCGCCGACTATGGCGCGCATGTGCCGCACGGCCTCGACCACGTTGCCCGTGCCCGCCTCGCCCTTGGACCGGATCATGGCCGCCCCCTCGCCGATGCGCCGCAGCGCCTCCCCGAGGTTCGTGGCGCCGCACACGAAAGGCACCTCGAAGACGGCCTTGTCTATGTGGTGCTTCTCGTCGGCGGGGGTCAGGACCTCGGACTCGTCTATGTAGTCCACTTCGAGGGCCTCCAGGATCTGGGCCTCCACGAAGTGTCCGATGCGCGCCTTCGCCATCACGGGGATGGTGACGGACTCCTGGATCTCGACGATCTTCTCCGGGTCACTCATCCTCGCGACCCCGCCGTCGGCCCTTATGTCCGCGGGCACGCGCTCCAGGGCCATGACGGCCACGGCCCCCGCTTCCTCGGCGATCCTGGCCTGCTCGGCGTCGACGACGTCCATTATGACCCCGCCCTTGAGCATCTGGGCCATCCCGCTCTTGACCCTGAAGGTCCCTGTTAACTGTCCGTTCTCGGCCATAAAATTCTCCCCTTGGTATCTACTAGAATATGTAAAGGATATCTTACTACCGGTGACCCGGTGATCCAAACTGTAGTAGGTTTCAGGTTATGGGATCAGGAGAACCTTAGTTCTTCTTGCGTTCCTTGGCGTATTCCTCCGAGAACTTCTTGAAGAACGCCTGGGCAGCGTGGCTTGCGGCCCGCTTGGCCGCGGGGAGGGCCACGGTGAATTCTTGGCGGGCGAACTCGCCCACTTTCTGGACTACTCTTGCTGCCGTCCCATCCTCCCGTGGTCTGGCCAGGCGTCTCAGGCGTCCCATTACTCTATCTCTATGCGCTCTCGGTTCACGGTTTGTGAGGAGTCATGCTGCCTCTCGGGCCTCACCAGCTCTCCGACACCCTTCAGCGTCTCGAAGCCCGCTTTGCGAAAGTGCGCTGCGGCCTGCACGCGCCGCTCACCGGGCACGAGGACGTAGGCGATCACACCCAGCAGCGCGCCCTTGCGTCGTCTCTCTTCACTCATCCTTCAACCTCACTTTCAGCGCCCCTCCCTCGAACCTCGCCCCGGTCGCAGAAAGTCGCGCGAGGGCATCCGGCAGCAGGATGCTCCTTCG
>DATMVF010000274.1:0-12406 GCA_035563475.1 Rubrobacter sp.
CCTGCTGGGAGAGGCGCGGCCCCAGGTTGAGAAGCCCGATCAACTCTCCCTGGCTCACCAGCGGTACGACCACCTTGATGTCGGCCGTCTTCATGGCCCTGAGGGCGGGCGAATCGAGGTCAAGCTTGTCGATCTCGACCACCCCCGAGGCGCTGGCGAAGTAAGCCACGATGGGGTCGTTGGGCGCTATCTCCACCTCGGGACCGGGCTCCTGGCTGGGAGCCTCCACCACGGGTTTGGGCATCTCCTCGGGTGTCGCTTGCCTACTGTCGCGCCCGAAGAGACTCTGCCAGAAACCCTGCCTGTTTCTCTCCTGTGTCGTCATCCTACCTCCTGGCCCTGATTCTAGCCCCCAAACGTCTCCCAGACGTTACGAAAAGCGTTACGAAAAGCTCCCCGTCGGAAATCTCCCCAGTAATTGTCTCACGTCTCGATTTGTACGTCGCCTGACCTGTGGGCACAGTCCGCTCTCGGGCCGCACGATGCTCCGGATGAAGCGTATCCCAGGCCATCTGCACGCTACCCGGTGAACGTCTCGCAATCGTTACGCAAAGCGCTACGAGAATCGTTGCTCGAATAACCTCGACCGACAACGTGGAAAGGAGGACGCCTCTGATGCTAACCTTTGCCCGATGAGGTCGAAGCAATAACCCAATGCGCGAGATAGCGGCCAGTTCGGTAACCGAAACGGTGCGCGACCTGTGCATCGAGGCCAACACGCGTCTGCCGCAGGAGCACCTGGCCGCCCTGAGGCGCGCGCTCGAAGCGGAGGAGTCGGAACTCGGGCGCGAGGTGATCGAACGCCTCCTGGAGAACGCGGAGGTCGCCCGCGAGCGGTGCATCGCCTTCTGCCAGGACACGGGATACGCCGTCTTCTTCGTCGAGCTGGGGAGCGAAGTCAGGTTCTCGGGCGGAGACATAGGGGCCGCCATAGACGAGGGCGTCCGCCGCGGCTACGAGGAGGGCTACCTCAGGAAATCCATCGTCAGGAGCCCCGTAGACAGGACGAACACGGGCGACAACACCCCGGCCGTCGTCTACTACGAACCGGTCTCCGGCGACGGTTTGAGACTCACGATGCTGGTCAAGGGCGCGGGCTGCGACAACATGAGCGCGCTCAAGATGCTCACCCCCGCGGAAGGCCTCCCTGCGATGAAACGGTTCGTCGTCGAGACCATCGAGAGGGCAGGCCCGAACGCCAGCCCGCCGCTCACCGTCGGGGTCGGTATGGGCGGCCCGTTCGAGAAGGCTGCGATGCTAGCCAAGAGGGCGCTAACCCGGCCTTCCGGCGAGCCCAACCCCGACCCCGATCTCGCCGTCCTCGAGCGCGAGCTACTCGACGAGATCAACGCCACAGGCATAGGACCCGCCGGCTACGGCGGTACGCAGACGGCGCTCGCGGTCCACATCGAGAGCTTCCCGACCCACATCGCCGCCTTCCCCGTCGCCGTCAACCTCGACTGCCACTCCCACCGTACGGCCTCGGCCGAGCTGTGAGCCCAGAGCCGGTCTTCCTGACAGCGCCGCTCTCGATGGAAGACATCGAGCCCTTGAGGTCGGGCGACATCGTGCGCCTGAACGGCGTTCTGTACACGGCCCGCGACGCGGCCCACGCCAGGATGAAGGATGCGATCGAGGCGGACGAGCCGCTCCCCTTCGACCCCGAAGGGCAGGTCGTGTACTTTACGGGCCCGGCTCCGGCGCGCCCGGGTCGAGCGCTGGGACCTGCGGGACCGACGACGGCATCGAGGATGGACCCGCACTCGCCGATGCTCGTAGAACGTGGTCTGAGGGGCATGGTCGGCAAGGGTTCGCGCTCCGACAGGGTTCTCGAAGCCATGAGGGAGCACGGCTGCGTGTACTTCGGAGCCGTCGAGGGTACGGCGGCGCTGCTGGCGGATTGCGTCAAGGAGGCCGAGGTCGTCGGCTACGAAGACCTGGGTGCCGAGGCGGTCCGGCGCCTCGTGGTCGAGGACTTCCCGGTCGTCGTAGTGAACGATCTCTACGGAGGCGATCTTTACAAGGAAGGCCGCGAGCGCTGGAGGCGTTCGCCGGGCTGAGGTCCTAGCCGGACCCTTCGATCCTCTCCTCGACCTTCTCGACGTACTGATCCGGCTTCGTCTTGCGCTCCAGGCCGCCCGAGGACATGTAGCGGACCTTGCCGTAGACCTCGCGCTCGGTCCAGCCGCGGTCGTGCTGGCCGAAGACCCAGGCCACGTTGGCGAACGAGTTCGGATCGCGGCCGTCGAGGAAGTACTTGTTGTTGAGGTAGAGCGTGGTCTTGTATGCGTACTCGGGCGTGTTCGACCACTCCAGGATCTTCTTCCCCCAGTACATGCGCATGTAGTTGTGCATGTAGCCGGTGTGTACCATCTCCTTCATCGCCGCGTTCCAGTACTCGTCGTGCGTCTCTGCGTTCTCGAGCTGCTTTCTGGTGTACGTGTACTCTCGCTCGTCGCCTTTATGCTCTTCGAGCGTATGCCTCGCCCAGTCTGGGAGGTTGGAGTACGAGTCGTAGTCGTTGTTGTAGAAGACGAAGTTCATGGACAGCTCGCGCCTCACGACGAGCTCCTCGACGAAGGACTCTATGTTGTTTTGCTTCGCCGTCGCCTCCCTGGCCTGGAGGGCGAGCCAGATCGGGGAGACGTGCCCGAAGTGCAGGTACTTGCTCATGTGCGAGACGTAGTCGGTCTGCGGCTGGTTGCGGTTCGCGTCGTAGTCGCCGAGACCCTGTTTCAGAAAGCGGCGGAAGATCTTCTTGGCCTCCGAGTTGCCCCCCTTGTACAGGTGGCTGAGGGCGCCGACGCTACGGTCGAGGTCCATCCCATCGAGGACCTTCTCTACATCCGAGAGATCCAGGCCGTCTTCCTGCATTTTCGTCGACCGCTTTTCGACCCTGGTCGGCCTGAGCGCGACCAGGAAGTCTTCGAGGTACTCCTGGATCTTCGGCCGGAGCGTCCGCGCCGCGTGCTCCTGCTTGCCGGAGGCGAGCTCGACGGGCACGACCACGTCGGACTCCACCTGTGTAACGAGACAATCCGCCTCTCTGGCGACCTTCTCACGCCACTTCTTCTGCGGACGCATGTAACCGCGGTCCGTGACGATGATCGAGGCGTCCTTGCCCGCCTCGAGAGCTACCTCCTCTGGGGAGCCCTCGCGGACGACCATCTCGATGCCGCGCTTCTCTACTGCTTCCTGCGCGTCCTTCAAACCCTCCAGCATGAAAGTGTAGTGGCGGAGGTTGGCCTCGGGATAGTCGTCGGTGAGGCCGAACACCACGAGCAGACGCTGGTCCAGATCGTTCGCCCGCTGCACGGCGTACTCGAGCGCGTGGTTCTGCTCGGCGCGCTGGGAGGATTGCATCCAGTACAGGACGTGGCCCCCTTCCCTTACGTCCGCCTCGTTCAGGTCCTGTACACGCTCTACTTGTATCTTCCGCGTCGCCATCTGGCACCTGCCTCCGTAGTTCTCGCCTGGAAGCTAGATTAGGCGAAGCCGGTCTCGACGGATGGATCAGAAAACACAAAAGGACGCCCCCTGCAACGAGGCAGGGGGCGTCTTCTTGTTTCGAATCTTACTCTGAGGCGGCTTCGGGGTCGAAGCGGAGGGCGGCGGAGTTTATGCAGTAGCGCTGCCCCGTGGGGGCTGGTCCGTCCTCGAAGACGTGGCCCTGGTGGGCGCCGCAGACGGCGCAGTGTACCTCCGTACGGCGCATGAAGAGGCTACGATCCTCCTCCGTCTCCACGTTGGCTTGGTCGATCGGCTCCCAGAAGCTGGGCCAGCCCGTGCCCGAGTCGTACTTGGTGTCGGACGCGAAGAGGGGCGTCCCGCAGGCTACACACCGGTAGATCCCCTCCTCCTTGTTGTCGTAGTACTCGCCGCTGAAGGGCCGCTCCGTGCCCTTCATCCGCGTAATGCGGTACTGCTCGGGGGTGAGCTGGTCCTGCCATTCATCTTCTGTCTTCTGAATCTTCCTTGGCGTATCGGTCATGCCGAAATTTTAGCACGCCTGCTTCGCAGGCTTGTCAGCACGGCGCTTCGCGCCTTGTCAGCACGCTTCGGCTTCGCCTCGCTGGTCAGCAAGTCAGCTTCTCCCGTTCCGGCCTCGCCCTGCCGCGCACGAGGAACCGCTACCTGTGGCGGTCGGATTCTACGCTCTTGGCCACGCTTCGAGACGACTAGCTGAAGTGCTGACGAGCGAAGGCGTAAGCCTGAGCGTGCTGACTTGCTGACCAGAGCGGATTCAGGAAGGGTGACCCTTCCTGAATCCGCTCTCAGTTCAGGATTCATGCCTCAGGAGTCGGACGGGGCACTTGGGGCGCGTGATCCCGCCTGTAGACCATGACGGTTCGCAGGAACGTGATGACCGTCTCGCCCTCCTGGTTGTAGCCCGTGGTCTTCACCCTCACTATGCCTACGTTCGGCCGCGAGCGCGACCCTCGCTTCTCGATGACCTCGCTCCTGGAGTAGATCGTATCCCCCTCGAAGACGGGCGCGGGGAGCCGGATCTCATCCCACCCGAGGTTGGCGAAGACGTTCTGGGAGACATCCGTTACGCTCTGGCCGGTCACCAGGGCGACGGTGAAGGTGGAGTCGACCAGCGGAAGGCCGTACTCGGTCTTGGCGGCGTAGGCGTGGTCCACGTGGATGGGGGCCGTGTTCTGGGTGAGGAGCGTGAACCACAGGTTGTCCGTGGTCGTCACCGTGCGCCCCAGGGGATGCTCATAGACGTCCCCCACCTCAAAGTCCTCGAAAAAGCGTCCCCGCCACCCCTCTTTGATCGCCATGCTACTCCCCCTGTATTCGGGCTATGGTAAAGTCGATTTCGTGATCATCGTCTCGCAGATAGGCCCGGAATGCTACCCGGTCCCAGCCTGGTGGGACCCTATATCTTGACGAAAAAGCACGAGCATCTCCGCCGGGGCGTTAGGGAGGTATGCTCCCGCTTCCCGAACGAGTACTGGCGCGGTCTCGACGCGGAACGCCGCTATCCCGAAGAGTTCGTCGCCGCGATGACGGGTGCCGGCTACCTCGGTGCCCTGATACCGGAGGAGTACGGTGGGATGGGGCTCGACCTCTCTGCCGCTTGCGCCATCCTCGAGGAGGTCAACCTTAGCGGCGCCAACGCCGGACCGGCCCACGCCCAGATGTACACCATGGGCACACTCCTCAGGCACGGCTCCGAGGAGCAAAAGCGAGAGTACCTGCCGAAGATAGCCAGGGGAGATCTGAGACTGCAGGCCTTCGCCGTCACCGAGCCGGAAGCCGGAACCGACACGACCTCCATTCGCACCACGGCGAAGCGCGAGGGAGACCATTACGTCGTGAACGGGCGCAAGATCTACATCTCCAGGGTCGAACAATCTGACCTCATGATCCTGCTCGCCCGCACGACACCCTTAGAGCAGGTCGAAAAACGCTCCAGCGGTCTATCCGTCTTCCTCGTCGACCTGAGGGAGGCAGAAGGCCTCAGCGTAAGACCGAGGCGCGTGATGATGAACAACGCGACCAACGAGCTAACCTTCCAAGGCTTACGGCTCCCTGCGGAGAACCTCATCGGCGAAGAGGGAGCAGGTTTCCGCTACATCATCGACGGCATGAACGCCGAGCGTATCCTCATCGCCGCCGAGTGCGTGGGCGACGGGAGGTGGTTTGTGGAGCAGGCCACGCAGCGCGCTTCGGGGCGCGAGGTGTTCGGGCGCAGGATCGGCGAGAACCAGGGGATCCAGTTCCCCATAGCGAGGGCCTACGCGAACGTCGAGGCCGCCTCGCTGATGGTGGAGAAGGCGGCGGCCCTCTTCGACCGGGGAGAACCGTGCGGCGCCGAGGCGAACCTGGCTAAGCTCCTGGCCGCCGACGCCTCTTGGGAGGCGGCCAACGCCGCCCTTCAGACCTTCGGCGGCTACGGCTTCGACGCCGAGTACGGCGTAGAGCGCAAGTTCCGCGAGACGCGTCTCTACCAGGTAGCCCCGATCTCGACGAACCTCATCCTCTCTTACTTGGCCGAGCACGTCCTCGGCCTCCCCAGGTCTTTCTGACAGCGAGATCCCTTGCAACCCGCGGCGCAAACGCCGACTCTACGGCAGCCCGGAGAGGACCCTCTCGTGGACTTCGAGGTCGCTCTCACCGAAGAGGACGAACCGTATGAGATGTACCCGCTCGAGCCTCTCCGCTCCATTTCGCACAGTTCCGAGCGCCACTTCCGCTGCTTCCTCGACGGGGTAGCCGAAGATACCGGTCGAGATGGCGGGGAAGGCGATGGACTCTATCCCGTTCTCCTCGGCGAGTGCGAGTGAGTTGCGGTAGCAGCCCGCCAGGAGCTCGGCCTCGGGGCGGTCCTGGCCGTAGACCGGTCCCAAAGTGTGGATGATGTAACGGTTCGGAAGCCCGTGCGCACCGGTTATGACCGCCTCGCCAGGCCGTATGGGGCCGAGCGGCACGGCTTCCTCGGCGAGACCGGGTCCGGCGGCGCGGTGGATGGCCCCTGCGACCCCTCCGCCGGGCTCGAGCCGCGCGTTCGCCGCGTTGACCACGGCCTCCACATCGTACTGGGAGGTTATGTCTCCCTGGATGCACTCGACCGTAACGGCCCCGAATTCACGTCTCATCAGCCCTCCCAGGAGTAGGCCAGCTTGCCACCCCGCCACACCCTCTCCACGGAGAGGTCGGGCGTCAGGACCGTAACGTCGGCGTCGTAGCCTGGGACGAGGCGGCCCTTGCGGCGACCTTCGCCGACGAGCTTCGCCGGTGAGGTGGAGGTCATACGCGCGGCCTCGGGGATGGTACAGCCGGTGAAAGCCAGGATGTTCATGAACGCATCTTTCATGGTCAGCATGCTTCCGGCGATGGAACCGCTCCCCAGTCTCGGGACGCCGCCGCCAGTGTACACGGTGCGGGTTGCCAGACGGTACTCGCCGTCCTCCATGCCCGTTGCGGCTATGGCGTCGGTGACGAGACAGAGGCGGTCGGGACCGAGCATGCGGAAGGCCAGCCCGACCATCTCCGGATGGACGTGCAACCCGTCGGCGATCAGACCGCAGACTGCCCTCGGGTGGGCGAAGGCGGCCCCTGGCAGCCCAGGCTCGCGGTGGTGCATCGCGCTCATCCCGTTGAAGAGGTGTGTGACGCTGGCGACCTGCCCATCCAGAGCGTCGTAGGCCTCTTCGAAGGCAATATCGGAGTGGCCGGCCGAGACAACCACTCCACGGTTCGCGGCGAGGGCGGTGAGTTTGTCGGCGCCTTCCAGCTCGGGAGCCAGCGTGATCATACGCACGGGCCCGAGGTCGAGCAGATGGGCGAGCAACTCCGCATCGGGCATCAGGACGTGGGCAGCCGCGTGGGCACCCCTCTTCTGCAGGCTTATAAACGGCCCTTCGAGGTGGACGCCGAGCACCTCGGCGCCCGACCCGGTGGGGGTGCCGATCTCAGGCAGGGCCTCCTCGTAGAGGCCCTCGGGCGACGAGATGACCGTGGGCAGGTATGAGGTGGTGCCCGTCGAGAGCAGGGCTTCGGAGAGTTCGGGCAGGCGCGCACTCTCCGTGGCCACGTCGACACCGAAGGCCCCGTTGACCTGCAAATCGACGAAGCCGGGCAGGATCAGGGACCCTTCGTGGTCGTGGACCTCATCCGCTTCGGCGAGGAGAGAGTCATCAGGGCTCACGTCCGCGATGGACCCTTCACCTAGGAGGACCGTGCCATCGGGCCATACCTCGTAGTCCGTAACGATCTGGCCCCGCAGCGCGACGAACCTCATGTTACGGTTCTCCGAATATCCTCGCCCCTCATAGCACACATCTTCCGCTCACGGGGCCCGCGAATCAAGGGTGGCACCCGCGAACTCGTCGACGTTGCGTTCCGGGCGGGCGTCGGGGACACGCAGGAGGAAGAAGAGGCCCAAGGCCATGATGACGGCGAGCGAGCCTACGGAGATCCTGTAGCCGTAAGCGCCGCCCCCGAAGACGAAGAGAAACACGGCCGTGAGCGCGGGCCCGAAGACCGCGGAGACCTTCCCGGCCAGCGAGAAGAGACCGAAGAACTCCCCCAGCTTCTCGGGCGGCGAGAGGGCGACGAGCATCACCCGCCCCACGGTCCACATCCCTCCCAGCGCGATCCCCACGATGGGCCCCGCGAGAAACAACATCCACGCCCCCAGGGCAGCGGCGGAGAGCAAGATCGCGACGAGCCACAGGACGAGTACTCCGACGAGCGACCTCTTGGGTCCCACCCGGTCCGTAAGGAGGCCGAAACCGGCCGAGCCGACCACGGCGAAGGCCGTGGAGAAGAGGAGCAAATTCCTTACCTGCGTGCCGTCCATCTCGAAGACCACCCGACCGTAGAGCGCCATGTTTGCGACGGCGGTATTCGCCGCGTCGGTGTAGAGGATCGTAGCCAGGATAAAGGTCCCCACTCCTGCGTAAGCGCGCAGGTTCTTCACGGTGCTGACCACGTCACGGTAGACCGCCCCGAGGACCACGGGCCTCCGCGCCCGCACCGCAGGGTCGGGCACGAAGAAGAAAGCGGGCAGCGAGAAGACGAGGTAGATGACGGCAGTCGGCACGAAGGCGTTGGAGTAGACTTCGTCACCGGCCTCCAGCCATCCCCCGAGTGGCCCAAGCACCGGACGCAGCGTCTCTCCGTTCTCGACGAAGTACGTCAGAACAACGAGGCCGAGGATGGTGCCAACGTAGCCCACTGCGGTGCCGTAGCCGCTGATCCTGCCGGCCCCGCGTCCCGCCGAGACGACGGGCAAGAGCGCGTTGTAGAAGACGAGCGCGGACTGGTAGGCGAGGTCGGCCGCGACGAACAGCGCGAGCCCCACCACGACCCCGCCGGCCACGTCGAGCGCGGCGGTGAGCGCGACCGCGATAGTGGTAAGCAGGATCAGGTAAGGCACCCGTCGCTGTCTGAGGTCGGCTACGGCCCCGAGAACGGGCGCCGTGAGCACGACGAACAGCGCGGAGAGGGCCGCAGCCGAATTGACGAGGCCGGCCCCGGAGAGGAGGCCCCCGCTCCCGACCTGCTCCTCGACCCAGAGCGGGAAGTAAAAGGAGAGGATGGTGACCGAAAAGATGGTGTTCGAGAGGTCGTAGAGGATCCAGGAGAAAGCCGCCAGCCTCGAGGCCTTGCCGCCGGATAACCTCCTCTCTCTCATCCCGGCGGCAGTATAGAGTACGCGGCCGACGTTTAGATCATCTCGGGCATTCGCCTCCCTAACTGAGTGCGACGTCGAGGGTCATCATGACGGCGAAGCCGACCATGAGGGCGAGGGCGGCTATGTCGGGGCTGCCGCGTTTCGCCTCGGGGATGAGCTCTTCGGCGACGACGAAGATCATGGCCCCAGCGGCGAACGCCAGAGCATAGGGCAGTATCGGCCTGGCGAGCACGACCGCAGCCGCCCCGATAACCCCAGCAACGGGCTCGACCGCCGCCGAGAGCTGCCCATAGAAGAAGCTCCTGGATCTCGACAGCCCCTCACGCCGCAGCGGCATGGCCACGGCCATACCCTCGGGGAAGTTCTGAAGCCCTATGCCTATGGCAAGCGCGACCGCGGCGCCGATCGAAGCCCCAGGGATGCCCGCCGCCGCCGCTCCAAAGGCCACTCCCACCGCAAGCCCCTCGGGTATGTTGTGGAGCGTTATAGCCGAGACGAGCAACACGCTCCGGCGCCAGCTCGTATGGATGCCCTCCGCGTCCTTCATCGGGTGGCCGGGATGGAGGTGCGGGAGTACCAGATCGAGGCCCCGCAGGAAAATCCCGCCAGCCAGAAACCCGATGAGGGGCGGCACCCACATCGGTAGCGGTCCTCCCCGGGAGAGATCTATGGAAGGCGCCAGCAGCGACCAGAAACTGGCCGCGATCATGACCCCAGCAGCGAAAGCCAGCATCGCGTCGAGAAGCTTGCGGCTGACCTTCCTCGCGCCGAACACCAGCGACGCCCCGAGCGCCGTAACCCCCCAGGTGAACATCGTGGCCAAAAGCGCCTGCAAGACGGGAGACATCCCAGCGAGAACCCCGATCACCCGCCCAACCTACTCTCGTGCCCCGTGTTGCCTTCGATGGTGAACGCACTCACCCCCTCGATTACTTCGTTCACTTCGCTCGTTCTTCCATTCATGGTACCCTCCCAAGGCTTGAATTTAGCTTTGGCTAACTTTATATTGAACTACGGTAAATAATCAAGGCGCTCTGCTCTTGCCAATGAATCTGCATAGTCTACTATGGTCTTCGAGATGAACGAATTGTCGGAGACCCGTTCCCCTTCTTCTTCGGTCGGGGACTACTTGAAGGCTGTTTGGGAGCTCGCTGTGGATTCGGGGGGTGCCGCTTCGACCAAGGGCGTGGCGGCGCGGCTCTCCGTATCGTCGGCCTCGGTCTCCAACATGTTCGCGAGGTTGCAGGATATGGGCCTTGTGAGGTACGAGCGCTACAGGGGGGCGACGCTCACCGAGCGCGGTCGAGAAGAGGCCTTACGGCTGGTACGGCGGCACCGGCTGATCGAGACGTTCCTCCTCGAGCACCTCGACTACGATTGGCAGGAGGTACACGACGAGGCCGAGCGGCTGGAGCACGCGGTCTCGGACGGGTTCACCGAGCGTCTGGCGGAGCTGTTGGGGCATCCGGATCACGACCCGCACGGGGACCCGATCCCCTCGGCCGAGGGCACTCTCGAGGTGGAGGAATCCTTTGCTTTGAGCCAGGCCGTCGCGGGCCAAAGGGTGCGTATCTCGAAGGTAAGTGACGAAGACGCTGCGATGCTCGACTACCTGGGTGATCGCAACCTCGTCCCAGGGAGGCGGTTGAGTGTCAGGGAGGTGCGGGCCCTCGACGGGGTCGTGGTAGTCGAGGATGAGGAGGCGGAGGTCTACGCCCTCGGGGAGCCGTTGGCGCGTTCGATCTTTGTCAGGGACGATCCGTAGCCTACTCCTCTCAAAAGGGTTCGGGCGGCTTTCGCGCTTGATTTCTGAGAAACCGGGTATCTTACCCGTACGGGAACGAGGATTGTGGATCAGAAGGGCGACACGCGGGGACACACCGACAAGACTATTCGGATCAGGGCACCGGAGCAGGTCGTGGTGGTAGATCCACCACCCGAGCCCGCTTACCCACGCTACCGGGTCGAGCCGGGCCAAAGGGCATCTCTAGCGACGGTAGATCCCAACGAGACCGAGCATTACAAGAAGAAGAAGGACGTCGCCAAAGCGTTGGAGAAGCAACGCAGGCGCATACAGGACCTCCAGGAGCGTCTCTACGCGGAGAACGAGCGGGGAATGCTGATCGTGTTGCAGGCCATGGATACGGGTGGGAAAGACGGAACCATCAAACACGTCTTCAGCGGTGTCAACCCGCAGGGATGCAGGGTATCGTCCTTCAAGGCCCCGAGCGCAGAAGAAGCCAACCACGACTTCCTGTGGCGGTACCACAAGAGCGCCCCGGCAAAGGGCAGGATCGGCATCTTCAACCGCTCCCACTACGAAGACGTGCTCGTCGTCCGAGTCAAGAACCTGGTCCCGGAGGACATCTGGAGTCGGCGCTACGACCAGATCAACGCCTTCGAGCGTAACCTCTCGCTCGGCGGCATAGCCGTCCTCAAGTTCTTCCTGCACATCTCCAAAGACGAGCAGAAGAGGCGACTCCAGTCGCGTCTCGACGACCCGGACAAACGTTGGAAGTTCTCCTCGAACGACATCAAGGAACGCGGCTTCTGGGACGCATACCAGCAGGCATTCGAGGACGCCCTCAGCAACTGCTCGACCGAGCACGCCCCCTGGTATGTGGTGCCGGCCAACAAGAAGTGGTACCGCAACCTCGTCGTCGCCCGCACCATCGCGGACACCCTCGAGGCGATGGACCCGCGGTATCCTCCAGCCGAGGAAGGGTTGGAGAAGGTAAAGATCCCGGATTGAAGTAAGTCCATGAACAGGGAGTGGCGACACGAGGGGTGCGTCATCAGCAACGACGGTTCACGCCTGGAAATAGTCCATAGTTAGGAGTTTGCTGTTCTTCCGATACCAAGTCCGGGTGAATACCAATGCCAGCAGAAAGTCCTCCAACTACCCACCGCTCTACTGCTCGTGAATTCCCGCTCCCCGCTTTCGCGGGGACAAGCTTCGCGGGAATGGCAGCAATACGGTCCCCTTCAAACGGACCCGGTATGATGCGATAGAGTGGACACGTTACCGGCTGGTGTCCACAGGCTACTCTTTCCTGCATGGGGGTTGGTGATGGGCGGGGTGAGTGAGGCACGCCCGTGGTGGCATCTGTGGGTGGTTTGTTGTCTGCTGGAGGTATCTACGGTTGCATGCGGCGTCCCGCCAGAAGAGAGCTCGGACTCCGGAAGTCCGGCGGAGGAAACACGGGTGGTCGCCGAACATGAAGCCGGACACGCTACAGAGGAGGCCGACTTGAG
>DATMVF010000275.1:0-14015 GCA_035563475.1 Rubrobacter sp.
GATGCTCGATGCGCTAGGCGAGTACGAGCGGGCAGAGGAAGCCTACCAACGGGCGATCGCCTCGGGGCACTCGGAGGAAGCTCCTAGGGCAGCGTTCGACCTGGGCTTGATGCTCGATGCGCTAGGCGAGTACGAGCGGGCAGAGGAAGCCTACCAACGGGCGATCGACTCGAAGCATCCGGAGGAGGCACCTAGAGCGGCATTCAACTTGGGCTTGATGCTCAATGAGCAAGGCGAGTACGAGCGGGCAGAGGAAGCCTACCAACGGGCGATCGACTCGGAGCACGCCGAATGGGCGCCCAAAGCGATGTTCAACCTGGGTATGCTCTTCGAGGAGCGCGGAGAGCGCGACCTGGCAGCGAAAGCCTACCAAAGAGCGGTCGAATCGGGGCACTCGGACGCCGCCTCTAAGGCAAGGCTGAATCTAGGTGTGCTCTTCGAGCAGACGGGAGAGTACGATCTGGCAGAGGAAGCCTACCAACAGGCGATAGATTCCGGACATCCCGAGGTTGCGCCCGAGGGGATGCGCAATCTCCGGGGGCTGTCTACGAGATTCCCCAAGAAGATCAGGCGGGGCTAGAAGCGGCTCGGCGAAAACACGCTCGCAAGAGGGCCGGGTTTGCCGAATCGTCGTTCTCGATCAGCTCGGGCAGATCGCTCCGCGAGTAGTCGAGCCGGTTCGCGTTGGGAATCCCGCGCAGCTGGAAGGAGTAGTTCATGATGCTCAGGTAGTTGGGCTTGTAGTTGACATTCTCATCGCCACCATGACGTAGGCCCGTTGTGGCCTAGCTCATGCATGATCTTGCCCGATTCTTCCTGGCGGGTGGGCCTTCCGGCTCCCCCGGACAACTCAACACCGGTACTATACTTACGGGGTGACGATATGAGCGTGAAGGGACTGGAAGCGCGTGGCCTAGGATAGGCCAGTGAGGATAGCTTGGTGATCGGCGAGTCAGGAGTACGGCTCGGTAAAGCACTTCGTCGGGGAAAGCAGCGCGTTGGGTGAGCGGCGGGATGGAAGAACAGACGCGTAACGGCGCGCCGGCCCAGCAGGGGACCTCGGCGGCCGCGTCCTCCAACCTTGGGGTCACGCTCTTGCGGGTGGCCTGGCTGGCGATCCTGCTGGGAATGGCCATGGAAGGCATCCTGCTCCTGCTCAGCGCTGGATTGGGAGATCTCTTGGGTCTAGGGTCCATCGTCGCTGAGTTGGCCAGGAACGTTTCCTGGTCCTTATTGGTCTGCCTCGGTCTGTCGGTCGGAAAGGCCGTCCAGAGTGCCCGCGTTCCGGTAATGGGTCTTCTCGGCTTCCTGGTCGCTCCCGCCGCGTTCGAAATATCACGCGTGATCCATAAGGGAGCGATCCAGGCCCTCGCGATCTCCGGGAGCGCTGGAGAGGACCTTTCCCCGTTCTTGCTCGCCCTCATAAAGGGATTGGAGTACGGATGCCTCGGGCTGGCGCTCGGATGGGTGGGTCAGCGCCCGTGGGGAGGGGCGATGGCCCACATGGCGGTCGGGTTCGTCGTGGGCGCGGTCTTTGGAGGAATCGTCATAGCCCTCCTGGCCGCATCGGGCCCTGAGGTGTCCGCCACTATTCTCTTGTCTCGGGGCGTCACCGAGGTCCTGTTCCCGGTCGGCTGCTCGCTGGTCCTCTTCTCGGCGGAAGCGTTAGGGACCAGTATGGCAAGCTCCGACTGATGATCGAGCGCATACCAAAGGCGTAAACTCGCTGTTTGCGCGCTGAGGATTCCTCCGGGGTTGATCTTCTTCGTGAGGAACCTCCTCAGCCTTGCCGCCACGACTACTTCGACGAACGGGCAGGCCAACCGCGTAGTCGGGCATCCTCAATGGTCGAAAAATAGCCATCTGGCATATACACGGCGTTGCTCCATTGGTTACACTGTTAAGGGCTAGGGTTAGGCAAGGTGCGGAAAGAAAACCTTACCTGCAATGTTTCCAACCAGAGCTAATGCACAGGCCGACCCACACAAGGGAGTAGGATTCGTATGAGCCGTAATGTGTGTCGATGCCAAGCGTGGTGGCTGCCATGGCGGTGTTGACCGTGCTGTCAGTGGTAACCGTGGCCTTTGCGGCACAAGAGGAAGGTGGCCGAGGCCAATAGAAGATCACCCTCTGCCACAAAGGCAAGAATACGATAACGGTGGGCGCACCCGCGCAAGAAGCCCACCTGAATCACGGCGACGAACTCGGGGCATGCGGTGATACCGCCACGACCACCACAAGCACGACGAGCACCACTACAGATACGACAACGGACACTACTACCACCACAGATACGACAACGGGCACTACTACCACCACGGGTACGGCAACGGGCACTACTACGGGTACCACCGGCACATGCATCACGGGAACTACTACTGGCACCACAACGGGCACGAGCACCACGGGAACGACGGATACTACAGGCACCACTACCGGCACCACCGGTACGACAGATACCACCACTGACACGACGGGCACCACCACTGACACGACGGGAACGACCGATACGACGGGAACGACCGATACCACTGGAACAACCACAGGCACCACGGGTACCACCGGCGTGTGCACCCCGGGTACGACGGACACCACCACAGGTACGACGACGGGAACGACGGATACTACAGGCACCAGCACCACGGGCACTGCGGAGACCACTGGCACCACTGGCACTACCACGGGCGATACCACCACGACGGGCGACGGTGGGGATCAAGAGAAGGTTACCCTGTGTCACGTCTCCGCGAATGGCACGGAGACGATCGAGGTTGACCTCTCCGCACAAGCGGCCCACCTAGCACACGGAGACACCCTCGGGGCATGCGAGCAGACCACAGGCACCACGGGAACGACGGATACCACAGGAACCACGGGGACTACCGGCACCACAGGCACGACCACCGGGGGGGAGACTCCCACGCCGGGCGACGGTGGGGATCGAGAGAAAGTCTGCGTTCGTTTCAAGAATGATGACAACAAGAAATACAGGTGGGTCTCCGAGGGCAAGGAGCACCGCGGAGATAAGGTAGTAAAGGACAAGTTCTGCGAGCAGAAGAAGAAAGGCGGGCACAAGGGGAACGACCATAACGCCCACGCCGAGAAGAACGGCGATAGCGGCCGCGGCAACGACGACGATTAGCCGTAGGATCGGTCGTAGTATCAGGGCATTCTGTCGCTGAACGCGAAACCAAAGTCGGCCGGCGGGCCAACCCTTGTGATCGGCCGTCGGTAGTGCGGCGAAGGTAGCACGCTTCTCTGGAGGAAAAGGATGCGCGTGGCGGTGGCATGGGCAAAGATCGGGGTTGCACAGCCACCACGCTGTTTTTCGAGTGGCTTTGTTCAGGTAGCAAAGACCTTGTTTGCCTGTGTAGAATACGCTTGACCAGCGCAGGCATAGGGGGTGGGGTTTGCAAAGCAGATTTCTCATGAGCGTTGCCGTTGCTGCGTTCATGATCGCTTATGTCTTCGCTCCTACGGCCGCGGCGCAGGATTCGACAGACGAGGCTGATGACGGCGCGGCCACAGACTCGCAACAAACCCAGATATTTGCCGAGGGTGAACAGGCGGCGCAAGTCCAAGCAGACGTGGGTCAGCCGGGGCCATTGGCGGGTACGGTAGTCGAAACCCGTAGCACGGGTCGGGACCCGGAAGTCGAGATTATCATTATCCCCAGGACAGATTGCACCTTCGAGCAACGCGCGTCCTTCGTCCTCCAAGACGACGATGGCACGCAGGCCGACTTCATCGACAACGTCAATGTCAAGATAAAAGTGGTCGACGCGGGATTGGAGGTTGTGAGCAACAACCCCGGTCCAGACACAGACATAAAGCCCCTCAACGAAAGGGGAGGGGATAGTGTTCTCGATACCGGAGGGCTCGTGATCGTCACTTCCACGGGCATCGGATGCACAGCGAGCGCTCCGCTACCGAGTAACCCCCCGCCGAGCAACCCCCCGCCGAGCAACCCTTCGCCTGGTAGTCCGCCAGCGAACAGCCCTTCGCCTGGCAGCCCGCCTGCGAGTAGTCCTTCGACCAGTAGTCCTTCGACCAGTAGTCCTTCGGCTAGTAGTCCGCCGGCGAGTAGTCCTTCCACTAGTAGTCCACCGGCGAGCAGTCCGCCAGCGAGCAGTTCGCCAACTGGCAGCGCATCGCCGGGGCCAGAGCCGCAGGATGTGGAGAAAGGGCCCCTGGCGGGAGGGACGGCTATCGGCAGAGATGTGCTCGTTCCGGGAGATGTTATAGACATTCTTCCCGATGGCACGAGGGTCAACGGGATAGACCAGATCATCATAGAGACCGAAAACTGCGAGCTTACGGCGCAGGGCAGCGACTTGACCATAACCATGAGCGATCGTGGCGTGCCTTTCAGGATCAGGGATGGTGACAACGCGGACATCACGTTGGAGTCGGACGGAACCATAGTCGCCAATGGTAGGAGTACGCTTGGGGAGTCGTTCCCCGAGGCCGTAAGAGACAACCCCGACAAGCTCATCGTACCGATACCCGTAGACCCGGAGAACGACCAGTTTCCCAGGGGCCCCAACGACACCTTCCCGATATTGAGCTCGACGGGCGTAGGCGGGGAAGGATGTCGTGTCGTGGGTAACAGCAGAGACGGCGGCGGAGATGCCGGCCAGGTGGACCGCGGTGCCAGCATAGATGACACTATTACGAACGCCGGAGACCTGAACTCCAAAGACGGCGTGATCCCGGACACGATCTCGAATAACGCGGTGCCCAACACGGGCGGCATGCCGATGCTCGGTCCCGTCGTTTCTGGGCTCGTGTTCGTCGGCGTCGGGTTGCTGCTCTTCAGGTCGGCGGTGCGTAGGAACACGTAAGCCGCGATAGGCCAGACGGTGCGGAAGGGGTCCAGCCGGTGTTGCCGGTCGAGATCCTGAGGGAGGCCGTAGGGAGCTATGCGCCTTACCTGCAAGCCTCAGGGGAGATGCACGACCCGGTCTTCGGTGAACCCACACAGTACGGTACCCCGTATCACGCGTTCTGCAACGCCGTGCTGGCCAGGGAAGACGGCGGCGAGAGGAGATGGGCGTACGCTGACCGAGCCGTCCGGGGCCTTGAGGCCGCCCTCGACCACGTCCTCGACCCTGGACTCCCGCCGACCGCTTCCGGATTCGACGGCGCGACAGGAGCGGTGGACCGATCCAACCACAGGGACTTCTTCTGGCCCCCGATCTTGAAGACGTTCCTCATACTCAGGGAGCTCGGAGTGGATGGTGCGGACGGCCTGGCAGCCCGGATCTCCGGGGTGGATATCGGGGCCGCGTTCGCCCAACGGCCCCCTTCGAACTGGGCCGTCGTCTGGCTCTCGGGAGAATGGCTGCGGTTGCGCGAAGGCCTCTCTCCGTTCTCGATGGAGAGGTTGGATCTCTGGCTGGACACGTTCTTCGAAACCCACATCCTGTCCGAACAAGGCCTCTACCAGGAACCGGGACATCCTAACTCCTACGACCTCTTCACCCGCTACCACCTGGCAGACATGCTCGCGGAAGGCTACGACGGCCGCCGGCGCGAGGACCTGGAGATCCTCATGCGCACGGGCCTGCTCCGCAGTCTCGGCGTGCAGCTCTCCGACGGCTCCCTCGCCTCTGCCCACCGCAGCACGGGGCAAACGTGGACCCTGGGAGCCCAGTGTGCGTTCTTCACCCACGCATCTAACCACTTCCGCGGGCAAGAGCCACAACTCGCGGGCCGCGCCGAGGAAGCCGCCTACAGAGCCCTCTCGTCGTTCCGGCGCTGGCAGCGGGACGGTCCCTACAGCCCGGTCGAGAACCGTCTGCCACCTGGTCACAGGGTCGGCTACGAACGCTACACGGCCGACGGCCACTACGCGAACCTGGCTGCGGCTTTCCTCGCAGCGGCGGTGTCGAACGGCTTGAACAGGCCCTTCACGGAGCGTTCCGGCGGACGCGAGGCTTCCCTCTTGCTGGAGCACGACCCCACCTACAGGGCGGTCCTCCACAACGGCCTCTACAGCCTGCACTTCAACGCCCGCCCGGCGCCCGACTACGATGCTTTCGGCATCGTGGACGTGACCTTCGGTCCTGGGAGGTTCCTGCAATTCGTCTCCAGCGCGAAGCACCTCGAAAGCGGGCGTCTCCTCAACCTCGGGATGGCAGGCAGTTCGGGATCGTCGCAAGCTGACCTTGCCCTGACCGGTAGGATGCAAGGAGGACTCGCGCCGCCTCGTCTGGAGCTCGAAGCGAGGAACAGAGGAAGTCCTTACCGGTACCGCTTTGCTGCGCGCGTGGAGACGGAGGGGGTCTACGTCGAAGAGACTACACCCGGGCTCGAAGACCCGAAGTCGCTCCTGATCCCGTACCTGCGTGATCCGGGCACGGGAACCGTCACGGCGGCGAAGGTGGAGGCGGGCAGGGTACGGCTGGTCCACGGACGGGAAGTGGTCGAGATCTCTTACGGCGCCCCGGTGAAGCGCGTCGTTCATCTGACCGGCGGCCTACAGAGCAGGCGTGGCATCTGCGGCATGTTGAGGATAGGGTTTCGAGAGCGGAGTCAGGGAATCTCTTACCGCATCCGGGCAACCCGTTGAGTTTGCATGCTGCCGGCTATCCACTTTCCGGATCGATGCGCAGGTGGACGGAACCCTCCCTGGCCGGTTCCAGAAACGCGAAGAACACGCGCCGCACGTCGGCTGGTCCCTCGGCCAGGTCAACGTCTTCGATTGTCTCGACCCGCAGCTCTACCGCTTCGGGGTCGAAGAAGACGCGCAGGGCGCCACGAACCCCGCGTAGCAGCACCGAGTCAGGGGAGATCTCCGCCTCCCCGAACGTGGTCAGGACGCTCTCGAAGGTGCCAGGACCCGTGGCGAACCTCACCTCGTCTGTCAACTCTACATTTGCACCAGGTTCCTCTCTGCGCAAGACCACCGTGCGCCTGAGCGAGTCCAGATCCGCCTCGGGCGGGTAGACGTCCCGCAACTCGAACGCCGCCAGGTCGGCGTGGTCGCCGGACCGGTGTTCCAGTAGTCGTGCGCCGTGTTCGGTGCCAGGCAGTTGCTCCTGGCCGTTGGGAACGGGAACGGAGTGTCCCCTGGAGGAGTTGGCGATGTGCTCGTAGCGCTCAGGGCCGAAGTAGGCCTTCGTATATCGGCCGCGGCCTATATCGGAGATCACGGACTCCCCATCTACGTGCACGATAACGTTTCCCACATCGTTCTGGTTGTGCATCTCACCGTTGTGGCCGCCTTTGGTCGCGAGCACCAGGGCGCCTGGGTCTTCGGGGCGCTGGCGGGAGACCATCCACATCATGCCGCCGAACCAGTCGTGACGCGCAGGGACGAAACTTCCCTCGACGTGTTCGGGACGCCACAAGAGGTCGCGCAGGGCCCAGGTCAGCTCGCGCTCGTCTCCGCCCGGCTGCTCCTCGAGCAGTCGTGCGAGATCGGGAAGTTCCAGCCTGCGCGACAGGTAAGACAGGTGGGCTGGTACGAAGCCGGCGTTCACGTCGCAGTCGGAGAAGTTCACGTAGAGACCCGGGCTGAGCCTGGTGCATAAAGGGAACCGGGAGATCCTACGCAAGTGCTCGCCCTCGAAGAAATCCACCTTCCAACCCGTGCGGTGTCCCACGAGGTGGGCGAGCACGGTGTAGTAGCCGAAGCCGTAAGACCAGTAGGCCGGTCCTTCCGTGGAGCCACCGTCCTGGTCGAACGTGGAGAGGTAGTCGTCGAGAGAGCGGGTGGAGCGGGCCAGGATCTCCGCCAGCCTGGCCGCATCCGGCTCCAGGTAAATCGCAGCGCCCGCCACCCCGGCGTTGCACACCGCCGTCCAGTTGTTGACCGGCCTATCCGGGGAATCGAAGAGCCAGGGGTGGTCGTGGCGCTCCAGGTAAGGGACCAGGCACCGCCGGTCCACCTCGTGGCGGATGCGCCTTCCCAGGGCGGGATCCAGGCGATCACCGAGGAGCAGGTCTAGCTCCGCCAGGTACAGCGCGGTCATGGCGACGCTCAGGTCTATCACCGGACGGTTCATGTCGGCCAGGTCTCCCTGGTGGGCCGGCCACGACCAGCTGCTCTCCTCACAGATAGCCCACGCCACGTCGAGCAGCGGGTCCAGAAAGCGGCCATACCCCTCGAGGCACTCTGCGAGGGCCAGGTTCGAGAGCATCTCCCGCCTCCGGTTCGCCGGCTCCTCGTATCCCTCCCGCGAACCGGCGCGCGAGAGCTCCAGGTAGAGCGTGGCCGTTAGCCCGGGAATCTCCGCCCTTGCATCGGTCTCGGCCCTGGTGAGGAGCTCCGATACCCGTTGTTCCCCTACGGCTTCGCGTACCTTCTCCCACGCGGCCCGGTCCGATGCCGGCGGGAACGGTGGCGGCGGTGATACCTCGTTCAGCGCGCGTTCGATGGACGCGGGATCGTGCCTGCCCAGCACGGTGTCTCTAGTCTCCTTTACCGGTCCAGATCGAAGTCGAGGTCTCATACTTGAACCAGTAGTTGGGTCGTGGTTGGAGAAGCGGAACGTCTCTGTCGCAGTGGATTCCCGCTCCCCGCTTTCGCGGGGGCAAGCTTCGCGGGAATGACGGGAGAGGGGGCGGGTCACTGGTATGGTCGAGCGTGGGTTGGAGCCTGGATCTCAAGTCCTCTCCCAACGGGCCAGGTCGCCTCCAACGTTCCGTCCGTCTCGCGCACTGCCGGGCCATGCGCCGAAGGAGGCTGATCGGTCCGCAGTAACTCCAGGCCGGCCACGACCACCACCTTGCCGAGACCCGCCGGGTCGAAATTCCGGCGGGGTCCACGGTAGCACACGCCGTCCAGGCAGACCCGCCCTTCGGCCTGTTCCATCTCCCAGGCCAATTCGTGCGGGCCGAAGAGGCCTGGGGTGGTGTGGATCACCACCCTGTGAGAGCCGGCGGAGAGCTCGAAGCGGCCGTCTCCAAGCTCCTTTCCCGCAACGCCCTCCCCGAGGAGTTGGTAGCGGACTCGGAAATCCTCAGCGTGGAAGGTGCCCGATGCCGGCACGTCGAGCTGGTGGTGGGCGTCGCCCATACCGCTGAGCAAACCGACCGCGGTGAGGATGCGCGGGCCACTCTGGCCGTTGCGGGCGCAAGCGGACGAGAAGTCGCGGCCGTCGTGCAGGAAACGCAGCCGCAGCACAACCGCCGGCTCCTCCTCCGTCCGCCAGTACCCGAGCACCACGCGGCGCTGGTCCCACAGGTTGTCGCGGTTGACCGACCCCAGGCAGGCGCCTTCGGACATCCAGGTCGTACCCGTGGTGGTGCCGGCGTCTCCACCGCGGCGGATGAACGTACTCTGCAACTCGGTCTCCTCGCTGGCAGGCGACCGGAAGCGGTCCACCATGCCAGCCGGGCAGGGCAGCGGCGTGGTGCCTTCGAAGCGGTCTCTCAGGACCGCTGCGGGGTGGGGACGAATCTCGACGCCTGTCCGATCGGAGAGGTAGCCGGCGATCCCGGCGTCGAGCCGGTCGCTGTAGGCGCGGCTGTGGGGACCGGCCCATTGGCTGGTACCGGGATGGTAATGTTCTGCGATGGTCTGCCAGGCCGCGCCCCGCAACCTCTCGGCGTCGGCGCGGGCTGAGGGGTCCCTCACCAGTTGCAGCATCCGCTCGCACTCGGCCAGGGTCACGACGGTGTAGGTAGGACTGTTGTACTCGTTGAAACCGCCGTGGTGCTCGGTGTGCTCGACTATGTTGCGCAGGCGACGGCGACCGTAGTCAGCGAAACGGGGTTCATCGAGCAATTCCCCGGCGGCGAGCGACACGCCGGCGCCCATAACGGCGATGTTGGTGTATGCGGGTCCGACGTTGCGGCGGAAGATCGCGGCCGCAGCGTGGCCCAGGCCCGTCTGTGTGGCTCCGACCAGGCTCTCGGGCAGATCCGCGGCGTGCTCGACGAGCAGTTGGGCCAGCCTGGCGCCGCAGAAGTCTGCCCAGTTCCAGTCGGGCGGATCCATCCCGGTGAGCGGTTCTTCCAGGAGCCACGGCCAGATGCCGTAGGTCTTGCTCGTTGGGTCGGTATCCTGGAGTGAGAGTACTCTCGATACTATGGCCGCCGCCCGTTTCTTTCCGCCCGACCGTAGGAGCGTCAGGGCGTAGTCCAGCGACTCGCGCGTCGGGTGCACCCAGGCGCCCTGTGGGACGCGCGTGTGGTAGTCAGGACCTTTCCAGGAGAGACCAAGCATGCTGTGTACATCGCTGTAGACAGCGCCGTTCAGGAGTCCCTCTCCCTTGGGCATCGGCGCCTACCTTGCCTGGTGGGGCTGGTGTCTGGCTCGTCTATCGCACGGCCCCCTGGTCGCCCACGCCCCTGAGATCCAGGTCCTCCGCGAAGTGGCAGGCGGCGTAGCGGCCCTGGGTTAACTCGCGCAATGGTGGCTCCTCGTCCTTGCAGCGGTCTTCGGCGTAGGGACAGCGGGTGTGGAAGTAGCAGCCCGAGGGCGGGTTTGCGGGGTCAGGCACGTCTCCACCTAGTACGATGCGCCGTCCACGGTCTCTGAGGCGCGGGTCTGGCTTGGGTACGGCAGAGAGGAGGGCTTCGGTATAGGGGTGTTTGGGCTCGTCGAAGATCTCCCCAGTCTCTGCCACCTCGACCACCTTCCCGACGTACATCACAGCCACCCGGTCGCAGATGTGCTCGACGACGGAGAGGTCGTGGGAGATGAAGAGGTAGGTGAGGTCGAACTCCTCCTGCAGGTCTTGAAGGAGGTTGAGGATCTGGGCCCGCACCGAGACGTCGAGGGCGCTCACGGCCTCGTCTGCCACCACGAAGCGGGGGTCGAGGGCCAGGGCGCGGGCTATGCTGACGCGTTGGCGCTCGCCGCCGGAGAAGGCGTGAGGATAGCGGGACATGTACTCCGGCCTCAGGCCAACGCGGCGCAGGAGCTCGGCCACCCTGTCCTCGAGCTCCTTCCCCGAGGCGACCTTGTTGACCTTCAGGGGCTCGCCCACTATCTGGAGCAGCGTCATGCGCGGGTTGAGGGACGAGTTGGGGTCTTGAAAGACCATCCGGATCTCCCTGCGATATGGCTTGAGCGCAGTGCTGCCGAGCTTCGCGAGGTCCGCCGTGCCCCCGTCTCTATTGTGGTAGACCATCTCGCCCTCGGTGGGCTCGTATGACCTTACGATACAGCGGCCCAGGGTGGTCTTGCCGCAGCCGCTCTCCCCGACGAGCCCGAGGGTCTCCCCGCGCCGGATCTTCAGATCTACGTCGTCCACCGCCTTGACGTGCCCCACTGTCCGGCCGAAGAAGCCCTGCTTTATGGGGAAGTGCATCTTGAGGTGCTTGACCTCGAGCAGGGCGTCGCCTCCAGCCCCGTTGCGCTCCGCGCCTTCAGCCTCCATCCTTGCTCCCCTCCTTTCCGCCGTAGAGCAGACACCGGACCTCCCTGGTGTCCTTCAGAGGCTGGTCGGAAGCCGGACTCGGGTCATGTTCGTTGCCGACGGGCTCGCCCGAGGAGGAAAGGGGTATTCGCGGCGGCAGTATCTCTTCGCAGTAGCCCTCCATGATCTCGTCGCATCGGGTGTGGAAGGGGCAGCCCGTGGGGCGGTTGTAAGGATGGGGAACCATGCCACGGATAGAGTCGAGCCTCTGATTCGCCTTGTTGCGGCCCATCCTCGGAATGGAGCGCAAGAGCGCCCTGGTGTAGGGATGTTTGGGATCGTGGAAGATGGAGTCGACGTCCCCGCGCTCGGCGACCATGCCAAGGTACATCACGGCCACATCGTCGGCCATCTCGGCGACCACTCCGAGGTCGTGGGTGATGAACATGATCGCCATGCCCAGCTCATCCTGCAGCCCGCGCATTAGCTCCAGGATCTGGGCCTGGGTCGTCACGTCCAGGGCCGTGGTCGGCTCGTCGGCGATCAGCAGGCTAGGGTCGCAGGAGAGGGCCATCGCGATCATGGCCCTCTGGCGCATGCCCCCCGAGAGCTGGAAGGGGTAGGCGTCCACCCTCTGGCCTGGATTGGGGATGCCGACGCGGGCGAGTTCCTCCACCGTACGCTCTCGGGCCTCCCCCTTGTCCATCGGCAGGTGGAGCAGGATGTTCTCCATTATCTGCTCGCCGATGGTGTGCACGGGACTCAGCGACGTCATCGGCTCCTGGAAGATCATCGAGATCTCCTTGCCGCGGATGTCCCGCATGGTCTTGCTCCTGGGGTCCAACGACGCGAGGTCGAGGACCTCCCGCACTTCGGTCGCCGTCGCTGACCCTTCCTTCCGAGCTTCGACCTTACCGTTGGACTCAGTCCGCGGAGTGGGGCTGAAGAGGATCTCGCCCTCCACGATACGGCCTGGGCGGTCCACGAGCTGCAAGATGGAGCGGGCCGTGACGCTCTTACCGCAGCCGCTCTCCCCGACCACGCACAGGGTCTCTTTGCGTTTTACCCTGAGGTCTACGCCGTCGACGGCCTTTACGACCCCCTCGTCGAGGAAGAAGTGGGTCTTAAGTCCCCTGACTTCCAGTAGAGAGTCGTTTGAGTCCATGCTCTTATCTGGCATAGGGGTCTGCCGAGTCTCTCAGGCCGTCGCCCATGAAGTTCAGCGCCAGGACCGCGATGATCACGGCGAACCCGGGCAGCAAGAGCCACGGCGCGGTGGCGACGGATCTTATGTTCTGGGCTTCTTGCAGGAGCACACCCCAACTCACTATCGGGGGCTGCAGGCCGAGCCCCAAAAACGAGAGGGCCGTCTCGGCGAGGATCATGGCCGGAACGGCAAGGGTCAGGGACGCGATGATGTGGCTAGCGAAAGAGGGGAGCATGTGCCGCAGGATGATGCGAGGCTTGCTGGAGCCGTCGAGCTCGGCCGCCGTGACGAAGTCCTCCCCGCGCAAGGAGAGGAAGCGTCCCCTGACGACCCTTGCCAGGTCCGTCCAGCCTATAAGGGAGAGGATGATCGTTATGCCGAAGTAGATCCTCAAGGGGCTCCAATCGGGTGGCAGCGCGGCCGAGAGCCCGAGCCACAAAGGCAGGGTTGGTATGGACATCAGCACCTCGATCAGACGCTGTATCGCAGTATCTGTCGCTCCCGCGTAGTAGCCCGAGATGCCGCCCAAAAAGACGCCGAAAACGAAGCTAAGGGCCACCCCTACAAGGCCGATGGACATCGAGACGCGGGCGCCGAAGATGATGCGGCTCAGCATGTCCTGCCCCTGGTCGTTGGCCCCTAGGAGGTACATCGGCTGTCCCTTCTCCACGGGTCCGATCAGGTGGCGGTCGGACTCGAACAGGCCCCACAGCTTGTACGTGTTTCCGTGGGCGAAGAGCCTCACGGGCACCTTCTTGGACTCGTCGACCTGGAACGTGCGCACGAGCGTCTCTTCGTTCAACTTCGAGCTGTAACCGTAGACGTAGAGCCCGAACCCGTCCTCATCGAAGAAGTGCAGACGCTGCGGAGGGGCGTACGTGTAGTCGGCGTCGAAGGCATCGGGGGTGAAGGGGGCCACGAACTCGGCGAAGAGGGCGATCAGGTAGATCAGGATCACCACCACCGTGCCGACTACGGCCAGCCTGTGCTTCCGGAAGCGCCACCACACCAGCTTCCACTGGGAGGCCACATAGATTTCGGCTTCCTTCTCTCCGAGGTCGGTCGCCCGCTGCCGGGCTTCCTGCTCTTCTTGAACTTGCGGTTGCGGCGGCTCCGTCAACGCTCCTCCTTATTGGTACTGGTAACGGATGCGGGGATCCAACCAGGCCAGCAGGATGTCGGATATCAGGGTCCCTATGACCGTAAGCACGCTTATCATGAGGATGATGCTGCCGGCCAGGTACATATCCTGGCTGAGTAGCGCCCGCAAGAGCATCGGGCCCGTGGTCTGCAGGCCCAAGACTTGCGCGACTATCACTTCTCCGGAGAGGAGCAGCGGCAACACCCACCCGACAGTGCTTACGAAAGGGTTCAGGGCGACACGCACGGGGTACTTGACGAGCAGCCTCCGCTCGGGGACTCCCTTGGATCGGGCGGTCGTAACGTAGGGCTTGTGCAGCTCGTCGAGCAGGTTCGCCCGCACGATGCGGATC
>DATMVF010000276.1:0-5737 GCA_035563475.1 Rubrobacter sp.
TAGCTGCTGGGGGTGTAAGCCACCCGCACCGTGGTGCGGTACTCGGTTATCTCCTGGTTCTCAACCTCGGCGCTCTGGGAGAGGACGTCCACCCCCTGTATCGACTCGGCCATCCCCGACATCTGCGAGACGGCATCCCTCGCCGCCTCAGACCAGCTCTCGCTGGAGCTCCCGACGAAGTCGTCCACCCTGATCTGCTGGGCCATCTTGCTTCCTCCTTTTCTCTCCTGCCATGCCAATGTACCCCCGAGTTGCTAAAAACGTGTCCCTACTTGCGAATCTCTTGGGCAAAACGTCCCGAAGCGCGAAGAAGGGTGCCTAGCTGATAGCGGCTCTGGCCCTCTTGCCTTTGCCCCGCACCCTCCGGGTATCCGAGAAGGGTTTGCTGGCCCTGGTATGATGGCCACCTCACAAAGGGACGGGTTTGGTTGGTACTAGATCGCCTCTCGCTAAAAACGAGAGGTCTTTTGCTTTCGGTAAGCCCCCGAGGGAAAGGAGGGCTTGATCGTATGACCCCCTTCGAAGGTAACGATCGACTGCTGAGCGTCGAAGACGCCGCACGGCGGCTAGAGGTGAGCCCCATCACGGTCCAGCGCTGGTGCGGCGATGGGAGCCTGCCGTGCCTGAGCATCGGCGGGCTGTGGCGCATACGCAGCCCGGCACTCGAGGGCTTTTTGAGCCCCGGCGAGCGCGACGAGCCGCTGGCCGAGAGGCTGCGCGGGTTCCTGGAGGTGCCCGACAACGTGCTGGGGATCGCCCAGGACGAGGAGCTTATACGCAAACTGGACGCCGCCTTCTTCCTGGTTGGCGATGCGAGGGGCGGGATGCTCGTCAAGTACTATAACGAGGAGCTGGATTCGGCAGAGGGGCTGCGTTCGGACTTCGAGCGCGAAGGGCTCGAGGTGTCGCGCCTGGAGGGGGAGGGGCGATTGCGGATCGTAGCCCAGGGCACCCTCAGCGGAGGCGACCGGAGCGGCGAGCTGAGGCGTCTGGCGGGCGAGGAGGCCCCCGAGGGCCGCTCGGTGTGGGCCAACTTCAACTGGAACGATCAGGTAGACCTGGACACGGCCCTAAGCCAACAGGAGGAGCTATAGAAGCTGGTCGAGGGTACTTCGCTGGTGGTCCAGACGGTGGTCTTAGAGCGGGCGCTCGACGAGTGGCCGGGGGGATGTTGCGGGAAGCGCAGGTCAAGCACTCGGCCACGCTGTGGCTCACCGAGTCGGGGTTAGCCCAAACCCGCGTGGTGCCGACTCCTTCGGGTAGCGAGGCCTTCTAGCGGTCCGAAGAACGTTACGGGGGCCAAAGCCCAGTTTCCGAGAAGACTTTAGTACCGGCAACCCGGTTTCCGGGAAGGTCCCTTCTCGGCATCTAGGTGAATTAGGGCAAAGGAAGAAGGGCAAAGGAAGAGCCGGGCTTCATAGAAGAAACCCCCGGCCCCGTGACGAGGGGAGCTCAGCCGAGTCTTTGGAGGATCCCCGCCATCTCTTCGCGGTCGTAGGCGCGCAGCGTCGTAGTCCTCAGGTTGCCCCCCGAGCCAAGCTCGAGCAACATCGCGGTGGCGCTTTGATCGTCGGGGGCTTCGAATATGGTCACGATGTCGTACGGACCCACGGTCCAGTAGACCTGCTCTATTCGCGCCCCATGCTTTTCGGCCAATGCGTCGGCTTGCTCGCGTCGATGCACGGTGTCCGTTACGGTCCTTACCCCTTGATCGGTCCAGTTCATCAAGACGACGTAGGTAGGCATACCTACTTGTCCTCCTTCCTCCCGCTTTTCAGGCGGTCTCGACCTTTCCACTACCGGTATGATGCCACCCACCGGAGACCGGCGTAACCCCCAATTAAGTGTTTTGGGTGTGAGAACGCGAAGGGCGGGCGGTGAACGGCGAATACTTGAGGACGGCGGCGGCACGCTCGCGAGGCCAAGGAAGCGGCCACGACCAACCTGGGGCCGCGGGCCCCCGTCGGGAGCGCCTCGAAGACCTCGAGCGCGACAAGGAGGCCCTGCTGGAATACCACGCTCGCCTCGTTCCCGAGGATCTCGACGGTCTCACCTCCGAACAGAGGCAGACCCTCTACCGGATGATGCGCCTCAAGTTCTGGCCCGCGACGGAGTGCTTACCACTGCCGAGTGGGGTTGTAATGCCTTAACGACACCTCCTGGTAGTTTCGCGGTTACTACGAGCGTCTTCGGGCTCCGCGCCCTGCTCACCGGGGAAGGCGCCGAGCTGGAGTTGACGAGGGTCTGACCCGTGATTAATACTCCACGCACAAAGCCTCCGAAGGGTACAAGGAGCAGGTCGGAATCTGGCTTGGGTCTCGTACAGAAATCTGCTGATGCCTACAAATCTATTCTCGACTCCATCTTTTTTACTACGGCGAGAGTGCCGGCGGTGGTAAAGGTTAGGGGCATACCCTTCTGAGAGCCGTGCGCCCACGAGCAGGAGGCGTGCTTCGCCATAGGCGAGCTTACAGAGAGGCCCCGGAGGGCTTGCGCGAGGAACCGCTTGTCGAGCTACTGAATCGGATGCGGCGTACAACACGGCATCGCAAGGTCCACGCCAATGAACCCGATGCGGCCTAAGCTTCGGATTTAACTATTCGGGCTGGGTTCGGCGACCCGCAGAGTCTCAGCGCTCTCGTCCGATCACGCCTACTCGCCCGCCTTGTGCCTTTGCCGGTAGCGCCTGACCTTGGAGATCGTGCCGCACGCCCTGCCTCCCTCCCCGGCGTACATCCCGCACCACACCCGCGTCTTGCTGCGGCTCTTGTCGTAAAAGACCCACCGGCAGTCTGGGCAAGCCTTGAGCCTAAAGAACGTGCCATCCTCGACGCTCCTTGCCACGGCGGCCAGGACCCGGCCCGCGAGGCCCGCCTCCGGCCCGGGCTCGTATCGGACCGATGCCCCTCTGTTCTCCTCGACCACCCGGGCCACCAGCGGGTACCCTTCGAGCCACCCGTTGAGCGCCTCCGTCCAGCCTTCCGGGGCGCCTAAAGCCCCCCGCAAGTCTTCACGCAACCTCACCAGGAGTTCCCCGGCGTCCCCGTCGGGGTCCCCCGGCGGCCTAGTCGGGAACCTCTCTTCCCAGGCCCGGCGATCCTTGAGCAGCCAGGGCAGCTCGTCGGCCGGCTCGCGCGTGTCGGCGTCGATCCTCCAAGTGTTCAAAAAGCGCCGCACGAGCTCCAACTCGCCCGGCGCCGGCGTGTTCCAGTTGGCCTCGCTGTTCCAACGGCTCTCTTTCATCTTGTTTACCACCTTTTACTAAAAGACGGTTGCGTCATCGTTCTCCTTAGTTTACCATTCTCGTATGTTTGCCGGTTAACAAACCGCGCCGCTCCGGCCTAGGGGTGAGGCAGCTTCGTTAGGAGAGAAGGGAGGCGCACAACCTTTGGGTTCGCGCCAGGACATTACGCTTTGGATCGCCGTGGCGGCGGCCGTGTTCTTCTCGGCCTCGGGGTTCACCGGCACCGAGGTCGGGCTCGAGGGCTACTCTCCCGGTCCCCTCGCCCTGCTGCGGTTCCTGGTCGCCTCCTTCGTACTCGTCCTCTACTCCGCGCTCTGGCGGATGCGCCTGCCGAAGGCGAGGGACCTCCCGGCGCTGGCCCTGGCGGGCTTCCTAGCGTTCAGCGCCTTCACCGTACTCTTGGCCTACGGTCAGCTTACCGTCCCGGCCGGTACGGCGAGCTTGCTCATAGCCACCATCCCGGCCTTCACGGCCCTTTGCGCGGTGGCGTTCCTTAAGGAGAGGATCGGGTCCGTGGGCTGGGCAGGGGTGGCGGTCAGTTTCCTGGGGGTCGCCATGATCTCCTTCGGAGAGGGAGAGGGCTTCGGGATCGACCCGGGGGCGCTCTTGGTGTTGCTCGCCGCCCTCTCGACCAGCGCCTACTTCGTATTGTCGAAGCCGTACCTAAGGGGGTACGGGGCCTTCGAGTTCACCGCCTACGCCGTCTGGGCCGGGACGCTTTTCCTGCTGCCCTTCTCGGGCAGGCTCACGGAGGAGGCGCTGCAGGCTCCGCTGGGGTCTACTCTGGCGGCGGTCTACCTGGGCGTGTTCGCCACCATCGCGGCCTACGCGAGCATCTCCTATGCCTTCTCCAGGCTCCCGGCGTCGAGGGCGGTTACCCTGGAGTCCCTAATCCCGCCAGCGGCGATCCTCATTGCCTATCTCTGGCTCGGGGAGGTGCCTTCCGTCCTGTCCCTGGTGGGCGGGGCGTTGGCGATCCTCGGCGTGGTCCTGGTCAACACGCGGGGCGAGAAGGCGGAAAAGAAGGGGCCATCGAGGCTCCCCTTGCCACAGTCCCCCTACGAAACCGAATGAGCTGGTGGAGCCGAACCGGGACTGCCCCCGACGACAGAATTCGGGCGTTCCGCACGCAGCTTCACGGGTGCTTCGGTCGTAGGGCGGCGCCCTCTTCGAGCTGACGGACTCGATCCTGAGCGCAGGGCGTGTCCCATCCGCGGTCCACCTGTGCCTTGCGACGGTCCACCGTCGAAGTTGGTGCAGCCTCTACGCCGCGCTCTCCAAAGGCCGGATCGACGCCGAAGCGCTCAGGGCGTTGCTGGTTTCTCACGGTCCCGGCAAAGCAGAAGCGCCGGTGTACGCGGTGGACGTTTCGCCCTGGCCGCGCTGCGACGCTGAAGCGAGCCCCGGGCGAGGCTACCTCTACCATCCGTCCAGACACTCGGCGGGCCGGCCCATCGTCGCCGGATGGGCCTACCAGCTCGTGGCGCGTATGGGCTTCGAGCGTGACTCGTGGGTGACGCCGGTGGATGCTCGCAGGGTCGAGCCGGAAGAAGATGCCAACCGCGTGGCCGCGGAGCAGGTGAGAGCACTTCTGTACCGGTTGCCGGACCGCGACGATGCACCCCTGTTCGTCTTCGACGCGGGCTATGATCCGGTGCGACTGCAGCAGGGCTTGGAAGGATGCTGCGTCCAGATCCTCGTGAGGCTGAACTCGGGGCGCGTCTTCTACTTCGATCCCGAACCACTGGCGCAGCCTCTAACTAACTATCTCAAAAGAGACAGACGGTACTGGCGACGATACTATAGCAAGATGCAGGCTACTTTGATGAGTCCCAGGTAGTTGGCAGCCTTCTTATCGTAGCGTACCAGCAGCGCCCTGCACTTCGATAGCCACCCCAGGGTGCGTTCCACCACCCAACGCCTTGCCGGGTAGCGCTTCTCGCCTGCCTCGTCGAGCTCCTCTTCCCCGATGCACCGAATGTGGGCGACGTAGCTTCGCTCCTCCACGATCTTCCTGGTCGGGCGGTTGTCGTAGCCCTTGTCTAGACAAAGGTGCTGGGGCGCTTCCTCCGTGGGTCGCGGGCGTTCCACCACTATCGCGTCGATCGTAGCCTCCAAGAGCTTATCGTCGCGTACTACGTTCGCCCCGGTGACTACCACCGAAAGCGGTCCGCCGTCGGCCTCGACCAAGAGAGAACGCTTCACCCCGTTTTTGCCGCGATCGGTGCGGTTGGCACCTATGAGATCCCCCCAAAACGGGCCTTGCCCATCGCCCCGTCCGCTGCCTGCCACTTCCCAGTCCACTCCGCCCAGTTCCTCGCACTCCTCCACCAGGGTCGCCCAGATCCGGTCCAAGACGCCGATGTCCACCCACCGTTGGAAGGTGCGGTACACGGTCGCATCTTCGGGGAGCTCCTTGGGCATCCGGTTCCACTGGCAGCCGGTGCGGAGCCTGAAGATGACGGCGTCCAAGACGCCTCGTCGATCCGCTCG
>DATMVF010000277.1:0-18517 GCA_035563475.1 Rubrobacter sp.
TGCGTATTCGCTCTTCGAGATAGCGTCGCCACCGGGCGGCGGGCCACCGCCCCACATCCAGCACCGGGAAGACGAGTCCTACTACCTGCTCGAGGGGGAGTACAGGTTTTTGGTAGAAGGCCGGGCCGTCAGGATAAACGCAGGGTCGCTCATCTACGTCCCCAGGGGCACCCTGCACGCCCACAAGAACGTGGGAGAGGGGACGGGCAGGCTTCTGTTGAGCCAGACGCCAGGGGGCTCGCACGAGCGCTTCTTCGAGGAGATAGGCGAGCCCGCAGTGGACGGCTCCAGGCCGCCAGTCCAGGCAGATCAGCAGCACATGGAGAAAATCATAGCCATCGCAACCGATTACGGCATCGAGATACCGTCCCCTGTCCGTTCAGACGGCGGACAGCAAAGGATCCCACAATGAATGCGTCTGAGCTCCTGATTACGAGACGCAGAGATCCGATTGCTGATGGCCGGAAAGGAGAAAGTAGCATGTTTGCACGGATGTTCACCATCGAAGGTCGCCGTGAGCAACTGGACGAGTTCTCCCGCCTCGGAGAGAACAAGGTCCTGCCGGCGCTGCAGCGGCTCCACGGATTCGAGGGTTCGCTGGTTCTCGCAAACCGCCAGAACGGCCACATCCTGATAGTGCCCTTCTGGCAAAGCGAGGAAACGATGCGCCGTGCCGAGGATGCCTCGCACTGGTTCCGCGGCTTCGTCGCCGAAGCCGCCGGCGGCGAAGTGACCAACGTGGAGAGGTACGAGGTCGTCCACCCGGAAACGGAGGGCAACGCAGCATCGTCCAGGGCCTGGGATCTTCGCGTTCCTGCCGGAAAGTAGCCGCTTCGCGACACAGATCTCCTGGAAAACCCGAAGAATGCCCATATTCGCCCAGAACCCGGGTCTACTCGAAGCGTTCACCGAATCGGGTGGTATTTCGACCGGAGAGACGATCCTCGTTACCGGCGCCGCCGGCGGCGATGATCGCCCGCTGGAAGGACGCCCGCGGCATCGCCCTCTGATCCAGGTTGCGCGATGCCGCACTCGACAATACACTGTCCTGGCACAAAACCTGAGATAGGTAGAGGCTTAGAACTCCTTCTCGAAGATGGGTGCCTGAGAGGGAGTGAGCCAGTGGCGCAACCGGCTACGCGAGATGGAAGGTTCGGCGGTCGGTTGCTTTGTTGAAGAGGAAAGAGTCAGAACGTTCAGACAACAAGCGGCTTGCTAGGGCTGTGGCTCAGCCGTCCAATCGCGCCAATGTTCGACGCGAGGCCTTCTCCCCAACGGGCGTAAGGCTGCCGTGGGGGGCCCCGGTCAATTACGCTTCTCACACCTTTCTCCTGGCGTAGAGGAGTGCTTCGATGCGTAGACTATTCGCGCCCCGGCAACTCGGTGACGCGTTAAAGAAGAGCGAGGCCCGGTACCGCACCGTTCTGGACGCGGCCTTCGACGCGGTCGTGACCATTACGACCGACGGTGTAGTCAGGTGGTTCAATCGCGGGGCAGAAGCAATCTTCGGCTACAGGGCAGATGAGGTCATCGGGCAACCGGTAATGCTGCTTATGCCCGAGCGATACCGGGATCTCTGTGAAGCCGGTCTACAGCACTACCTGCGAACGGGCGAGGCGCGCGTTGTGGGCGGCACGACCGAGCTCGTAGGGCTGCGTAAGGACGGCAGCGAATTCCCGATCGAGATGTCCCTCGGCGAAACCAACGAGCACGGGGAGCGGCTGTTCACGGGGATGTTCCGCGACGTCACCGAGCGCAAGCGAACCGAGGATGCGCTGCGCGAGGCAAGAGATCGCTTTAGAGGCATCTTCGAGAACGCGCCCATCGGCGTGGCCATGGTCACCCTCGAGGGCCGGTACTTGCAGGTGAATCACTCGCTCTGCCGAATACTCGGGTACACCGAGGAAGAGCTGCAAACCCTCACGTGGCAGGAGATCACCCACCCTGACGATCTTGCGGCCAGTCAGGCTTACGCGCGCAGGATAGTGGCAGGCGAGTTCCCCAGGTACCACCTGGAGAAGCGCTTCCTCCACGCCGATGGCCACACGGTGTGGGCTTCGCTGAGCGTTTCCCTCGTCAGGGACTCTGAGGGCGAGCCGCTCTACTTCGTCTCCCAGATCCAGGACGTCACCGAGCGTAAGGAGGTCGAGAGAGCAATCGTAGAGAGAGAGGAGCGCTTCCGCTCCCTGGTACAGTACAGCTCCGATATCATCACGATCCTCGACGCCGACGGCACGGTCCGCTACGCAAGCCCGGCGGTCGAGAAGGTGATGGGCTACAAACCCGAAGAGCAGATAGGGACCAACGCATTCGGCACCGTCCATCCCGACGACAGGGATCGAGCGTTGAACACGTTCGCCGAGGTCCTGAAAAGACCAGGCCTTCACCCGCCCCTGGAGTTCCGGGTGCCGCACAAGGATGGCTCCTGGTGCTACCTCGAGCATGTCGTAAACAACCTGCTCGAGGACCCGGCCGTGCGGGGTGTGGTGATCAACTCCAGGGACGTAACCGAACGCAACGCCATGCAGAAGCAACTCCATTATCAAGCGTTTCACGATCCGCTCACCGGGCTGCCGAACCGGGCGTTGTTCATGGATCGCCTCGAACACGCCCTGACTCGTGCGAATCGGCGGGGCAGCAAGATCGCGGTGCTGTTCATGGACCTGGACAACTTCAAGGTCATAAACGACAGCCTCGGGCACAAAGCAGGAGATCAACTACTCATAGAGGTCGCCGATCGTCTGAAGGCCCCCCTACGGCCCGAGGATACCGTCGCGCGCCTCGGGGGGGACGAGTTCACTATCCTGGTCGAGGACATTTCCGGTTTGGGCGACGTGGCCCGGATCGCGGTGCGGCTCGCGCAGAAACTGCGACCCCCCTTTGCCCTTGGAGAACAAGAGGTGTACGCCACCGTAAGCACCGGGATCGCCCTCAACAGTCCCGCTCGAGAGCAGCCGGCGGATCTCTTGCGGCACGCGGATCTGGCGATGTACCGGGCCAAACACAGGGGCAAGGCTCGCTATGAGGTGTTCGAGCCCAGCATGGACGGCGAGGCCGTGGAGCGCCTGATACTGGAGACCGGGCTCAGGCGAGCCCTCGTACGAGAGCAGTTCAGGGTCTACTACCAACCCATCGTGGCACTCGAGAACGATAGGATCGCCGGGGCAGAGGCGCTGTTGCGTTGGGAGCACCCGCAGCGGGGTCTGCTACTGCCCGAGGAGTTCATTTCGATCGCCGAGGAGACGGGACTGATCGTGCGGATCGGGCAGTGGGTTCTACGAGAGGCCGGCAAGCAGGCACGTATCTGGCAAGAGCGCTATCCTGGCACACTGCCCTTGACGATCAGCGTAAACCTCTCTACCAGGGAGTTTTTCCACCCCAAGCTGGTCGCGGAGGTCCTAAACGAGAGCGAAATCGACCCCGCTAGCTTGCAGCTGGAGATTACAGAGGGCGCCCTGAGGACCAACGGCACGTACTCGACCGACCGCACGCTCCGTAACCTCAAACGCATGGGCGTCCAGCTCGCAATCGATGACTTCGGCTTGGGCTACTCCTCCCTCTCTTACCTCAAGGGCTTCCCGGTCGACTTTCTGAAGATCGACCGCTCGTTCATCGCCGGCCTCGGAGGGGCGCCCAACGGTGTCTCCACCAAAGATACGGAGATCGTGAAGGCGATGATCGAGCTGACCCACGCTTTGGGCCTGAAGGTGATCGCCGAGGGGGTGGAGAATGCCGAACAGCTGGCGCGGTTGCGGCAGATGAAGTGCGACCTCGCCCAGGGAAACTATTTCTCAGAGCCGCTTCCGAGCGAAGCGCTGGCGGTGAACCTGGAACGGAACCTTACGGACCGAGGATAGGACGAGACCGCGCCCTATCTTCCACCCCGCCCACCGCAAACACAGGACAGCATCCACCGCGTCGTCGCCCTGGGTCAGTGCGCCACATCGGGTATCTATGGCATTATATCTGTGGGGACGCGGCAGCAATCCGGCTAGATCAGGGAGATGAGTATGACGCGCTATGATCCGGCCGACGGTCATAGACTGTGCTGACGTGCGTTCCCATCGGGCTCGGTGGATAGCGCACCCCGTACTTGAAAGGAGGAACGGTGGACAACCAGCTGCTAGATCTTGTGGTCCTGGCCCTCTACTTCGCCGTCATGATCGGGGCCGGCTACTGGGGCCTGAGACGGGCTCGCAGCGCCGACGACTACCTGGTCGCCGGACGGAGGTTGGGCCCTTTCATGTACATCGGCTGTTTGAGTGCGGTGGTGCTTGGAGGCGCCTCGACTATCGGGGGGGTTGCCCTCGGTTACGACAACGGCATCTCCGGGATGTGGCTGGTCTTCTGGATCGGGATGGGGGTCATAGCCCTCGGCGTCCTAATGTCTAGCCGCCTCAGCAGACTCGGTGTGTACACCGTCTCTGAGATGCTGGAGAACCGCTTCGGGGCGGCCTCGCGACTGATCAGCGCGATCATCATCGCCGCCTACGCCCTCATGATCGCCGTGACCTCCACCATCGCCATAGGCACCGTCTTCAACGTCGTACTCCCCCTCTCCTCCAGCGTGGCGATACTCGTGGCCGGGGGCCTCGTCGTCGTCTACTCGGTGGCCGGCGGCATGTGGTCGATAACCCTCACGGACATCATCCAGTTCTGCATAATGACGGTCGGAATCTTCTTCTTGTTGCTCCCCATCTCTATCTTTGCGGCCGGCGGCCTCTCCGGGATGCGGGAGGCACTGCCCGCCTCCTACTTCGACGTCACGGCGATCGGTTGGCAGACGATCTTCACCTACTTCCTGCTGTTCTTCTTCGGGCTGATGATCGGACAGGATATCTGGCAGCGGGTGTTTACCGCCCGCAGCCCCGAGGTCGCCCGCTGGGGAAGCGTTGCGGCGGGCGTCTACTGCCTGCTCTACGCCTTGGCAGGCGCCCTCGTGGGGACCGCGGCGCGGGTGATCCTCCCCGACCTCGCGTCGTCGGACAACGCCTTCGCCAGGATCACTACAGAGGCCCTGCCAGCAGGGATCACGGGCCTGGTCCTGGCCGCTGCGCTCGCCGCCGTGATGTCCACCGCAAGCGCCGGCCTCCTCGCCTCATCCACCATCCTCGCCAACGACGTCTACGCCGGCTTCATCGCCAGGGGCGACCACAACAAAGTACTGGTTAGCCGCGCGACTACCCTACTCGTCGGCATCGTGGTCCTCGTCATCTCCCTGATCGTAAGCGACGTAGTAGGCGCTCTGACGGTGGCTTACGACCTACTGAGCGGAGCCCTATTCGTGCCCATTGTGGGCGCTTTGTTCTGGAGACGCGCTACCGCCGCAGGTGCTCTGTCGTCCATGGCCGCGGGCAGCGTCGTCGTGGTGATCTTCATGGTCTTGGACGGCCTCTTTGCGAACACCCCCATAATCTGGGGGATGCTGGCGAGCCTCGTCGCCTTCGTGGTGGTGAGCTTGCTGACCCCCAGGCCCTCCGAGGAGCGCATGAGGACGTGGGAGCGGCGGTTGACCGGCTCCGGAGCCGAAGGAGAGATCTAACGGCCCGTATACACTCGGTCTACAGCGGGTTGCAGGAGGATTGAGCTCCTGCAACCCGCGCCGTCAGCCCTCAGCTATCAGCTCTTTGTTCTTGCTGAAAGCTGAAGGCTTATAGCTCGTCGTGCAAAAGGGTTCAGCCCTTTTGCACGCCGCTGTTATACGTTCCGAGGGCGTATTCTACGGCCGCATCGAAGGCCATCGCCCTACCCGCAGCCCGCGCCTCCTCGAAAGCCTCTTCACCTAGACGAGAACGTACGGCGACCATCGTGTGTTCGAGCGGCCGGAGTGAACGCCTTGGTCTGTGAGATCTATAAAGTGGTGCTTCGACCATTTGCAGCAGCCCTTCGGCCGCGCCGAACAGCCGCGCCGAACGCTCCGCTTCGCCTCCTGCCTCGGCTGCCGCAGCCAGTCCCTCCAGTAGATAGGCGAGCCCACCCCGCAGCCCCACCTGGGCGGCCAGGAAGACCCCCTCCTCGAACATGCGCGTCGCGGCAGCGTAGTCGCCCCGAGCCAGTGCTATTTGGGCCAGGAAGTAGAGCGCGGAGTAGGTGCCGAGTCTGTCTCCTCTCTTACGGGACTGTGCCAACGCTCTCTCCAGCATGGTGAGCGCCCGATCTAGGTCGTCCTGACGTAGCGCGACCATTCCGAGCCTGTCGTACACCGCAGATACCATCTCCTCTTCGCCAGACTCGCGGAAGAGCGGTAGCGCTTCTTCAAAGCGAGAGATGGCCTTCTCGAAGTCCTCACGGTCCACCGCCTCCAGGCCCAACCAGAACCGAACGTATGCTTCGCACAACGTGTCCCCAGCCCGCTTGGATAGCTCTAGCCCTGCCGCCAACAACCCGGTGGATCTCTCGCGGTCACCTTGCAAGTAGGCCGTCATGGCCGCGATCTGAAAAGCCCTGGGACGCACGACCGGTGGGATCTCTAGCTCTAGCAGCCGCTCTATCCACCGGTGGCTCTCCTGCTGGTGGTCGCGCAACCACCAGAACGTCCACAATGCCCATCCCAGGCGTGTGGCGGTCTCGACTTCGTCCTCGGTGAGGGCCCACGACATGGTCGCCCGCAGGTTGCCATTCTCCTGCTCCAACTTCTCCAGCCACTCGACCTGGCGCGAACCCTTCAGTCCCGGCCGCGCTTCCTCGGCCAGGTCCAGGAAGAAAGCGGCGTGTCGCCGCCGCATCTCTCCGGCCTCACCGCTCTCCTCGAGCTTCTCGAGCGCATACTGCCGTACCGGTTCGAGCATCCCGTAACGTTCCTCGCTGCCGCCGGTTTTCGCCGTTACGAGCGACTGCTCCACCAACCGCCCCAGCAACCCGAGCACGTCCTCTGTCGCCACGCCGGCCGTCGTTTCTACGGCTTCCGCGGCCTCCAGCGTAAAACCTCCTGTGAAAACCGAGAGATGCCGGAAGAGCGCTCTCTCCATCTCGGAGAGAAGCTCGTAACTCCAGTCTAGCGTTGCGTGCATCGTCCTCTGGCGCTCTGGAAGGTCTTGCGCCCATCCCGCAGAGAGTGCCTGATCCAGGCGCGCAAGGAGCGATGAAGGACTCAGGATCCTCGTTCTGGCCGCCGCCAGCTCTATTGCGAGCGGCAACCCACCGAGCCGCCAGCAGATCGACGCAACCGCTGCGGCCTTTTCTTCTCCGAGCGTGAAGGCAGGGACGATCGCCTTGGCGCGCTCGACGAACAGACGGCCGGAGGGCGAGCCGAGGACCTTCCCGGGGTCAGGCGACCGGGTGGAGGTGGGCAGCGCGAGTGGTTCGACCGGGTACTCCTGCTCGCCCCGCACCCTGAGCGGCGCGCGGCTGGTGGCCATGATGGCGAGATGCGGGCAGGCTTCCAGCAAGTAAGCGACTTCGGCTGCGGCCTCCAACACATGCTCGAAGTTGTCGAGCGTGAGCAGCATTCGTTTGTCTCGCAGGTAACTCACAAGCACGTCGCGAGAGGTTGCGCCTCGCGGCTCCGTCAACCCGAGGGTCCGAACGACGCCCGGCAGGACCAGGGACGGATCGCCCAGCGGGGCGAGGGCCGCGAATGCCACACCATGCCCGAAGTGTTCCGCCGAGTCGTGCGCCGCCCGAACGGCCAGGCTCGTCTTGCCCACCCCGCCGACCCCCGTGAGCGTTAGAATCCGCCCTTCCGGGCGATGCAGGAGATCCAGGACCTCCCGGAGATCCCGCTCCCTTCCCAAAAGCGGCGTCGGCGCCGGTAGTGTCGCGGGCCTGAGGAACCCTGCCTGGCCGTCTTCGCGACCCGGCACCGCCGCGACGAGGGCGGCACGTTCCGCCTCGGAAAGGTCCAGGGCCTCTGCGAGCGAGCGGACCGTGTGCGGGTAGGGGCGGCGCCGCTCGCCGCGCTCCAGCGCGCTCACGGCGTTGCGGGTCAGGCCGGCTCGGGCGGCCAGCTCCTCCTGCGTGAGCCCGGCGGACTCCCTTAGTCTCCGAAGCTTCGCCCCGAACGATGACCTCTGCTCGGCACCCATGACCAGTCTTTGCCCCGTCAAGATAGTTCGCCGTGCAAGACCCATGTTAGCAAGGCCGAAAAGCTCCTGCGACGAAGAGTGTGTGCGAGGTGTGTGCGAGGTGTTGGTGGGTTCCGCTCGCTCGCGGGCGCAGACTTGAGACCAGCAACCGAAGATGCCCGCGGACGATCATACGCCGGGCGGAAGTAAGGGGAAGGAGATCGTGGTACCGGAAGAAATAGCGGGATCGGGAAGAAGAAGCGCCCATGCGGCTCCGGAACAGGACCGCAGGTCGCTGTGGGTCTTAGGCGAGTTGGTGACGTGCAAGGTCGCGAGCGCCCAGACGAGCGGGGCGTACTCGCTCTTCGAGGTGACATCTCCGCCAGGGAGTGGTCCGCCGGCCCACGTCCAACACAGGGAGAACGAGGCCTTTTACGTGCTGGAGGGCGAGTACGAGTTTCTGGTCGAAGACAGAACCGTGCGAGTCTCCGCCGGATGTCTCCTCCACGTCCCCAAAGGCACCCTGCACCGCCACGATAACGTGGGGGACATGCCGGCGAGGATGCTGGTGATCCAGACGCCCGGCGGCCTGCACCAAGCCTTCTTCGAGGAGATAGGCGAACAAACGTCAGCCAAGCGGGAGTCGCACGTCCCGGAGCGTCCGGAGAGCCTTGCGAGAACCAGGGAGATCGCGGCCGGATACGGCATCGAGATACTGCCTGCCGAGAAGCAGAACAGGGAAATGAGTCGAAGACAGAACGACGGAGGGAGGAGCTTACATGAATAGCGAACAGGAGAGATGTCCGGTACGCCTGCGCATGCTGCGGGGCGCGGCCGTTCGTGACCCGCCGGCCCAGGCTGCCACAGGAGAATCGATGCCGACCCGATCGAAAGGACCGAAACGAGATGGCTAAGGAAAGAACCGGCCAGAGGCACAAGAACAAGATCTACTTCGAGGACCAGGACCTGGACCTCTACCTGCAGGCCTTCCCGCTGAACCACCTGGGCTACGGTGGCGCCGCTGCGGGCGAGGTCTTCTACGCGGCCTCTCGTATAAACGAGAAGGACCTGGAGAGCTGGGTTGCGGAGTGGAGCATGCTCGCCACCCGCCTCGAGGCTCAGGCCGCGAAGGCCCTGCAGAGAAACCACATCGTGAGCGCCCGAGAGTCCTACCTGCGCGCCTTCACCTATCGCCGGACCGCCACGCTCGGGTTGCGCGCTACCGACCCACGCTTCCGGGCGGAATGGGAGACGATGCGTTCATGCTTCCGGCGGGCTGCAAAGCTGTTCGAGCCGCCCATCGAAACGGTCGAGATCCCTTACGGTGATGCCGTGCTCCCGGCCTACTTCGTGCGGGCGGGCGACCAGAGAAGGCCGACGGTCATCGTGATCGGGGGCGGAGAGCAGTTCTGCGAAGAGCTCTACTTCTGGGGCGGGGCCGCCGCCGTGGAACGCGGTTACAACGCGCTGCTGGTTGACATGCCCGGCCAGGGCGGAACGCCATTTACGGGGATGCACCACCGCCACGACGTTGAGGTGCCGATGTCCGCAGTCCTCGACTACCTCCAAGACCGTACTGATGTGGACGCGGGTCGCGTCGGAGCCATGGGCTTCAGCCTGGGCGGCTACATTGTGCTTCGCTCGGTCGCCCACGACAAGAGGATAGGCGCATGCGCGGTGAGCACGCCCATCATCGACTGGCACCAGACCCTGATGGATGCGTTGCCCACCGTCCTCAGGCGGGCCCCGAGGCCTCTGTTCAACGCCGTCATGAAGCTCGGGAACTTCTTCGGCAAGACCCAGCTCCTCGCCTACGAGAAGTTCTTCGAGTGGCAGGTTGGGGCAGCGAGCTACACCGAAGCGTTCGACAGCTTCCGTCCCTGGAAGGTGGACATCCAGAGCATCTCGTGCCCCGTGCTGTGCATGATGGGCACGGGCGAAGCGGCCACGTTCAAGAAACAGACCCAAGCCTGCTACGCGGCGCTCAGGAGCCCCAAAACCCTACGGGTCTTCACCGAGGAAGAGGGCGCTGACGCCCACTCTCAGGCCAACAATCAGAGACTCGCCCACCAGACCATCTTCGACTTCTTCGACGAGACCTTCGCGCGGGACGAGGCAAATCGCGAGCTTGGGCTGGCGCAAGGAGCATAACGCTCAGTGCGCCCAGCCGTCGTTGTCTTGGGCGAAAAGCGTTAGGGAAGGAGGGCATACGATGGCAAGAACGACGATGTTCCAGCGCAGTCGCACGAAGGTGCGCTTCTCGAATGAGGACATGGATTACCTCTTCCAGGTAGTGCGCGGCTACCACACCCACGGAGGGGCGAGCTTCGGCGAGTTGTTCCATGCCGCCGCCAAGGTGGAGGAGGGCGATCCGGAGAGTTGGATCTCCGCCTTCCGGGAGATGGGGGAGCGGATCGAGCGCCAGGCCGAGGAACTCGAAGGGCGGGGCAAAGCGAGCGCCGCTCTAGCGTTCTTGCGCGCCTTCACCGGCTACCGGGCCGCCGCCTTCCTGATGAATCCCAAGGCCGACATCGAGCGCTTCACCGAGACCGTCGAGTCCTTCGTGCGGTGCTTCCGGAAGGCTATCCCGGGCTTCGGTAACCCTTGTGAGCCGATCCGTATCCCCTTCGGGGGTAGCTATTTGTCCGGCTACTTCTACCAGGTGAACGAGCAAACCGTGCCCCGCCCGACCGTGATCGTAGTCGGGGGCGGCGATACCTACGCCGAAGACCTGCACTTCTGGGCTGGCGCAGCGGGCCCCACGCACGGCTACAATGTGCTCTCGATCGAGCTCCCCGGGTACGGCCTGAGCCCCACGCGTGGTCTCCACCTCTTCGCTGGCCTCGAAGCCCCTATGGCCGCCGCCGTGGACTACGCCCTCAGCAGGCCGGAAGTGGATGCAGAACGCCTCGCCGTCTACGGCATTAGCGGCGGCGGGTACGCGGTGACCCGGGCCGCCGCTACCGAGGAACGTATCCGCGCGACGGTCGCCACGACGCCCATCTACGACATCTACCGGCTCATCACCGAGGCCATCCCGAACTTTTTGCTCGACGAGTCGCACAGCGGCGTCTCGCGCTGGCTGTTAGAGATATCGGGTAGGTTCAACAAGGCCGGCAAGAACAACATGGACAAGTTCGCCTGGCAGTCGGGCAAGGGATCGCTCCTGGAAGCCGTCCGTGTTACCGAGGGCGAACCCGTGGACGTTGGGGCGATACAGTGTCCCATGCTGTGTCTGGCAGCAGAGGGTGACCCGCCGGAGGCGCTCGGGCAGACCAAGTTCGTCTTCGACCACCTGGAGCACCCCAAGAAGGCGATGCGCGTTCTGACGGCCGAGGAGGGTGCCGAGGCGCATACCCACGTCAACAACTTCCCGCTGTTGCACCAGGTCGTCTTCGACTGGCTCGACGAGACGCTCACGCCAAAGGACATAACCCAAAGAGTCAGGCTGGCGGATGGAGCATGACGCTCGTTCCTCGCGTTGGCACAAGCTGGAGGATCACTGCGTGGCTCGACGGGACTTCTCAGCGACCATCCGGCGGTGTACCAGGCCCGAACGACGTGAGTGACGTGTTAGGGTGAGCGCATGGTCACCACAGGTTAAGCGACGAGAACGATACCGAGGAGAGCATGAGAGCAACCGTATACATCGCAACAAGCGTCGATGGCTTTATCGCGCGGGAGGATGGCGGCATCGACTGGCTTCCCGACGAGGGCGATGAGGAGGGTGGCGAGGATTACGGGTACCAGGAGTTTATAGACTCTGTGGATGCGATCGTCATGGGACGGAGCACCTACGAGTTGGCGTTGTCCTTTGGTTCGTGGCCTTACGGCGAAAAGCCCGTGACCGTTCTCAGCAGTCGGCACGTAGAAATCCCCGACGCCATCGCCCGTACGGTCGAGGCCATGTCGGTGGCGCCGCGGGAAGTGGTCCAGCGTCTTGCAGAGCGCGGATACGGGCACCTGTACGTCGACGGCGGGAGGACCATCCAAGGATTCCTTCGCGATGGGCTGATTCACCAACTGATCCTCACGAAGATCCCCATCCTTATCGGTACCGGCATCCCGCTGTTCGGACCGCTTTCTCACGACATCGGATTGCGCCATCTCGAAACGCGGCAGTTCGAGAACGGCCTGGTGCAAAGCAGATACGAGGTCCTTGGGAACGTCACTTGATTGCGGCTGTGATCCGCCGGCGAACATTCTTGCAAATATGAGGACCACGTTGTGGGCGTTGATTGTCTACGCTTCACGAGTTACGGTAGGGAGGTGTTGTGCCACGATGGAAAAGCTTCAGAACGCGTTGCGGGTGATCTTCGCGTCGACCATAGTGCAATGCTGTGAAGTGATCGATGGTAACCTTGCCCGCTGGCGCGGCGGTCGCGTTGCGGCTCGTCGCGGGAGAACCTGACACCTGAGCGCAGGGGTTTTTCAAGAAGCCTATCGTCTGGTCGAAGTCGAACCGCCTGCCCATGCCGTGATAACGTTCAGTGCAAGAATCACTCATCCGGATGATGCGTCGGCCTCGTACGTAGGTTAAGCTCTTTTCGTTGTCCGGAAGGATGTGTAATGAGCACACCGCCGGATAGGGACTCCGAGTCAGCGGAGAGTAAGGAAAGACCAACGATCGTAACCGCACCACGACGGTAGAGCACACAGAGGATGAAAGCGAGCACAGCGCGGAAAACACGCCCACCACAGAATGGTGCCAACACGCGTCTCGTTCGGCGTGCCGCCGGCTTGATCCTGCTGTTCAACGGCCTGCTCGTTGCCCTGGTGCTCTTCAAACCTATAAGCGACGTCACACTCGCCCTCGTGGTCAACGCGGCGCAGTTCATTGGTCCGCTGCTCGCGCTACCCTTGTGCTTCGGTGGACTACTAAGGCGCGTGTGGGAGCGAGGAGCTTCCCAAGCGCACGTGGGGACTGCGGTGAGGAGAGGGCAGCGTTGGGCTCCCGTCTTGCTTGGCCTGGGCATCCTCAGTTGGGTATTCGGACAGATGGTCTTCACTTATTACGAGTGGGTGCTGGGCCGGCCGCCACCGCTGCCCTCTATCGCCGACATAGGCTATTTGAGCGTATACCCTTTCTTGCTTTTGGGCATACTGTTTCTACCTTCCCGCCCGATTCCGGTCGCATCTCGCACCCGCATAGCGCTCGATGGCCTGATGTCCATGACGGCAGCCGTCACCTTCAGCTGGTACTTCATCCTCGGGCCGATCATGCAGCAGGGGTCCGAGACGATACTCGCGAAGGCCGTGTCCTCGGCCTACCCACTGGCCGGCATCTTCCTGATCGCCTGCCTGATAATACTCGCTTCGCGACCTGAGGAGCTCACTCTCCTACCCGCCGTGCGCATCTTGGCGCTCGGCCTGACCCTTATCGTGATAGCAGACAGCAACTTCGCGTACTGGTCGCTGCACGACGCCTATGCCACGGGAACGCTCCCCGATATAGGCTGGTCGCTGGGGTACATGCTCGTAGCCCTGGGCGCCTTCGCCGCACGGCTGGCCCCTGGCGAGGAGGTGACGATGACACCAGGGGAGTATGTCGATACGTCTGGCACCGCATCTCCTCTCCCCGAACAGCGAGTGTGGACCGCGCTGATGCCTTACGTTCTCGTGCCCGCGGTGGGCATCCTCGTCGTCTATGCCTGGCGACAATCTGCCGGGAGCGGCAGCCTGGCGACAGGAGTTTATCTCGGGGGAGCGCTGCTCATCGGTCTGATGGTGTTGCGGCAGGTCCTCACCATCGTGGAGAACGCGCGGCTCTACAACCGGCTGCAACGCACCCACCTACAGGTGGAACAGAAAAACGACCAGCTTGTGCGCTCCCAGAGTGAATTGCGCCGGCAGAAGGAATACTTCGAGTCGCTGGTGCTAAACAGCCCAGTGGCGATCGCGATCGTGGACCTCGGTGGAAATGTTGTTTCGTGGAACCCGGCGGCCGAGAGATTGTTCGGTTTCACCCAAGCCCAGGCCATCGGGCGCAGTATTGACGACCTGCTTGCCGGGACACCACAGATGCACGCGGAAGTTTTGGAGTACACACGGCAGACCGCGAGCGCCAGGCGAGTCGACGTCGTCACTCGGCGTAGCCGCAAAGACGGAACACTCGTGGATGTGGAACTCCTGGCCGTTCCGGTGAACGTGGGCGGGGACCATGTGGGCACTTACGCGATGTATCATGACATCACCGAGCTCAAGCGGGTAGAGGAAGAGGTCAGGCAGCTAAATAGGGACCTCGAGAAGCGGGTTGCAGAGCGTACCGAGCAACTCAAGAGCGCCATGGCCAGAGAACAGGAGGTGGCCAAGGAGAGGGAGCGCATCGAACAGGAGCTACGGGTCGCGCGAATGATCCAGCACACCCTCCTGCCGAAGTCGCTGCCTGAGCTCGAAGGGTATAAGATCGCGGTCCACTATCAGCCCGCACGTGAGGTTGGTGGCGACTTCTATGACCTCCTTCAGCTGCCGGATGGCCGCCTGGGCTTGATCATAGGGGACGTTAGCGGCAAGGGCGTGCCTGCTGCCATCGTGATGGCGATCACCCGCACGATGCTGCGGTCGGCCTACCATCTGGGCTCGCCCGGAGAGATACTACAAAGGGTCAACGACGAACTCTTTCCGGATATCCCTCCCAACGTGTTCGTCACCTGTCTGGCAGCCCTACTGGATAGCAAGACCGGTCGGCTGCAGTACGCCAATGCCGGACACGACCCACCCTTCGTGCGCCACGCCAGCGGTGTCGGTAAACTCCGGGCTACCGGCATGCCCCTGGGCTTGATGGCTGGCATGGTTTACGAACAGAAGGAGATCACCCTCGAGCCCGGGGAGGGCGTCCTCCTCTACAGCGATGGGCTGGCCGAGGCCCACAGCCAACACCACGAGATGTTCGGTTTCCGACGAATAGAGAGGTTCGTCGGCACACATTCAGAAGGTGCCGAGTTGATAGATTCTCTGCTTGCCGAACTGGAGCGGTTCACCGGAGATAACTGGGAACAAGAGGACGACATTACCTTGCTGACGCTCCAGAGACTTCGACATTAGTGTCAGGCGAAAGAGTTACAGCCCATTTTCGGAGCCGACCACAGACGCCGGCGAGGCGAAGTCCAGCGCCTACAAGTGGCCTGCCCTAGAGCGGCGAACCTCTTTGACTTCGAGCTCCTGGATCAGCTCGCGGCGGTCGAGACGTGCGAATGAGCCGGGTGCAAGTCTCCTTGTGGTTGCACCCCGACGAGCTTCGAAACGGCGAGAGGGCAGAATAGCGAATCCTTATTGACCGCCAGCCTCGACAGGCGCGACCGGTAATGTGATGGAAAGTGTAGGCCGGGCGAGGTTCAACGCACCCTCGGCTACCCGACCCACCGGGCACCAAACCCTCCAACCGATTCCGTATAAACCAGGCTTCGTAACGGTTTTCGTAACGAACCAGAGACGCTAACGGTGTAGGATGGGGTGAGTAAGTGCCTAGAGATGGGACGAACAGGTGCGTAGAGGTGATACCGACAGCCCACGACTGAAGGACGAATCTGCGGTGAACCTGGCAAGAACTCCTGTAACTCCACCAGAAATCACGAGACCTCGCGGCCAGGGGTTGAGGTGAGTCGGTCCGATGGCGGCTTGACGGCGCTGCGGTCCGGACTCACCCGTGTCTGGCGTTACCTGCGCCGCGGAACGGCAGCCTACGGGGTGCTGCTCATAGCACTCCTTTTGACGGTCATCGCCTGGTACTACGTGCGCCAGACCGTCGAGGAGCAGCACCGCACCCGCTTCGAAGATAGCACCCAGGCCACCCAGGAGGCTCTGGAGCGCCGCACCAAGGCGTACCTCGACGCTATGTTCGGCGCCCGCGGCTTGTACTACGCCTCCGAATCGGTCACCAGAACGGATTGGAGCGATTACGTCAAGGGCATAGAACCCGCCGGTCGATTCCAGGGTCTACAAGCCCTGGGCTACGCCCAGCGGGTGGACCCCGAGCAAAGAGAAGCCTTTTTGCGCATGATGCGGGATGAAGGTCTGCCCGGTATGCGGCCCGACCTGACCCCCGGCGGGGAGCGTTCCGTGTACTTCCCCCTTGCCCACACCGGTCCCCTCAGTGAGGCCAACCAGAGCATGCTCAACTACGATCTCTATGCCGATAAGATGCACAGGGAGGCCATGGATTTGGCGCGCGATTCCGGAGAGCCCCGGGCCACAAAGGCGGTCTACGTGCTCAGCGCAGCCCCCGAAAGCTCCATTGCAGACCTCGCCCTGCGTCGGGGGTTTTTCGTCTACCTCCCTATCTACCAGGAGGAAGAGCCGCTGGGGAGCGTCGCTGAGCGCCGGCGGGCCCTCAGAGGGTTCATCGTTGGATCTTTCAAGAGCGACGAGCTGTTGGATGGGATCTTCAAGGGATCATTCGACCCGCCGATTGATTTCGAGGTCTACGACGGCGGGGTTAAGGCGCCGAACACGCTGCTATACGACCGCGACGGCATAAGGACCGACGAGAAGAAGAGGAACGAGTATCTCTTCTTCGATGAGAGCCGGATAGAGGTAGCAGGCCGCGAGTGGACCCTGTACTTTACTACGCTGCAGGCATTCGAAGAGGGGGCCGAGAGTAACCTGCCTCCCTTCGTACTCGTCAGCGGCCTGCTGATGAGCCTGCTGTTATTCGGGATCACCTTGCTGGTGGTGCGTAGCCGCACCAGGGCCGAGCACTACAGCGAGGACCTCGAGGAGGCAAACAAGGAACTGGAGAGCTTCTACTATTCGGTCGAGCAGGAACTGGGGACGGCGCGAAGCATCCAGCACGCCCTGCTCCCCAAGGACTTGCCCAAACTCGAGGGTTGGAAGATAGCCTACCACTACCAACCCGCAAGAGAGGTGGGGGGCGACTTCTACGATTTCCTCAACCTGGACGACGGTCGTTTGGGCATCGTCATCGGCGACGTCTCGGGCAAGGGTATCGCGGCGGCCCTGGTGATGGCCAACACCCAGAGCGTGCTTCGCGCCGTCGCCCGAAGGGGAGACATCGCCCCAGGCCAGGTGTTGGCAGAGGCCAACGAGGTCCTGTATGCATACATCCCGGCAGGCACGTTCGTCACCTGTTTCTATGGCATCCTCGACCCAAAGAGTGGCCGGCTCGTCTACGCCAACGCCGGCCACGACCCTCCCTACCTGCAGCGGAACGGAGATGCACAGGAGCTCATGGCGAGGGGCATGCCGCTCGGCCTAATGCCGGGCATGCCTTACGAGGAGAAAGAGTCCGTTCTCGCGGCGGGGGACGACCTCCTCTTCTACAGTGATGGGCTGGTGGAGGCTCACGACCCCGAAGGCGAGATGTTCGGCTTCCCGCGCCTCAGGAAGCTGATCATGTCCCAGAGCTCCGGTAGCGGCGAAGAGCTCGTCGACTTTCTGCTGGCCGAACTGACCCGCTTCACGGGAACGGACTCGGAGCAGGAGGACGACATCACCCTGGTCACCCTGGAGAGATCCAGGGCCGGAGTGAGAGATCTCGAGGCCCCGCAACCGGATGGGATAACCGGTGCTGCAGAGCTACGAGTCCTCGCCGACTTTACCCTTCCCAGCGAGCCGGGGAACGAACGCACGGCCATGGAGAAGGTCTCCGATGCGGTACAGGAACTGCCCCTGTCCGAACAGCGTCTGGCAAGGCTCGAGACCGCCGTGGCCGAGTCGACGATGAACGCCATGGAGCACGGCAACAGGTACGATCCCGAAGTCCCCGTCAGGATCCAGGTATGGCTCCTGAAAGAACGCCTGTTGGTGCGCATCACCGACCGGGGTAGCGGCCCCCTACCGAGCCTGAGGGCGAAGGGACCGAACCTGGAGGCCAAGCTGGAGGGGTCGCAGACGGCGCGGGGCTGGGGAGCGTTCCTGATCGAGCGCATGGTCGACGAGGTACGCGTCTCGGGAAACCCAGACCACCACACCGTCGAGCTGGTGATGCGCCTGGAAACAGGCAAAGATGCCGGCTAAGCGTCCGGGGCCCGTCGTTTGCACGGTGTGGTCGTCCCGGATCGTGCTAGCCCACACTATCCAGATCCCTCGTCCCTGTTGTTATCGAGGTGATCTACGCGTGCGATGTAGACCCGCCTAACCCCCAAGAGCCGAAACCTCTTGCTGTTAGCCGGACCACTCTGATCAAGATAACCGATGTGGATATGATCTCTATGCAACTCCAGCTGGTCGGGGGCCAGTACCCAGCCGTCCTGACGTCCGTACCCCAGATCTCTAGTCCACCCGGGCGGTCCTATTATCTGGTCAGGCCTCCTCCCAGGCGGTATGCCGGCGAGAATCTTGCCTACCTCCAGGATGCCCGGTGCGGTGGCGTTGCCTTCGACGGGTTTGCCGTCAACCCACCACACATCGGCGGCCCTGCCAAAGTAGTGGGTATTGGGCAGACCGCCGGCTTTGCCGTAGCCCTCGGGTATGCGTGGGCCGTCAGGGACGCCGGGGAGGAAATAGTGACCCTCCTTGAAGGTCTGGACACAGATCCTGTGCCCTTTGGTCAGGAC
>DATMVF010000278.1:0-2407 GCA_035563475.1 Rubrobacter sp.
CATCGACGGCGCCGAGAGCACCCGCGCGAGAAGGGTCGTCTTGCCGCTGCCGAGGAAACCGGTAACGACCGTCACCGGACGCCTGGTCTTGCCCTCCATGAGCCTACCCGCTGTCCGCCGCGGCGAACGCCGGCTCTCCGCCCAGCCTCTCCCACAGGACCGGGTCCAGGGGATCTAGGGTCCGGTCTGCGAGCTTCGCCGCGGCGGGCCAGAGGGAGCCGAGGTCCTGGATAATCTCCGAACGCCCTTTGCGGTCGCGGAGCACGTACTTGCTCCCGCTCCAGTCATCAACGCGGAGGCCGTAGTGGCGCAGCACCTCGTTGGTGAGGACGACCCGATGGGCGCGGTCACGGCGCCGGTCGCCCTGGAACGCGACCGGGTCGAAGCCGGGCTCGGCAGCCCGCGCCCGGTCCTCGACGTGCCGGTCGGTCCAGTGGACCCGAGCGACGAAATCCTGTCCGCAAAGCACGCACATAGAAGAAGTCTCCTTCTCCTAGGAGGAGACCCCTTCCGCGGCCGGGGTCTCGACGCCGTACATGTTGATGCCAGGGTCGTGGTTCGGCTGGGACCTCGGGTAGCGCTGGACGAAGTCGTCGGCGATCTCCTCCATCGTCACCCAGCGGATGCCGTCGTGGCCGTTGATGTACTCGATCAGGCGCTCGAGCATCAAGAGGCACTGCGGCCTGCCGCACACGTCCGGGTGGATGGTCAGGCAGTACGTCGCGTAGTCCATCTCACGGTAGACCCAGTCGAACTCGTCGCGCCACAGCTCCTCGATGTCGCGCGGGTTGACGAAGCCGTGGCTGTTCGGGGAGCCCTTGATGAACATCATCGGCGGCAGGTCGTCGAGGTACCAGTTGCCCCCGATCTTGACGAGGTCTATCTCCTCGCCACGCACGAGCGGCTTCATCCACTCCTCGGCCGTCTTGGAGTAGTCGATCTTGGTCCACGAGTCGCCCACCCGCGCGTAGTACGGGGTGAAGTCGCGGTGCTGGAGACTGTGGTCGTACTTGTAGTCGTACTCGAGGAGAAGCTCGTTGGTCGTGGCGGAGACCTCCCACCACGGCGCCACGTTGCCGACCGGCTTCCTGCCTGCCACGTTCTCGATCAGCTCCAGGCACTTCTCCAGTACGTCCCTCTCCTGCTGCGGTGTCATCGCCACCGGGTTCTCGTGGGAGTAGCCGTGGCTCCCGACCTCGTGCCCAGCGTCAACGACCATCTTTACCTGATCCGGGAACGTCTCGATGGAGTGCCCCGGGATGAACCAGGTCGTCCTGAGGTCGTACTTCTCGAAGAGCTTGAGCAACCGCGGCGTACCTACCTCGCCAGAGAACATGCCTCTCGAGATGTCGTCGGGCGAGTCTTCACCACCGTAGGACCCGAGCCAGCCTGCAACGGCGTCGATGTCGATGCCGATGGAGCAAAAGATTTCCTTCTCGGCCATACACCCCACCTTTCCCTTTCGTCTTCCCCTTTTGTCTGACCAAAGTTATTGTACAAGAGACCGACGTTCACGCTCAACCTGAGATACGGTCGCTCGCGTACCCGCCCGGCGTTTGATCGGCGCTTCCAGCCCCGTTAATATATTTGTCAGACTAATGGGGTAAAGTGGAGACGAGAGGAGGAGCTTTGGCACTTCCGCGGGTGGCGGTTTTCTCCATGGGAGGAACCATCTCTTCGACCGATTCCGGGGGGAAAGGTGTAGAGCCGACGCTGACCGGGGAGGCGTTGGTCTCGGACGTGCCCAAGATAGCGGAGGTTGCCGAGGTCTCGGCGATCTCGTTCCGTCAGGCTGCGTCCGGTGAGTTGACGGTGGATGATCTCGTCGAGCTCGCCTCGGAGATCGAGGACCGCATCGACGAGGGGGCGAGCGGAGCCGTCGTCACGCAGGGCACCGATACCATAGAGGAGACAGCTTTCGTGTTGGACCTTCTGGTGGATCGCAACGCTCCCGTGGTGGTCACGGGGGCGATGCGCAACCCCACGCTCCCCGGCGCCGACGGCCCGGCCAACCTGCTGGCTTCAATTCAGGTCGCGGTGAGCGAGGCGGCTCGGGAGCTTGGCGCAGTAGTCGTCCTGAACGACGAGATCCACGCGGCGCGGTTCGTGCGCAAGACGCACACCTCGAACCCGGCGACCTTCCGCTCCGAACCGGTCGGGCCGGTAGGCTGGGTTTCCGAGGACATTCCCAGGGTGGTTTTACGCCCGGTCGGACGGCACAAGATAACGCTGCCCGGAGACGCACAGGACCGTCCCGTGGCGCTGCACACCTTCACTCTGGGCGACGATGGGAGGCTGCTTCCCGAGATAGAACGGCAGGGATACGCCGGGCTCGTGGTAGAGGCCCTTGGCGGCGGGCACGTTCCCTCTATCACGGTGGATGCTCTCGAAGATCTCGCCGGGAAGA
>DATMVF010000279.1:0-2174 GCA_035563475.1 Rubrobacter sp.
TGCGGATACGACGGCATAGACGTGATCTTCGGAAAAATCCAGGAGATCCCCGAAGGCGAGTACCCGGCCTTCGCCGAGGAGTTCCCTGCCAAACTACGCGAGTTGGGACTCGAGTTCGGTTACATCGGGGCGCACTCGACCTTCGTCTCGCCGCGCCACTTCGACCGTGAGCGTGGGATAGCGGGGTTCAAGAAGGCCGTTGACGCCGCCGCGGACCTCGGGGCGAGCTCGGTCTGCACCCTTCTCGGCGACGGCTACTACGACCCGCCGCTGAACATCCTCCTGAGCCGCAAGGATGCCTGGGCGCAGGCCGTGGGGGCGGTGGGCGAGGTCGCGACCTACGCAGCCGACAAGGGTGTGAACGTGAGCATCGAGTTGTTGCAGGGAAGCATCGTGAACCGGGTTCCGCTCCTGCTGCGGCTCATCGATGAGGTGGACCGGGAGAACGTCCGGGCAACGGTGGACACCGGGACCTTCTACACCACCGTAAAGCCCTTCGTGGGGGTCAAAGAGGCCATCATGGAGCTCGGCGACCTCATAGACATCGTGCACGTGAAGGACGAGATCGGGCTGCCCTCCATCGCGCAGACCAACCACACCTGGATGGGCGGCGGGCTGGTGGACTTCGCTGAGACCCGTGAGGCCCTGGAGGAGATCGGCTTCTCCGGTTACTGTAGCGTCGAGTGGGAGGGGTGGCAGGTCGGGGGGAACATTGGCGTGGGTGAGCCCGCCGGTCTGGGGCTGGCGGACTTCGACCGGGTCGTGGTCGAGGCGAAAGAGTACTTGGAGGAGTTCGGCTACAAATCGATGCGTGACAAGACAGCGCGTACGGGAAAGGAGTGAGAAGATGACTAGAGAAAATCTAGCGAGCGCACGGATGCTCGGCAGGATGAGCCGCCGGGACTTCTTGAGGATCGGGGGGACGAGCCTCGCCGGGGCGTCCCTCCTAGGGCTCGCCGGTTGCGGTGCGGGTGGGGGGACCTCGAGCGGTAAGGTGCCGCTGATCCTTTGGCACCAGGAGCAACCGCCAAACCGCGTCAAGCAGTTTCAGAAGGTCATAGACGCCTTCAACAAGTCCCAGGACAACTTCAAGGTCACGCAGCAGGTCCAGAACTACGAGGACGTCTACCAGAAGATAACCTCGGCTATACAGGCGGGCGAACCACCCGACATCCACTTCTCCATACCGGACCTCACCGTGGCGATCATGGAGACCGGAGCGGTACAGCCGGTGGAGGATATCGTTAAGGAGATCGACTCCTCACATCCGTTCTTGCCCGCCGCCTTGCAGCCCTACGAGAACGAGGGGCACACCTGGGCGGTGCCGATCTTCGGCATGATCCAGATGCTCTGGTATCGCAAGGACATGTTCGAGGCCGCCGGCCTCGATCCGGAGAGTCCGCCGCGCAACTGGGACGAACTGCGCCAGTACTCCGAGCAGCTCACCCAGGGCAACGAGCACGGCATAGGCATCACCTCGAGCAAGCACCTCTACACCGACCAAGAGTTCTACACGTTCATGATCACCAACGGCGGCAAGGAAATGTTCGACGAGAGCGGGAACGTCAACTTCGACACACCCAACAACGTTGAGACGCTGGCGTTCTACAAGGAGCTCTCGCAGTTCTCCCCGCCGGGGAGCAACTCCTGGACGTGGGCCGAGCCTCAGGCTGCTCTCAACAACGGCTCACTCGCCATGGCCATCGAGAAGGGCCAGTTCCTGGGACCCTTTGAGGAAGAATCGGGCCGACCCGCCAGCGACCTTGGCGTCGCGCCGGTGCCGTGGCCGCCGGACGGCGAGCGGGGGAGCATCTACTACTCGAACGCCGCCATGACCTATACCCAGGAGGAGGAAAAGCTCGAGGGCGTCAAAGAGTTCATGACGTTCATCCTCGAGCCCAAGAACTACGCGGACATCCTTCTCGCCGAACCGGGCCTGTTCCTGCCCGTGACGGAGGACGGCGACTCCCCGGCCTGGAAAGACTCGGAGGTGCTCGGGAAGTATCCCGAAGCGGTGAACCTCATGGTCGAGTAGTCCAAGTACGGGTACCTCTTCGGCTTCACCGGCGACCAGATCCCCGAAGGGATCGGCCAGATCTCCGCTGAGAACATGCTCTCTCAGGTCGTGCAGAAGGCCATCGTCGAGGGCGATTCGCCTGAGAGTGCGGTCGCCT
>DATMVF010000280.1:0-3681 GCA_035563475.1 Rubrobacter sp.
GTCAAGGTCAGGATTCCGGCCGGGGCGAAGGATGGAATGAAGGTAAGGATCCCTGGCAGGGGAAGCGCAGGCAGGAGAGGTGGGCCTGCGGGAGACCTTTACGTCGTGACGCGGGTCGAGGAGCATCCCGTGTTCAGGCGGCGCGGCGACGACTTTGTGGTCGAGGTTCCTGTCAGCTTTGTGGAGGCGGCGCTGGGGGCGCAGATCGAGGTGCCCAGGCCCGGCGGCGGCACGGTGAAGGTGAAGTTGCCCGCCGGTACGCAGGACGGCAAGCAGTTCAAGGTAAGGGGCGCGGGAGCGCCGAGGGTGAGGAACGATGGCGCGCAGAAGGGAAACCTCATCGTGCGGGTAGGAGTGGTAGTGCCGAAGAAGCTCAAGCGGCGGGAACGCGAGATCCTGGAGGCCCTCGCCGAAGAACGGGATGAGGATGTCAGGGAGGATCTATTCAAGAAGGTGGGATCGTGAGCCTCAGAAAGCGTCCGGTGTACATGATCGGGATAGCTTCAGAGCTTATCGGGGTGCATCCGCAGACGCTCAGGATGTACGAGCAGAAGGGTCTTCTCCGCCCGCGTAAGAGTATAAAGAACACCAGGCTCTATTCGCAGGAGGACGTGGACCTCGGCCGCTACATACAGAGGCTGACCCAGGAGATGGGGATGAACCTCGCCGGTGTTGGCAAGGTGATCGACCTCGAGCGCCAGGTAGCGAAGTTGAAAGCCGAAGTGAATGCTCTGCGCGAAGAGCTGGACCGCAAGGAACGGGAGCACAGCCGCCTGATCTCCGAAGTCCATCAGAGCTACAAGAGAGAGCTGGTCCTGATGCCCCGTGGCGAGCTTGCGCGGAGCGGGAGGAAGGATCGCTGATGGCCGAGCCTATGCACTGCTACCGGCATCCGAAAAGGGAGACGCGAGTCTCATGCGCCACGTGCGGGCGGCCCATTTGCACCGAGTGCATGGTGGCCACCGACGTCGGGATAAAGTGCCCCGACGATGCAAGGCTGCCGAGGGGAGCGCGGGCCGGCGTCATGAAGACGGATCAGGTCGTAAAGAGTATCCTCGCCGGCGCCGGGGTCGCTCTCGCCGGTATCCCCGTTGCGTACGTGCTCTTCCTCCTCCCATTCACCTGGTTGATCTCGGCCGCGGCCGGTTACGGGGCCGGCGTTCTGATCAACCGCGCCGGGGGCCGTAACGGCGGGCCACTGGCGATCGTCATCTCCGTCCTGGCCACGGCCGTACCGTTCCTGGTCTTGCTGGCGCCGGATCTCCTCGCGGGCGCACTCAACCCGCGGCCACTGATCGCGATGGTATTCGCCGTTATCGCCGCCGGCATAGCCAACCGTCGGATATAGAGCCCTCGGCTTTCAACAGCCTCGTATGGGACAAGCCCCGCTCGCAATATGAGCGCTACCTCTCGGAGCAGCAACAAGGTATGCGCACGATCTTCCTCGCAGAAGACTTCGCCGGGTACTCGACGGTCGTATGCACCCCTTCCTGGCCGCGGGCATCCCGGAGATCCAAGACTTCAAAGTGCTGCCGCGCTTCACTCTCCCTTCTAACGGGTCGACCACTGCTCCAGAGTGGAAAACCCCTGTGGATAACTCCCAGAACCCCACCAATAAAGCGAAAAACCGGGCTCCTCAGGTTGCGGTAGAGATCTTTACTTTCGTGAAACAAAGTTACACTTAACTCTAAGATAAAATTAAACCTGACAATGAGGTAAAGCATCGAAAAATACTTTCAGAAAGCCTAGCGTAGGCTGTGAGAGCGTGCTAGGGTTGGAGCCATGAGAGAGGACATGCAGTACATAAGCGGAGTTTTGGACGAGCTGGAGGCGATCTTTCAGGATGCATCCGGTGTACCGATGAGCAAAGGCCGGGCTGTTGTGGATCGGTCTGATCTGCTTGTGATGCTGGACGAGCTGAGGGGATCTCTACCCCCTGAGCTGGCTGAAGCCGAGGCGCTTCGCCGGGAATGCGGGGCCACTGTCGCTGCGGCGGAGGAGGAGGCCCAGCGCATAATCGAGGAAGCCCACCAGCGCGCTGATGCGCTGGTCCCCGAGACGGAGCTCCTCCGGCGGGCCGAGCGTCGGGCCGGAGAGGTCATAGATGGGGCGGAGCGCTACGCCGAGGAGGTGTCCGGCGGTTCGGAGGTTTACCGGGACCGCGTCATGGGTCAGTTGGAGAACTGGTTCCAGGACTCGCTCATCTCCGTGGAGGAGTCCAGGCAGGAGTTGGGCGGTGTGCCCGTGCGTCGGCCTGCGCCCCGCTCCGAGGTCGTCGACGAAGAGACCGACGGCCAGGGCTGGCGGGCGAGCTCGGCCTAGTTTGCAAAGAGGTCAAGACCTCTTTGCAAGCATTTCAGCACGCTCAGCCCTTCGGGCTTCGCTTGTCGGCTAGTCAGCATTCTGTCGAAGTGGCGAGACCATCACACGGCTTCGCCGCTCTGTCAAGGACGTAAGTTTGGTCCATCTTCGACCGGTTGTCATCTCTTCTGTTCGCCTACCGCATTCTTGCTGACTAGCTGAAGTGCTGAGAGCCGCCGCAGGCGGCGTGCTGACTAGCTCTCTTCTTGCGGGACCATGAGTTCGCTGAGGGCTTCGAGCCTGGCATTGAGGCCGTCGAGTGAGGCGTTGAGGTCTTTGGTCCGGGCAGGGTTCTCGCTATCTATGGAGATCCGGACGACCTTGGCCCTGAGGTCCAGAAGCTCCTGGTATGTATCGGAGATCTCGGCGTCTGCGGCGCTTATCCTGTTTTCGAGCTCGCGCAGGTTCTCCTGTCTTGCGGTGGTCGGCGTGGCAGAGGCGGTATCCTGGCCGAGGTCTCGTGCGACTTCGGCGGCCCTCTCTCTACCTTGGGCCACGTCCACGAGCCTGTCCGCTGCGGCGTGCAGCCTGGGGACCGCATCGTCGAGGACCGACCTGGTTACGTCGTCTGAGGTCTCGATGGCGGCGACGACCTTGCGGTAGACACCGAGGGCCGCCTCCACCCTCTGGCGGGTCTCTCCGCGGGGGAGCCAGCGGGCGCGGCGCTCGGGAGAGAGTTCGGTGCTCTCTACGGCGTTCGGCGATGTCTTGGGAACCTCGCCTCTACCGAGGACCTTGCGCTGGAAGATAGGGTCTCTCGCCGCCAGGAAGACCAGCGCAGCGTAGGTCAGGATGGTCAAGGGCACCAACCACCACGCAAGGGTGGTCAGGAAGGCGCCCGCCCCGATCACGAGCATCGTGACGTTGATGGGGCGCAGCGCCGCCGCCCGCAGCATCCTGTTTCGCTCTCCGGGCGCGAGGGTAGCGTTCTCCCGGTCCACCGGAGGACCCGCCCCGGAGTTCCGGCGTTCAGGCACCGTGATCCGCCGGGAGTATCAAACGTACCTTTCCTCCGATCTCGAGCGCGAGCGCCTGGGCCGCGCTACCTTTGTTTATGGCGAGGCTCAGGCGCCAGTGGGAGTCGGGGACGAGCACCAGTTCGCCGGCCTTGGCCGACCCGAATGTCTCGACGTATCGAACCGCCATCCCGCCGTCACCGGCGTCTACTTTCAGGGCGTCACCATACTCGAGCCCCGACTCCTCCTGCATGATGGAGAGTCTGGCGTTGCTGAAGCGGTCGACGGAGATGATGTGGGTAACGAGACCAGCTCCCTCATCTATCCTCACGTTCGCCGGTCCGAGACCCACCAGTGAGGAAGG
>DATMVF010000281.1:0-5496 GCA_035563475.1 Rubrobacter sp.
CAACTTCAGAGAATTTCCGCTTGACATTTGGTCCTTCAGAACCCGCTCCCTCGGACCGCCGCGAACCCTTGAGCATCTTCCCGCCCCCGGAAGCAGTGCGTCCTCTCGCCGATGGTGGCTAAGGACGCGCTTCTAGTCACCCGGCCTCGCCTCCTGGCGTCGAGGAAACGTGGGATAGTCGAAGTAGTCCCTGATCTTTTTCACTCCCGAACGCATCCTGCCCTTGACCGTCCCGAGAGGCAGGCCGAGAAGGTCGGATATCTCCACATGCGTGTACCCGGAAAAGTACGCCAGCTCTAGTATCTTGAGCTGCTCTGACGGGAGGGTGTTGAGAGCCTCCCTGACCTGGTCGCGCTGTGAGTTCCTCCAGGCCTCCGCGAAGGCCTCGCTCGGTTGGGAGCGTGGGGCCGAGGCTTCGACTCTTTCTTGCGTCCTGCGCCGGCTAGCCTGGGAACGGATCTGGTCTATACCGCGGTTGTGGACTATGGAGAGGATCCAGGTTCGCACGCTGCCGCGATCCGCGCGATAGCTGCTGGCGCCGCGCCAGACCTTCAAGAACGCGTCTTGGGTCAGGTCTTCGGAGGCCTGGCGTTCCCCCATCATCCTGTAAGCCAGGGAGAAGGCTGCGCGGCTGTGGCGATCATACAGCGTCGCAAACGCCTCGGCATCAGCCGCCTCGACAAGGGAGATCAAATCCTCATCAGCGAGGATCAGGTACTGTCTTCCCCTTTCAGCCATACCCTGATTCTACGGCAATACGGCTGCTCCGGATCAGCCCGTGCCCGGACGTCGGATCCGAATCACGAGAAGCGCCTGATCGTCCAGGTCGAAGTCATCTGTACGAGCACCTGAACGCAGCGTGCTAAGATCTGATCGGGCCTCGTTCCCGCAGATCAAACGCCCAACCTGAAGAGGACTGACTTGCGGCTGAGTGTACTTTCGAGCGGAAGCTCTGGCAATGCGACCTACATAGAGACGGAATCGGGCGGCCTCCTCGTCGACGCCGGACTCCCGCCACGGCGGATAAACGCCCTTCTGGCCCAAATCGGCAGAAACCTTACCGACGTATACGCCGTCCTGCTGACCCACGGACACACCGACCACACTTGCGGCGTCCCTGCTCTGGTGCGCGACCACGATATCGAGGTCTTCGCCGCGCCCGGTGTCGGCGAGTCCCTCGGCGCGTTTACGGTAGCCTCGGGAGAGCCGTGCTCCGTCGAAGACCTTGGGGTGACGTTCTTCGAGGTCCCGCACGACTCCATGACCTACGGGGTCAGGGTATCCGACGGCAGTAGAGCCGTGGCGATGGCGACGGACCTCGGGGAGGCCGGAATCGATGTACTGCGGAGCATGAGTGGGGCCGAGGCGGTGGTCCTCGAAGCGAACCACGATCCAGACTGGCTCAGTCGGGGCCCATACTCGGCGAGCCTGAAGCGCCGGATCCGCTCCCGGCACGGCCACCTCTCGAACCGGCAAGCGGCAGCCGCCGCCGTGGCGCTGGCCCCGCACGGTCTCAAAGACCTCGTCCTCGCCCACCTCTCCAAGACCAACAACTCTCCGACCCGGGCATGTGGCACCGTAGACCGGGCGCTCAGGGAAGCGGGCCACGGCTCCGTCAGGGTTCGGGCTGCGATAGCCGGCCATCCAACACCCTGGATCGAAGTAGGAGCCCCGCTGGTGGTCTCCGAACACGTCTACCACTACGGCGAGCGGGGGGCTGCAGGACAGCTCTTCGGCATCGATTGATACGGAAAACGCAGGACCACTTTCCCGCGGTGCACAAGGTCAGCGAGCACAATGCCCACCCCTCTGCTCCCAGCATAACCGTCATTCCCGCGAAAGCGGGAATCCACTACGACAGAAGGTTCGCACCTCCTACCACAACTGACTTACCCAATTGCGCATGATAAGCCGCTGCACCCTCGTCGCCGTCGGAAAACCAAAAGACTGGGCCGCCGAAGCCTCCGAAGACTACGCAAAACGACTGCGCCGCTACTTCCCCGTAACCATCGTCGAGGTCGCCGAAGAAGACATGAACCGCCTCTCCCCCAAAGAAGTGCTAGCCGCAGAAGGAAAGCGCATCCTAAAGCGCCTCCCTACAGAGGCGTACGTGATCTCCCTCGACAGGGAGAAAGGTAAGCAGCACCCATCAGAGAAACTCGCCCTAAAGCTCGAAGCCCTCGGCGCCTCGGGCCGCAGTCACGTCGCCTTCGTGATCGGTGGCCCGCTCGGCCTCTCCCCCGAAGTACTGCAAAGATCCAACGCCCTGTGGTCCTTCGGCAGCATCACACTCCCACATGCCCTCGCCAGGGTCGTCCTCCTCGAACAACTCTACCGGGCAGCAAAGATACACCGCAACGAGAAATACCACTGGTAGCGTCGCTTCACTCCGCAGCTATCAGCCGTCAGCAGGGCTCGGCTTGGCGATGCCAAAAAGCTGAAAGCTGACTGCTGAAAGCTGACTGCTAAAATACACATATATGCGCGTGCAGATAGACAGGTTCGAGGACAACGGTTGGGCCGTGCTCCTGCCCTACCCCGATGGGCGCACGACCTTCGACGTGCCGCGCGAGTTGCTACCGGAAGAGGTCTCCGCTGGCGATATCTTCGAGGTCCGCTTCGAGTACGACAGGGAGGAGACCCTCCGGATCGCCGAGGAGAACCGGCGGCTTTTGGACGAGCTTCTCGGGGGTTCGGAATGAGCTTCGAGGAGCGGCTGGCTGGCGCCGTGCGGGAGGCCGTCTACAGAACCTACGGGGTGGAGTTGAACGGCATCCACGTCGAGCGGCCGAACGACCCCGCCCACGGCGACTTCGCGACCAACGTGGCCCTCGCCAATGCCAGGGTTTTGCGGCGGAACCCGAGGGAGGTAGCCGAGAATCTGGTGGAAGCCCTGGACGCCCCATTCGTGAGGGAGGCCGAGGTCGCAGGACCAGGCTTCGTCAACTTCAGGCTCTCTCCCGAAGCGCTCTGGGATGAGGTTGGTTCCCTGCTACGTGAGGGTGAACTGTACGGTAGGCGAGAGCCTTCGGGGGACCCGGTATTGCTCGAGTTCGTGAGCGTCAACCCGACGGGACCAATGCACGTGGGGCACGGACGTCAGGCGGCTTACGGGGACTCGCTGGCCAGGATCATGGAGACGGCCGGCAGGAACGTCTCACGTGAGTACTACTTCAACGACGGAGGGAACCAGATCCGGCTCTTCGGCGAGTCGGTCGCCGCGCGCTACGCCAGGCTCTACGGGGAGATATGGCCCGTCTCCGGCTCGGAAACGGCTTACATGGGCGATTACACGGAGGAGATAGCGGAGGACATCGCCAGAGAGCACGACCGCCGCCTGCTGGATGTGGACCGCGAGGAGGCCCTGCGTGAGATCACCGCTTTCGCGACCCGTTGGTGCATGGACGACATCAGGCGCACCCTGGCCCGCGTGCGGGTCCGTTTCGATAGCTTCTTCAACGAGAAGAGCCTCTACGAATCGGGCGCCGTAGAGGAGATCGTCCGCGAGCTTGTGGGGGGCGACCACGTGTACGAGAGCGAAGGCGCCCTGTGGCTGGCGACCTCGAAGTTCGGCGACGACAAGGACCGGGTGCTCGTCAAGAGCGACGGTTCGTACACCTACATGGCCCCCGATCTCGCCTACCACCGCGACAAGTGGGAGCGTGGTTTCCGGACGGCTGTGGACGTGCTCGGCGCCGACCACGCCGGCTACCCGCCGCGAATCAGGGCCGGTCTCGTCGCGCTCGGATTGCCTCGCGAGTTCCTCGACGTGGAGCTGGTGCGGCTCGTGAAGCTCGTGCGCGAGGGAGAGCAGGTCAAGTTCAGCAAGCGGGCCGGCAACGTCGTGGGCTTCGACGAGCTGCTCGACGAGGTGGGGGAGGACGTGGCGCGCTACTTCTACGTGCGCTCTTCCCACAAGACCGAGATGAACTTCGACCTGGATCTCGCCATAAAGCACTCCGACGAGAACCCCGTCTTCTACGTGCAGTACGCCCACGCCCGCATATCCAGCATCTTCGAACGGGCCGGAATTAGCCCGGAGGAAGTGAGCGAGATCCCGGCAGGAGACCTCGCCCTCGAAGAGCGCCGACTCCTGCTCGAGCTCCTCGACTTCCCCCGCGTCATACAGAACGCAGCCCAAAGGCGCGAGGTGCATCCCATCCCAACCTACCTCGAGACCCTCGCCACGCGATTCCACCAGTTCTATACCGTCCACCGCGTCCTGGTCGAAGACGCCGACGTGCGCGCCCGGCGCCTCGCCCTTTGCGCCGCCACAAAGTCCGTGCTCCGCAGCGGCCTCGACCTGGTAGGGGTGAACGCGCCCGAGAAGATGTAGGGGAACGATGGCCGCAGACGGGGACATCCGCTTCGTTACCTACCTCTCCCCAAGCATCCCACGAGCCCTCTTCGAGGCGCTGGCGGATCACGTGCAGCGCACCCTCGGACACGAAGAGGTGTCCCTGAGAGTAGAGTCTAAGGCCTCGGGACCGCAGAACCGGGGCGAATGCTCCTCCTTTGCTGAAGAAGCCGACGTGGCGTTCATGTGTGCGCCGTCTTTCGTCTGGTTGCGCGACCTGCGCCCGCCACCCGCGGAACTGCTCGGCGTACTGCCCGTGTTCGACGACGAAAGAAACCAGGGGAAGCCGGTCTATTTCTGTGACGTCGTGGTGCGCAACGACGCTCCCATCCAGGCTTTCTCCGGACTCGAAGGAGGCACCTGGGCGTACAACGACGCGTGCTCGCTGAGCGGCTACTACAGCCTGTTTGACAAGCTGGCGGAGTCGAGCGCGGACGAGAGCTTCTTCGATAACATCTTTTGCTCAGGATCCCACCTGAACTCCATAGAGGCTGTTCTGAATGGTAGGGCCGACGCCGCAGCGATCGACTCCAACGTCTTGCGGATACGATTCCGAGAGGCGCCCACCCTCCGTAAAGAGTTGCGCGTCGTCGAATCCTGGGGCCCCTACCCGATACAGCCCGTCGTAGTCAGCTCGGCACTCCGTCCAGACCTGAAACAGCGACTTCGCTCCGCATTCCTCTCCACCGAACAGGACCAGCAAACGCGCCGAACCCTGCAACAGTTCGGCCTCAGCCGCTTCGTCGCCGCTGACCAAAGAGCCTACTCCTTCGACGCCCACAAAGACCTCGCCGTACTGCTCGCTGCCAGGTAGTCCGAAATCTGTAGCCTAATGCCTCTTTGCTATACTCTCGGCGGCGTCTCTATCGAATAGAATCGGAGAGCGAATGGGCACGCAGGGCAGGATGGTTATCTGTCAGATCAGCGACATCCACTGCGGAAGTCCCTACTTCATACCGGACTTGCTCGAGCGTTCGATCCTCGAGATAAACGACCTCGACCCCACGGTCGTCGTGGTCTCGGGTGACCTGACCAACGCGGGTTACCGCCAGGAGTTCGAGGAGGCGGCCGACTACATCCGTCGCATCCAGTGCGAGCGGGTCATGGTGATACCGGGCAACCACGATTCGCGCAACGTC
>DATMVF010000282.1:0-2810 GCA_035563475.1 Rubrobacter sp.
AAGATCGGGGCCCGCACCAAGGATGTCCTCATCGAGGCGATGGGTCTAGCATTGGCGGCCGTGAGCGCCGAAGACGCGAAAGGGTACTTTGCTCACTGCGGATACCGCTCCCCGGCGCAGCAACTATGAAAGGCGCTGTCAGAACCAGAATGAGGTCGGCAGCGTTTGGTCGCTCGACAGTCGGCTGGGCTACGACTAGGAGGAGGATCACAAGGAGGCGCCGAAGCGGGCTTCGGAGCGCCTCAATGCGCGGGCGAGACCGGGCCCGCGAGACGATCGACGAGAACGGGGGAGTCAAAGGTTCGTGCCTCCCGTAGAACCCGGGCGCGGGCATCCGAAAGGGAGAGGCGCGTGTCGCGGTCGTTCGCGGAGTGGTGTGCAGTCTTCGACCTGCTCGGCGCGGTGGGCATCCTCGCCGCGGCTATCCTGTAGCCGCGGTCCGTGCCGCCTGACCATTCTATGCCTCACTTTCTCCTTGGGAGGATACGACGGAACCCGTAGATCCAGGTCCCGTTTCCGCAAGGAACCGGGTAGCTTAGGACGACGTCTCGATTGGCTTGATGTTCTGATTGAGACGAAAGAGGTTCGTCGGATCGTACTTGTTCTTCAGGGCTGCGAGGCGGTCGTAGTTTCGGCCGTAAGCTGCCCTTACTCGGTCTTCTCCCTCCTCTCCCAAGTTGTTGACGTAGACGCCCCGCTCGGAGAAAGGCTTCATCGCATCATAGAACGCGCGCGTCCACTCGATGTTCTTCGCCGTGTCTGTCGAATCGGTCCACTCCGAGAGTATGACGAGATCGTAATGCTCATCCCGGTGCGGGAAAGACGTGGCGCCCGGGTCCACGCGGCTGGCAAACCCGTGCATCTGCTGGAGGCTGACCCTTGCGGCAGGCGAGGGTATCTCCCTCACGAACCGGACCATGACCTCGATCGCCTCGTCGCTGAGGTACTTGAGGTAGCCCGACTTCCAGTAATACTGCCGACCGAACGGGAACTCCGCGTCGGGCGCGCTCTGGAGGGCTCGGTACGCTATCGGCTGGATGCTATCTTCCATTGGTGAACCGAATGTGCGCAAAGGGCGCAGCACTCGTTCTCCCTCCTCGATCGCTCCGCAGTAGCAGACCGAAACGTAGACCTCGGGACTCCCGTCCGGAGAGATGCCCAGCGAAGCGACGGTGGACAGCTCGTCGGGGCACTCACTCGCGAAGGCGTGGTAGAAGCGGAGGACCTCATGGGCCTCCGCCAGCGGGTACGAGAGTCCGCCTGCCAGCACCGGACCCACCGGATGCAGCCGGTATTCGAACGAGGTGACCACGCCAAAGTTCCCACTGCCGCCCCTGATGCACCAGAAGAGGTCTTCGTTCTCCTCCTCGCTAGCCGTCAGCATCCGACCATCCGCGGTCACTACGTCGGCCGAGATGAGATTGTCGCAGGCGAGGCCGTATTTACCATTGAGCCACCCGAGGCCACCCCCGAGGGTGAGCCCCGCGATACCAGTCATCGAGACCACCCCGAGAGTGGTCGCCAGCCCGAACTGCTGCGTCTCGAGATCGAACTCGCCGAGCGTGAGGCCTGCTTGGGCTTGCGCGGTTTGGCTCACTGGATCGACCCGCATGCCCTTCATGGGTGACAGGTCGAGCATCACCCCACCATCGCACACGGCATTGCCCGCGACGCTGTGTCCACCACCGCGAACCGAGAGCGGCAGGTCGTGTGTCCGGGCGAAATCGACTCCCCGGATCACATCGGCCACACCCGCGCAGCGGGCGATCAAAGCTGGGTGCCGGTCGATCATGCCGTTGAAGACCGCGCGGGCAGTGTCGTAGCCGTCGTCTTCCGGGCGCAGTAGCTCGCCGCGGAGATTGCCCGCGAACTCCTGCACGACCGCTTCTTCGAGGAGCTTGCCCCTGAACGAGCCCAAGGTCTCTTGCCGGTCTGCCATGATCCATCACCCTTTCCTCGCCTTTCCACGACCCCAGCATGCTAAGGTGAGCATAACTGCGCATCCTCCAAACAAACGAACGGTAGGCCTCCGGCCAGTCGCGCTCCTCTGCGACCGCCGGCTCTTGCGGTATTAGGCTGATCCATTATCTGTCCGTCGCGGCTCGGGCGCAAGGGCAGGCGGTGGGATAGACAGGGATGCGCAGGCCTTCGTGAGCGTTTCCCAGGCCGCGCCCGAGAGCGGGACCATACCGCGAGTGGTTAGCTCGTGGTAACGGCGGTGGCTACGTTCGCCCGGCAAGAACAGTTCATCGACGCCTGCCAGCCGCTCGCCTGACTTGACCTGATCGATCTGGGCCTCCATCCGCCCCAGAAATTCCTCGCGCGGTAGGAATGCCTCAACGTCGAGCGCCCAGAAGAAGGCGTTGCCGGCCGTGGCCGGTTCGCTGGGAAAGTTGCGGGCGAAGGCTGCCCCGGTCAAGACGCCGGCCAGCGTATCGAAGAGCAGTCCTAGGCCGAAGCCCTTGTGGGGTGCGGCCGGGGACCCGAGTGGCGCCATGAGCCCACCACGGATGAACTCGTTCGGGTCCGTAGTCGGGCGGCCTTCGCCGTCGAGGATCATGCCTTCGGGCACAGGACGGTTGCGTTGCGCCGCGAGCCGGATCTCGAACGCGGCGCCGGTGGTCGTGGCCACGTCGAGCACCACCGGTGGGTAGCGGCCGGCCGGGATGGCATAGGCGAACGGGTTGGTGCCCAAGGTCGGCGTGCGGCCCCCGGGAGGTGCGACCATCGGGACGGCGTTGGCGCAAGCGAAGCCGATCAGGCCGGTCGCGGCCGCCATCCGGGCGTAGAACCCGGGCACGATAAGTTGA
>DATMVF010000283.1:0-35624 GCA_035563475.1 Rubrobacter sp.
CATGCTCCGTTTTCACGAAGGAAAGGAGAAGGCTGCCCCCGATCTCGATGCAAAGAAGGCGTGGCGGCCCGTCACGGCTGGGTTGAGGGTGTGGGAAACGGAGATGTCCTCCGAGGAAGTCGAGAGCTTCGAGGCGGCCGCAGGAGACCTCCTCGACGAGCTAGGCTACCCGCGGGCCGCGCCCCGTCCTTCCCCGCGGTTCGTCGAGGAGGTGGCTGGGGTCCGGCGCGCTTTCACCGAAGACCTCCGGGTCCAGGGCCACCGGATTCCGGAGCGCTGGTGAACCCTTACGTGTTCATCGTCGGGGCGGCGCGATCGGGGACGACGCTGCTGCAGCGGATGGTAGACGCCCACCCCGACATAGCCGTTATCCACGAGTCGCACTGGATCCCACGCTTCTACGAAGAGCGGATCGGGCTGACCGCCGACAGCACGGTTACGCTGGAACTCATCCCGAGGCTGCTCGACGACCGCAGGTTTGTCAAGTTAGGCATCAGCCAGAGAGACTTGGAGGGTCTAATCCCCTCGGACCGGACGATCTCCTACGCGGACTACGTCGCCCGTATCTTCGACCTGTACGGGCGGGCCAGGGGCAAGCGCCTCGTCGGCGAAAAGACTCCGGGCTACGTACGGAGCATCCCCACGCTGCACTATCTCTGGCCCGAAGCGAAGTTCGTCCACCTCATCCGCGACGGGCGCGACGTATTCCTGTCCATGAAGAGCTGGAAGAGGGTGGATCGCTCGGTCGGGCGCTTCGCCGCCTGGAGGCGCGATCCGGTCCCGAGCTCGGCTCTCTGGTGGCAATGGGATGTCGAGCGGGGCCGTGAAGCGGCGAACTTGCTGGGACCGGAGCTTTACCACGAGCTTCGCTACGAGAGGCTGGTCTCCAAGTTCGCCGAAGAGCTGGCGAAGCTATGCGCCTTCCTCGGCCTTCCATACGACGAGGCCATGCTCGGGTTTCACGAGGGACGGACGAAGACCAAGCCCGGGCTAGACGCGAAGAGGGCGTGGCTGCCCCTCACCCCGGGTCTCCGTGATTGGCGAACGGAGATGCCCGCCGCGGACGTGGAAATCTTCGAGGCGGCGGTCGGCGGCCTGCTCGACGATCTCGGCTACGAGCGCGCCTTCCCCAACCCCTCGTCCGAGGCCATAGAATGCGCTTCGGAGACGCGCCGCCGGTTCGTCCGAGAGCTGGACGAACGAGAACGGAGAACGCCGGTGAACCGGCGAAGTTGAACCCGTGCACAGCATCCTCACCCTTCGACCGTTTTCGTCTGATGCCAGGGCAGAAGGTCGCCATTACTTGCTTTATCGCTTGATTGTATGATTAGCTTTTCAGGATGGGCGTACCTGCGGGGATGGGTTGAGGAAGATAGCGTTTATCAATGCGAAGGGCGGGGTCGCGAAGACCACGTGCTGCGTAAACATAGGCGCCGGGCTCGCCTTGGGGGGCTACCGTACCCTCCTCATCGACCTCGACTCTCAAGGGCAGGTTACCAAGAGCCTGGGCGTGCAGGCTGGTGAGGGATTGGCGGAACTCTTGCAGGGCGATGCCGGCCTGAAAGACGTACAGATAGAGGCCCGCGAGAACCTGTTCGTGATCGCCGGCGGGGGAGCGCTCTCCGGCGCGAAGCGACTGATCTCCCGGATGGACATGCGCTCGGAGTTGGTTTTGAGCGAGGCCCTCGAGGACTTGAGGGGATACGACTTCGTGCTCCTCGACACGGCGCCCTCGTGGGACGTCCTCAACGTCAACTGTCTTTTCTACGTCGACGAACTACTGATCCCGGTCTCCATGGAGGCCCTGGCGTTGCAGGGCATAGGCGACTTCCTCGGCCGCGTGGATCAGGTCCGGCGCTACAGGGAGGGCTTGCGGGTACTCAGCATCATCCCCACCTTCTGCGACGGGAGGGTCAGAAAGAGCGCCGAGATACTCGAGCAACTCGAGCGTCATTTTCCCGACGCCCTGTGGCCTTGCGTGCGCTACAACTCGAAGCTTTCGGAAGCGCCGGGCTTCGGCCAGCACATCTTCGAGTACTCGAAAAGGAGCAACGGCGCCGCCGACTACGCCCTTCTGGCCGAACGGCTCGCTAAGGGGAGGTGAAAGGGAACATGGGCAAGTCAAGGAAAGTGCCAAAGGACCTCATGGGAACCATCCTTAGGGAGAGCGCCGGGCCTCCCGGAGGGGAACGCAATTCTCCGGAGTCCGTCGAGCCTGGCATGGTCTCGCCCGCTTCCGGCGGCGAAGGGACAATCTCCTGGGAGGATCAACCCTGGCTGGTGGGTACCACGTTCAACCTCTCCAAACAGGTCGGCAGAGAGCTGGACCGGCTCAGGCATGACCTTCTGCGTCAGGAAGACATCCACACCTCCAACTCCGAGATCGCCGAGGTGGCACTCAGGATCGCCATCGAAGGCGCGCGGGAGCGGGGGAGAGGGAGCGAGCTGGTCGGGAGGCTTCTAAGCGGACTTGGCGGCCGGGCTACGTACGGGGCCGGCGGGGCAGGTTTGGCCCGGCGCAGCGTCGACGGGTCGGGACGCATCCTCGAGACCACCTACAACGAAGAGGGACAGGTGATGGATGAGGAGGAGGTCGGCGACGTCACCGACCTGCCTGTGGAGACGGAATACGTGGACGCGCAGGGTAGGCTTTTGAGCCTGGCGAGGGACGAGCTGGGGAATACCTTCGAGTGGGTTACGGACGAGGAGCTCGGCACGCTGGAGGCGAGGATCTTCCGGCCCTCCGGCTGAGAAGATCGTGTCCTCACGTTCCCTGAACGCCGCTGGAGTCGGACAGGCCAAAATCCACTGGTAAAATCACCCTGGGCATGAGCATCCCACGTTATTACACCGTCGGGGCCGTCGCGCAGGACCTGCGGGCGCTCAAAGCCCTGGACGAACGCCTAGAAGACCTTGGTGTCCCAGCCGACTCGCTCCTCGTGCTCTCGCGGCGCAAGGACGAGCGACTCGTGGGCGTAACGCTCCCCGGGGCCAGGACCCGCCGGGTCGAGTCGGGGCCCACACGAACGCAGTGGTTTGAGTTGGGGAGCACGTACCTCGGGGTGACGGCCGTGAGCGTCCTAATGGGCGCCGTCCATCCGCCGACCGGGATCGCCGTACAGGCCGTCATTACCCTGGCAACGATAATCGGTTTGATCCTCTACCACCGCAGGCCGCACCTGCAGAAGAAGCTCCTAACCATGGGCCTCCCCGAGAGTTTCGCCGGGGAGTGGGAAGCGGCCTTCCATGACGGCTTCGCCCTGGCGCTGGCCACGGTTCCCTCTGATCTCCACGACGAAACGCAGGACGCCTTTTTGGAGGACTCCGAACTCGGATCTCCGCTCGCCGTAGACAGGCGGCCGGTGTTGTAGAGCTGGTCAGTACGGCGCTTCGCGCCTCTCAGCTTTCGGCCATCAGCTTTCGGCTTCCCCACTCGAGACTCGTCCTTCTGCACACGAGGAACCATTGCTTGAGGCGGTCGGGTTCTACGCTCATGACGACGGTCCGGGACGACTAGCTGAGGGCTGAGAGCCGCCGTCAGGCGGCGGGCTGAGAGCGAAGGCGAAAGCCTGAGCGTGCTGAAAGCTGCCAAGCTGCTAAGCTTGGCCAGTGATCATTCGCGAGCGGCCAGACTCTTTTCTGCTCTTCGGGCAGCACGAGCACGCCCTGGTAGCGGGCGAGTTCGCGCGTCGGTGGAGGGAGAGGCCGAACCCCTTCGAGTCCACGGTCTACGCCGTCGCCAACCACGACCTGGCCTGGCGCGAAGCTGACAGGGGGGTGCTGTGGAACGAGGAGAAGGATAGACCTTACTCCTTTGTGGACTATCCCCTGGACCTGAAACTGCCGGCCCAGAGACGGGGGATAGATCTGGTGGAGGAACATGATCCTTACGCGGGATGCCTCTGCAGCATGCACTACGCCCGTTTCCTGCTCGACTCCGTGCGGCCCGAGGAGGTCGAGTTCCGCGAGGACGAGGTGGGACGGCAGGACAGGCTCGAGGAGAGGATGGCCGAAAATGAGCTGGAGAATCTCGAGCGAAACTTCCGCTTATTGCGGCTCTGTGACGGCCTCTCGCTGTACTTGTGCCTCAACGAACCCGGCGACGGAGACGGCCCGCCGCCCTATCCCGGAGGGTTCGAGTTCGAAGGGACGCGCTTCGTGCCGGTATGGGAGGATGGACAGACGTTGCGCCTGGATCCCAACCCTTTCTCGGAGGCATTCGGGATCGAGATCCCCTACAGGATCATCGGCACGGACCGGCGGCAGCTCGGCAGCGACATACTGGAACTTCGGGTAACCTGTTAGGAGCGCCGGAAGGCGCTTCCTTAGAGATTCGCTTCTACCATAGAAAGGACCCATTTTGAGAGACGCGTCGTACGATTTCTTGAAGAGGCTGCTTTCGACGCCGGGGCCAAGCGGTTACGAAGAGGCCGCCGCGGAGGTCTGGAGGGAGGAGGCCGGGAAGTTCGCCGAGGTCAAGGGCGACAGGATGGGCAACTCCTTCGCCACCATCGGGGCGGGCGGCTCGCCGAAGGTCATGCTTGCCGGGCATATAGACGAGATCGGGGTGATGATCACCCACACAGAGGAGAATGGCTTGCTCCGCTTTACCGGCGTCGGCGGCTGGGATTCGCAGGTGCTCGTGGGACAGCGCATCCGGTTGCTCACGAAGGACGGCGAGTTGGTCGGCGTGATCGGCAAGAAGGCCATCCACGTTATGGAGCCCGATGAGCGCAAGAAGGTCTCCGAGATAAAGAGCCTCTGGATCGATGTAGGAGCCAAAGACGGTGAAGAGGCCAAAGGCATGGTCCGCGTCGGGGACGTTGGCGTAATCGATCAGGACCTCATAGAGCTTCCCAACGGGCGTCTGGCCTCCCGCTCTGTGGATAACCGCATGGGCGCGTTCGTCGTGCTCGAAGCCTTGAGATTGCTCTCCGAAGAGGAAGATCTCGGCGCCGAGGTCGTGGCCGTGGCCTGCGTACAGGAGGAGATAGGTCTATACGGAGCCCGCGGCGCTGCCTTCGGGCTCGACCCCGACGCGGCCATCGCCGTCGACGTGACCCATGCTACGGACACCCCCGGCGTCTCCAAGAACGAGCACGGGGACCACTCCCTGGGCGGCGGCCCCGTTATAAAGCGGGCGTCGAACATCTCGCCCATCGTCTCCGAAGGCCTCATCGCGGCCGCGGAGGGCGAGAACATATCCTATTCGCTGGAGGCCGACTCGCGATCGACGGGGACCGACGCGGACGCCATACAGTTCGCGAGGGCCGGGATCGCGACGGGGCTCGTCTCGTGCCCGAACCGCTACATGCACTCTCCCAACGAGGTCGTCGACGTAGAAGACGTCGAGAACTGCGCCCGCGTGATCTCCGCCTACATAATGACGCTCAGCGCGGAGACTAACTTCGTCCGTTGATCCACCAGTCCTTTTGACTACTGAGGAGGAACCAAAGCGGCAGGCCTCGATAGGAGTCGAGGCCGCGCTGCTGTTGACGGTCTTCTTCTTCGGGACGAACTTCACGGCGGTAAAGATCGTCGTCGAGAGCGTCCCGCCGATACTCTTCGCCGCAACGCGCTTCACCCTGGCCGGACTCCTCCTGCTCCTCTTCGTGCCCTTCCTCGAACCGGGCAGTCGCCTGCGCCGCGGGGACTTCCTGGCCGTGCTCGGCCTCGGGGTGGTCGGCGTCACACTCACCCAGACGGTCTTCACCATCGGGGTGAGCCTGACCACGGCGGCAAACACGGCCCTCGTCTACTCGACGGCCCCCGTTTGGGGTATGCTCCTCGGATTCGCGCTCGGGCTGGAGCGGCCGAGGCCCGCCGGTATCCTCGGCATCGGGCTCTCCCTCCTCGGGGTCGGGTTCATCGTGTACGGCGGGCTCGAGTTCGCCGGCACCAGCCTCGCCGGTGACGCCCTCATACTGGCTGCGGCCGTGTTCTGGGGCTCCTACACCGTCCTCTCGCTCTCACTCCTGAAGCGCTACTCCCCCGTTGCCCTCGCCGCCTACGCCATGACCCTCGGCGGCCTCGCCGCCTTCCCGCTCGCAGCACTCGACCCCGGCGGTCTCGATATCGGATCGCTCGACGGCCTGACGTGGGGAGCGGCGGCTTACTCCGCGCTCTGCTCCTCCGCCTTCGGCTTCGCCGCCTGGGGGTATGGGGTCTCCCGCGTCGGGGCGAACCGGGTCCTGATCTACCAGTACCTAGTCACCCTGACTGGTGTTACTACGGGCATCGTACTCCTCGGAGAGGACTTCGGGCTCGAACAACTCGTCGGCGCAGTCGTTATCATCTGCGGCGTCTACCTGGCGAGAAAGAGATAGTCGAGGGTCGCATGATCATAGTTTGCATCACCTGTGAGTCCGGATGCAACGCAGGGAGCGCGTCCCTCAACCGGGACGCGCTCCGCGCCGGCCGAAGTTCGGCCGGGGGAGGGTGAGAGGTGACTTACTCGCGTCTCTCGGCGAGATCTACCTGGAGCGTGATCTTCTCGCCGTTCCTGAGTATTTCTAGTCCTACCGTATCGCCCGGCATGTAGTTGCGCAGCGCCGAGAGCAGGTCGCCCGAGCTACGGACCTCCTCAGAACCTGCGGCGGTTATGATATCGCCGCGCCGGATTCCGGCGTCGTCGGCCGGGCTACCGGGCTCGACCTCTTCGATCAGGGCCCCCGAGTCTACGGGGCTTCCGAACCTGCTCGCGGTCTCTTTGGTGAGGTCGGAGAGGTAGACGCCGACGTAGGGGTGGACGGCCTCGCCGTTCTCGACAAGCTGGTCAGCCACGGAGATGGCCGTCTCGGAAGGAATGGCGAAGCCGATGTTCTCGGCCCCGGTCTGGGCCGGCGGCAGGTAGGCCACGTTTATGCCGATTACCCGGCCTTCACGATCTGCCAGGGCGCCGCCCGAGTTGCCAGGGGAGATGGCAGCATCGGTCTGGATGAGGTCGACCAGGGAGCTGGCCTGCGTACCACCCGTGTACTCGGCGGGGACCTCACGCCCCGTGCCGCTGATGATGCCCGATGTGACCGTAGACTCGAAGCCCGAGGGGCTGCCGACGGCGACCGCCATCTGGCCGACTATCGGGTCGGCGCCCGCGAAGTCCGCCGCGGGCAGGTCGTTGCGGCCTACCCTGACGACGGCGATGTCCGTCGTCGGGTCCTCGCCTACGACCTCTCCGCGCTCCGTGGTGCCGTCCGCGAAGGCGACCTCGACGTCGCGCGAGCCCTCTACGACGTGGTTGTTGGTGATGATGTAACCGTCGGAGCGGTAGATCACACCGCTCCCCAGACCCTCTTGCTTCTGCGCACCGTACGGCGTCTGTTTGATTCCCGAGACGTTGATCTGCACCACGGATGGACTCAGTACGGAAGCGACCCTGGCCACGGGTTCGTCGGCAGGAATGCTTGCACGGGCCGACTCGACCGGATCTGCGGTCTGCGTTCTGCCCGTATCCGGGTCGAGGTAGATGACGCCGAGGACGAAAGCCAGCACCGTCAGCGCCACGAGCGGCAACAACAAAGTGCGCCGTAAGGTGTGTACTTTCATACCGTTACCCCCGTTTTCTGTAGGTTCTCGGATAAGTTGGCAACGCGCCTCCTCGCTGTGTGATCTCTGGGACATAGTCTGGAGTACCAACATGTGAAGAGTCTTTGCGGTCCATGAGCGTTTTCACAGGAAAGGTCCCAAGGGGGGCAGATCTGCTCCAGAGCGGCGATAATACAAGGGTGATGCGGATACTGGTAGTAGAGGACGAAGAGAGGCTGGCGCGTTTGATCTCGCGGGTCCTCCTCGAGGAGGGCTACGCCGTCGAGACGGAGGCCAACGGCCGGCAGGCGCTCATGCGGGCCTTGGCGGATGATTACGATCTCCTGATCGTGGACTGGATGCTCCCTGATCTGAGCGGCGTCCAGCTGGTCAAGAGGCTAAGGGCGGCGGAGGTCGGGACGCCGGCGATCATGCTGACCGCCCGCGACCAGATCGAAGACCGCGTGGAAGGCCTCGACGCCGGAGCCGACGACTACCTCCCCAAGCCATTTGCCTTCCCCGAACTGCTCGCCCGCGTTCGGGCTCTCGCCCGCCGCCCGTGGGCTGAGGAGAGAGACGGAGCGATCCTCGGGGCCGGCGACGTGACGCTCGACCCCGTGCGTCACGTGGTCCGCCACAGGGGAGAGACCGTGGACCTTACGGCCAAGGAGTTCGCACTGCTCGCCACCCTGCTTCAGCGCCCCGGGCAGGTCTTCACCCGCCCGGTCTTGCTCGATACAGTGTGGGGCGCCTCGCCCGAGGTCTACGCCAACGTCGTCGACCTCTACATCTCCTACCTGCGCAAGAAACTCGACGGTGACGGCGAGACCTCCCACATCCGAACCGTCCGTGGTGTCGGCTACACCTTCGAGCCGCAACCGGGACCGCGCTGATGTTCGATCACATCCGGCGGCGCCTGACGGTGGGCTACGTGGGCATACTGGCCCTCACCCTGTTGGTCTTCAGCGTCGTAGTCGTGTTCATGTTCTACCTGCGGGCGAGCGACCAACAAGACGACTTGCTCCTGCAGAAGGCGGAAGACAAGGCCAACAGCGTGTTGAGCGGCAAAGACAGGTACAGCGTGGTGAAAGCGACTACCGATTACGACGTGGCCGTGATCGTACTCCTGCCCGATGGTTCGACCTACGGAGATCTGGACGAAACGTCCTTCTCTCTCGGCCTCCCTTACGCGTATCTGGCCCAGAGCGCCGGGCAGGAGAGGCGGACGATCAAAGGGACGGTTCCCGGGCCTGGGGGCGCCGTGAGGGTGATGAGCATCCCCGTAAAGAGGTACGGAGAGTTCGGGAGCGTGGTCGCGGTGGTACAGGCCGCCCAGTCGCGTCAGGCGGTGACGGAGACGGTGGAACGGCTGATCTTCGTGCTGGTCCTCTCGGGCTTGGGAGCGCTGGTACTGGCTGCGGCCGGCGGGTTTTTCATGTCGCGGCGGGCGATGCGTCCGGTACAGGAAGCGTTCGGCAGGCAGAGGACGTTTATCGCTGATGCCTCCCACGAGTTGAAGACGCCGCTGACCCTGATCCGGGCCGACGCCGAGGTCCTCTCCCGCGGCATCGACGACCCCGACAAGGCCACTGACAACCGTGAGCTCGTCGACGACTTGCTCGGCGAGACAGACAGGATGAGCGCCGTGCTCTCCGACCTCCTGCTACTCGCGCGTCTGGACGCGCAGAAGGTCTCCGTCTCCCGCGAACCTTTCGACCTCGCCCTCGTCATCTCCGAGACCTCGGAGCGATTCGCCGTCCGCGCCAGGACCGAAGGGAAGAACCTCGAGGTTCACCACTCGGGCAAACTTCCTGCGCGCGGCGACGCGACCCGTACGGGCCAGAGCCTCGCCGCCCTCCTCGATAACGCCCTGCGCTTCACACCCCCGGGCGGGACCATAACGGTGGCGAGCCGCATCACGGACAAACACGTCGAGGCGATCGTTACGGATACCGGTCCAGGTATAGCCCCCGAGAGCTTGGACCGAATCTTCGAGCGTTTCTACAGGGACGACGCGCACAGCGCGGCCAGGAGCAGGGGACCTTCCGGCGGTGGAACGGGTCTCGGTCTCGCCATCGCCCGCGACCTCGCCCGCGCCCAGGGTGGCGAGATCAGCGCCGAAAATGCCGAAGGAGGCGGGGCAAAATTCACGCTCAGCCTGCCCACTGGTTACTGAACCTCACCCCTGCCAGGTCGCTGCGCTCGAATAACGAGCTCCCCTGACCGCGATCAGGGAGGTGGAGTTTGAGCAGCGTGTCGTTGTGGCCGTCGAAGACGAGGGGAAGTTCGGCTCCAACTAGAAGCCGGGTTCCCAGATGGGCTCGAGGGCGAGGACGAAGCCAGGGAGGACGGGGTCGCCGGGTTTGTGGACGTGGACTTTGCGCTCCTCCGGGAGAGCTTTACTCCACCATTATACTTTTCCCTCGGATCACCCCGAACCACAAAAAGCGGGGCCGCGTGAAGCGACCCCGCCGATGATGTGCCGGGTGTCCCGATCAATACTTCGGGACGCTCGGGTCGATCTCCTCGCTCCAGGCGGTGATGCCACCCTTGACGTTGTAGACGTTTTGGAAGCCAGCGTCTTGCAAGAGCTTGACGGCCTTCGCGCTGCGGCCGCCGGTCTTGCAGTGAACAACGAAGTACTCGTCCTGATCCAACTCCACCAGGCGCTGCGGCAACTCACCCAAGGGTATGAGCTTCACGCCGATGTTGGCGACCTCGTACTCATGCGGCTCGCGCACGTCGAGTACGTTGATGTCCTCGCCATGATCCATCTTCTGCTTGAGCTCTCCGACCGTGATCTCGGGCACGCCGTTCTCCCGCTCGGTGGTCTCGGCCTGCGGGATGCCGCAGAACTCCTGGTAGTCGATAAGTTCTGTGACGGTCGGGTTCTCGCCGCAGACGGGGCAGTCCGGATCCTTGCGGAGTTTCATCTCCCGAAAGCGCATGCCTAAAGCGTCGTAGAGGAGCAGCCGTCCGATGAGCGGCTCGCCGATCCCGAGTATAAGCTTGACCGTCTCGGTGGCCTGGATGGTACCTATGGCCCCAGGCAGGACGCCAAGCACTCCGCCCTCGGCGCAGCTAGGGACGAGGCCGGGAGGGGGTGGCTCGGGGTAGAGGCAGCGGTAGCAAGGACCTTCCTCGGCGTAGAACACGCTCGCCTGGCCCTCGAAACGGAAGATCGAACCGTAGACGTTGGGCTTGCCCAGCAGGACGCACGCGTCGTTCACCAGATAACGGGTCGGGAAGTTGTCCGTGCCGTCGACGATCACGTCGTAGTCCTCGAAGATCTCTAGAGCATTCTCGCTGGTTAGCGCCTCCTCGTGCACCCTGACCTCGACATTGGGGTTTATGTCCTCGAGCTTCTCGTAGGCGCTCTGGACCTTGGGACGCCCCACATCCGAGGTGCCGTGGATGATCTGGCGCTGCAGATTGGACTCGTCGACCACATCGAAATCCACGATCCCGATGGTCCCCACCCCCGCCGCGGCCAGGTAAAGGGCGAGCGGGCTTCCGAGTCCGCCAGTGCCCACCGTGAGTACCTTCGCGGCTTTTAGCTGCTTCTGCCCCTCGAGGGCGACCTCCGGCATGATCAGGTGCCTGCTGTAGCGTGCGATCTCTTGGTTGCTTAGCTCGTGTGCCCCGTTGGGCGATTCGACTAGTGGCTGTCTTGTCTGCATTTGAAGATAAACCTCTTGCTCGAAAAAGTGAGAAAAACGACCTTCTGAAAACTACCTACATCGCCCTTCGGCAGAGCCCCCGGCGATGGATGGGACTATGGAGATCTCGTCGCCATCGGCGACGCCGGTGTCCTGGCCTTCCAGATAACGGATGTCCTCGTCGCCCTTGTAGACGTTGACGAACGAGCGCAGCTTGCCGTCACCCGTATACAGATGCTGCCTCAGGCCGGGATGCTCCGAGGCGAGGTTACCGAGGGCCTCGCCCGCCGTGGCGCCGCCGACCTCGACCTCGGCGTTACCGCCGGTGTACTGTCTTAAGGGGGTTGGGATCTTGACCTTGGGCATATCTGAGTCTCCTTATCCTACGATTGTCTCTTCGTCGTAACCCGAGCGGTCGTCTCTGAGCGTCCACGAGCGCATGTCTTCTACGTTCTCGGCGCCCAGCGAGGCTATCACGTAGGAGTAGCCAGGCCAGGCGTGCTCGCGGTCGTACTCGGAAGGCTCGGCGGGGTGGTCGGGGTGTGAATGATAGAAGCCGAGCAGCCCCATCTCCTGCTCCTCGGCCCGCTCCTCGAACTTCTTTACCTCCAGCGGTTCGATGAGAAAGCGGCGGCTGCGCTCCTCCTCGTGCGTGTTCTCGGCCCGCCACACGTCGACGACGACCTTGATGCCGCCGCTGTCGATGCCGACCAGCGCGCCGGCGCACTCCTCGGGGTACGCCTCCCTGGCGTGGTCGTGGATCCGCCCCAAATCCCCCGCGCCTATCTTGAGCGCCACTCACTCCTCCCAGAAGTTCTCGGAGAGGTACTTGTCGGCCCCGTCGCAAAGGATGGTGACGACCGTCCCCGACTCTATCTCCCTCGCGACCCCGAGCGCCGTCGCGACCGCCGCGCCAGCCGAGAGGCCGATGAGGATTCCTTCCTCGCGCGCCACCCGCTTGACCATCTCGTAGGCGTCTTCGGTCCTCGCCGCCCGGTTCTGATCGGCGATGGTCGGGTCGTAGATGGCGGGCACGATAGCGCTCTCCATGTGCTTCATGCCCTCCAGGCCGTGGAATGCCGAGTCGGGTTCGAAGGAGATAACCTCTATCGCCGGGTTGTACTCCTTGAGACGGGTCGCCGTACCGACGAAGGTGCCGCTCGTGCCAAGCCCGGCGACGAAGTGCGTGATCTCGCCGTTCGTCTGCTCCCAGATCTCGGGCGCCGTCGATTCGTAGTGCGAGCGCGGGTTGGCGGGGTTGGAGTACTGGTCCGGATAGAAGTAGCGTTCGGGGTCCTCGGCGTAGAGCCTCCGCGCCTCACGGATGGCCCCGTCCGAGCCCTCGTCAGGGTCGGTCAGAACGAAGTCCACGCCGTAGGCGCGCAGGATCTTCTTCCTCTCCTCGCTGGCATTCTTCGGCATGCAGAGCCTTACCCTGTAGCCGAGCGCGGCGCCGATCCAGGCGTACGCTATCCCCGTGTTTCCGCTCGTCGCGTCGAGGATGGTCTTCTCGGGCGTCAGAGAGCCCGTCTTCTCGCCGTCCCTGATCATCCACAAGGCAGGACGATCCTTGACCGATCCGCCTGGCGTATACCACTCGGCCTTGCCAAGGATGTCGACACCAGGGATCTCGGCCGAGATGCCAGGTAACTCCAGGAGCGGGGTGCCGCCGACAAGCTCCGTAACGTTCGTCCCCGCCCGCTCATTAATCCGAGTAATCATGTCGGGATTGATTATACAGGGTGTAGGATCAGCGTCCAGAGAAGCGAGATGAGATACCCGACGTTATAGCCGAGAGGCAAATGGGAACCTCCCGGCTATGGTTGGTGCGTTGCGGAACATTGTACCTGAATCTAGTGCAGCTATGGTACGGCTAGAATGCCGATTATCCCAACGTGTCCAGAATTTCCGGCAGGGTACGGCGGCGGCAGGTGAAGATCGGGGTATCCAGCTCGGTGTAGGAGCTTGCTTCGCTCTCCCTGAGTTCCATCATCAGGTCCTGGAACTTCTCTGGAGATTCGGCCTCGAAGGAGAGGATGAACTCGTAGTCGTCTATCCCGAAGCAGTAACCCGTGTTGTTCTTTACGGGATAGTGTTTGCGTCCGATCTGCATATGCTCGTTCATCATGCGCTGGCGCTCTTCCATGGGCAAGGCGTACCACGACCGTGTCTTGACGAAGGGATAGACGAAGAGGTATTCGCCTTCTCCCGGGACGATGTACGTGCGATTCTCGAAGCCTGGCGTATGCTCGCCGACGTAGATGGAGCGCCTGCTGAGGGCGAAGTACGAGTAGGTGATGCGCAGGTACTTCCCGAGGCCCGTCTTCAGGAGGGCGCCGGTCATGCTCTCGAAGGCGTCGAGGTCGTAACCGATCCTCCACAACATGAAGTCCGCGTCCGCGCGTAGACCCATGAGCGAGAAAGTGCGCAAGAGCATCTCTCCGGAATGCATCTGTGCGGCTTCCAGGAACTCCCGTTTGCCCCGCGCGCGCTCCTCGTCAGGGAGGCGTCGCCAGAAGGGATCCAACCCGAAGAAGACGTAGTTTATGTACTGAGCAGGCAGTTTCTCTACTTGCGACTGCTGTTGGCGTGTCCTTGTCTCGGTCATAGTGTTACTCCCTTCGGTCGTAACGGCTGTCAGCCATCAGCTATCGGCCGTCAGCTTCTTGTCCTTGTAGCTGATTGCTGAGTGCTGACAGCTGACTACTTCTCTAACCCGAAGTCGTTCTCGTACAATTCGGCGACGCGGGAGAGCTCTTCTGACGTCAGGTCCGGCGTCTCCGAGGTCGCCGCGAACTCTTCTATCTGCTCTTTGCCGTAGATGTTGGGGAGGGTAGAGGCCACTTCGGGGGAGGCGAGGACGAATTTGAGCGCGGCCTGGCCGAGGGTGCGCCCGCCGGACTCGGTGAGGAAGGAGAGTTGCTCCACCTTCTTCAGGCCCGACGTGAGCCACTCTTTCGGACGGTGACGACGGTGGTCGTTTTTGGCGAAGGTCGTGTTCTCGTCGTAGTGGCCTTCGAGCATCCCCGAGGAGTGGGGGACGCGTACGATCAGGGACGTGTCCGTCTCTCTGGCGGCCTCGATCAGGCCCCGGCCGGGGTCCTGTTCGAGGAGGTTGTAGATCATCTGCACGCCTTCTATTTCGCGCTCGCGCATCGCCCTTACGCCTTCTTCGATCCAGCCTATCTTGGGCCCGAGGGCGATGCCGTAGGCCCTGATCTTGCCCTCGTTCCGAAACTCGTCCATGAGCGCGAACAGCCCGTCGTGCTCGATGGCGTCCATCTTGGTGTTGTGGAGCTGGAGGAGGTCTATGTAGTCCGTGTCGAGCCTCTTCAGGCTCTGCTCCAGGGCGAAGCGGATAAACCCTTCGGACCAGTCCTGGGGGCGCTCCTGCTGGCCGCGTCGGGCCGTATGATTGTAGAAGTCGTAACCGATCTTGGTCGAGATCACCACCTCGTCGCGCACGTGCCCGAAGGCGTCAGCGAGGAGCGTCTCTCCTTTGCCCGAGCCGTAGGTGTCCGCGGTGTCGAAGTAGTTGATGCCCCGCTCGCGGGCCTCTCTGAGAAGCCTCACGGACCTCTCGTCGTCCACCTCTCCCCACCAGCCGGTCGAGACCGTCCACACTCCGAAGCCGACCTCGGAGACCGCTATATCGGTGCCGCCCAGTGTACGGTATTTCATCTTCCGCTCCCTGTTCGCGTTCGGATCCTGGATCAGATCTACTACATTCTAGCCCCGGACGCTGTTGACTTTCTCTCAATCCGCACTCGAGTCTATAATCGCACGATGCTGGAGATGCCTCTGTATCCCGCGCCGTGATCGCCCGCTACGCGGGCGGGGAGAGCGGGGCGCGGAGTGCGGCCCGCTCCGGTTCTGTGGTGGTCGTGGTCGACGCCTTCAGGGCGAGCACGACCATCGCGGTCCTCGTCTCCAAGGGTGCAAGGGTCGTGCCCGTCACTTCGGTGGAAGAGGCGGCGTCCGCAGAGACGGACTTCCGCATCGGGGAGCGGGGGAGCGCGAAGGTGGCCGGCTTCGACTTCGGCAATTCTCCTACGGAGATCCTGGGTTCGAAGATGCCTCCAGGCTCCTCGGTCGCCCTCTCGACCACGAACGGGACACGTGTCTTGGAGGCCGCCCGCGGCGCGAGCACCATCGTGACCGGCGCCTTCGTCAACGCCGGCATGCTGGCCGAGGAGCTGGCCGGAGTGGCCCACGACGGCGCAGAGGTAGTGGTCGTCGGGTGCGGCTGGGAGGGTCGCCGCGCTTCGGAGGACGAGGCTGCGGCGGGCGCTATCCTCTACCGGCTGTACTCTCGTGGCGTCGAACTGGACGGGCGGGCCAGGAGCGTCGTCGAGGGTTATCTGTCTCGCCCCGTCGGGGCGCTGCGGAACAACAGCGCGGCGCGGAGGCTCAAGCGTCTCGGGTACGAGGGGGACCTCGAGTTTTGCCTCGCCGAGGATACGGTGCCCGTGGTTCCGCGCCTCGTCAACGATGCTTTCGCCGGGTGGGCTCTAGGGTCCCGGTGGCCTCGCCGATCTTCGGCCCGAGGGCCAACACAAAAAGCCGAGATTTCTTCTTGACATGGGGATGGCGCGCCATTACCCTGGAGTCAGCGAAGGCGGATCAAATGTTACAAACTCCGTCGAATCCGCGACGGGAAGGAGGTGAGTTTACAAGTGACTATGATCATCACCCACGAGAAGACCCGCGAGGTCACCCGCGAGGACGTGGACCGGGCCATAGACGTCATCGAGCGTCACCTCGAGAAGGAGGCCAGGACCCGCAACCTGCTGGACGAGCAGGCGATCATGCGCCCCAAGGACCTGTGCAAGCAGCAGGGCCTGGATATGGTTGCCGAGTTGCGCGGCATGATGTAGGTTCGCGACAACAGCAAGGGCCCATGAAGGGGGATGCACAGTAATAATCCCTGACGCTCTCATGGAGGCGTTCGAGGGCTGTCCATCCCCCTTCACGAGGCCGGTTGAGGGCCGGAGAGATCCGGCCCTCTTAGCATGTCAGCACGCTCCGGCTTCGCCTCCGCTTGTCAGCCTGCCGCCTCGCTGTACTCGGCGGCTCGTCAGCATTTCAGCTAATCGTCCCGAGACTAGCTACGGGCGTGGAACCCAACCGCCGCCGACAGAGGTTCCTCATACGCAGCAGGGCAAGGAAGGAACGGGAGAAGCTGACAAGATGACAAGCGAGGGCCTTATAGGCCCGAGCGTGCTCACTAGCTGAAGTGCTAGAAAGCGGAGGAGGAGGGATTCGAACCCTCGATACCCCGTTGAGAGGTATAACACCTTAGCAGGGTGCCGCCTTCAACCACTCGGCCACTCCTCCCGATCACAGGAGTATATCAAAGACGTGTTGCGCGTTCGTCTCTCACCCTTCTCCTATCTTTCGTTGTCGTTGGACTCCCCGTCGATGATGTCGGGCTTGTCGTTGGCAGGCTCGGCGTCGATGATCTGCTCGCCTGAGACCTCTTCTTTTATCCTGACGAGCGTGGCGTTGAGGGTGGCGCCGAAGAGGATCGTGAGGGAGGAGATGTAGAGGTAGAGGAGCAGGATGATAACGGTCCCTATCGAGCCGTAGGTCCTGTTGTAGGTATTGAAGTCGCTGCTCAGATACAGGTTGAAGGCGACGCTGGCCAGCACCCAGAGCAGGATGCCGACGACGCCGCCCGGTGTGATCCAGCGGAACGGCTGGTTGGCGTCGGGGGCGAAGTAGAACAGGAGTGCTACCGTCACCACCATGAACAAGAGCGCCGCTGGCCAGCGCAATATGTTCCAGACGAACATGAACTCATCGCCGAGAGTAAGTACCTCGGCGAGCGTCCTTCCGATGGAGGGGCCGGCGATCAGGAGAAGTACTCCGATCAGTATGAGCGCCGAGAGGCCGAACGTCATAAGGATGGAGATCCCCCTGACCTTCCAGAAAGGGCGTGTCTCCTGCACGTCGTAGGCACGGTTGAGGGCGTTCATGAGGGCCGCGAAGGCGCCAGAGGCGGCCCAGATCGTCCCGAGGATGCCGACGGATAGGAGGCCAGGTGCCGTGTCCGCGTTGCGGAGCGTGTTCTCGGTGTAGGTCTGGATCAGGCCGAAGACCTGCGCCGGCAGGAGCCGCTCGAGGTAGACGAAGAGCTCCGTAGCGAACTGCGGGCTTGCGCTGGAGAAGGCGTCGAGGATCGCCACGCAGAACAGTATGAAGGGGAAGATGGCAAGGATCAGGTAGAAGGCGAGCTGCGCGCCGAGACCGAGGGCGTCGTCGCGCATAAACTCCTTTATGGTTGCTTTGAGCGTCTCGTAGCGGAGAAGATCTCTGAGGTCGCCGAAGAAGTTGCCTAGCGACCCGCGCGCTGGTCTCTGGGCGACGTCCCTAAGCTTCGTCTCGGCCGTGTCTGATTCCATCCGGGCGTGCCCCTCTTTTCGTAACCGGTCAGATTTTAACCGCAATCCCGATTCTGGACGGCGAAGAAGCCAATCCGGTAAGCCCGACACGTCGTATAAAACGCTGTATGGAAGGGTTGGTGTCGTGCAGTGCGTTACGTCTCGCGCCGGATCACTGGCGCGGATGGGATATCATCTGTTCCGAGGGGACCGGAGGGTCCGTTCTCGCCGGCGGTCGGGGAAGGCTCTGGATGGACCGTGTAAAAGACGAGGTTCTGGTGCAAAGGGTGGCATCCGGAGACGAACGCGCCTTCTCTGGTCTCTACGACCGCTACGCCGGACTGGTCTACGGTACGGGGTTGCGTTACCTGGGAGACAGGGGGACCGCTGAGGAGCTGGTTCAGGACGTCTTCACCTCGGTGTGGAAGAGCGCGGGCGGGTTCGACCCCGCGCGGGCGAGCTTTGCGACGTGGGTGTACCGTATCACCCGCAACCGGGCGACGGACCTGATCCGGCGCCGCAAGGCGCGCGTCAGGACCGTCGAGGGCGAACCGCTCTTCGAACCGGGAGAGACGGATCCTTCGGGCGATCTCTCGCGCAACTTCGACGTGGCAGCCGCGCTCTCGCGGCTGACTCCGGTCCATAGGGAGGTGCTCGTCCTCGCCTACTTCCACGGCTTCTCGCAGCGGGAGATCTCCGATCGTACGGCTACGCCTCTTGGTACGGTAAAGAGCCGCACCACGGCGGCGCTGCGCGCCTTGCGCGAGACCATGGGCTTCGACGAGGATCGGTTCTCCGCTGATGAGTGAGCACCCCGACACGAGGGATCTCCTCGGACCCTACGTGATGGGCACCCTGGAACCTTACGAGAACCGGGAGGTCGAGGATCACCTGCAAGGATGCGCGAGTTGCAGGGAGGAGGCGCAAGACCTACGGCTGGCCCACGAACGCCTCGCCGACCTTGCGTACGGCACCACGGCGCCACCGGAGGATCTCGAGGCCAGGGTCTTGGCAGGGATACCGCGACGTCGAGCAGGTCGACGCGTTCCGTCCTGGGTCGCTGCGGTCGCCGCGGCCTTCTGCGTGCTCGCGGTAATAACCGCCTTCAATCTCTTAGAGGACCAGGCCGCGGCGACCCTGAACCCCACCGGCCGCGCCCCCGATGCCGGCGGCGAGGTGAGCCTCAGGGGCACCGGCGAGAACACGGAGCTGCGCCTCGAAGCGTGGGGACTGCCACCCTGCAAGAGCGAACAGTACTACGAGCTGTGGCTCGTCGAGGGCGATGAGCGAGTAAGTGCAGGGACCTTTACGGTCGGAGAGAGCGGCCGGGTCGACGTGACGCTGAACGCCCCGAACTTCGCCGCCTCTTATCCCAGAGTGGGCGTAACTGCCGAGTACGACAAAGACCCCCGCGCCAGCGACGCGAAGATGCTATCGGGCGAGTTGCACGATCTCTGAAAGCGGTTTCAGGAAGTCCTTCCTGAAACCGCTTTCAAGCCGGTCAGCCCTCAGCTATCAGCGGTCAGCAAGAACAAAGAGCTGAAAGCTGCTGACTGCTTGCAAAGAGGTACATCCTCTCTACATGTTGCGCTTGCGTGCCTGGCCTCCGTTGGGCAACAAGGGCAGGATAAAGGACATGCGGGTTCCCTCTCCCAACCGGCTCTCGGCCTCGATTCGACCGCCGTGGGCTTCGGCTATGGTCTGTGCTATCGAGAGACCGAGACCGCTGCCCGGCTCCCCGACTTCGGCCAGGCGGTAGAAGCGCTCGAAGATGAGTGGGAGTTCGGTCTCCGGTATGCCTGGACCTCGATCCTCGACCTCGATGCGCAACTCCCCATCGGTACAGGCGGAACTGAGGATTACGCATTGTCCTTCCGGGCCGTACTTGACCGCGTTATCCACTAGGGCCAGGATCGCCTGTTCTACCCGCACAGGGTCCACCCTGACGAGACCGGTCGCCAGGAGCGTAGTGTCGAGGGTCGCGTCGCGTTCTGCGGCCAGCGCCCCGGCCCGACGCTCGAGGCCCGCGAGCAGGGCCTGCGCGTCCACGGGCACCATGCGGAAAGGCGGGGCGGCCGACTCCGAACGGGCCAGGAAGAGCAGGTCCTCGACCATCCGGGACATCGTCGACGACTCCCTGACTATCTCACGGAGGATCTCCTCGTGCTCGCAGTGACCGTCGAGTTCAAGCCCGACCTCCGCGTTGCCCCGGATCACGGTGAGAGGGGTTCTCAGCTCGTGGGAGACCTCGGCGAGGAACTCGGCCCTGGCGCGCGCGGCTCTAGCGAGCGCCTCCTCGGCGCGCTTGCGTTCGCTGACGTCGCGCAAGGCCGTCTGGAGGCGGACTACTTTACCGCTTTCGTCGAGTATCGGCTCCGTGAGGGTCTCGAACCAGGTGTAATCTCCCGACACTTTGCGGACACGGTAGGTTACCGAGACGGCCCCCTGTCCATCGAGCGCCTTCTCGTGGGCTTCGGAGCGGATGCGCTCCAGATCCTCGGGATGAAAGAGATCGTAGGGGTCCGTGCCGAGGAGGTCCTCCGGCTCGTAGCCGAGCAGACGCCGGGAGGAGGGACTGATGTAGAGGTAGCGTCCGTCTGGCTCGTGCAGGCAGACGAGGTCGCTGGTCTTCTCCGCGAGCAGGCGGAATTGCTCCTCGTTCTGTCTGAGCGCCTCCTCAGCCAGCTTGCGCTCTGTAACGTCCCGCGCGATGCCCTCGATGGCGATGACGTTCCCAGCCTCGTCGTAGATCGGCCTGTTGCGCTGTTCGGTCCAGATCAGATGGCCGTCCTTGTGGTACCAGCGCAGCACGAGGGGCTCTTCCGGAGAGTGCATAGAGTTCTGCAGCAGGTGCCTGTCTTCCGGGTGGACCCGCTTGAGGCCGAGATCCGGGTCTGCGTAGTGCTCCTCCGGACTGTAGCCGGTCATGGCTGTGGACGACGGGCTTACGTATTCGAAGCCCGGCGTCGGGTGGAAGCGGAGGCGGTAGATGAGATCTCTCGCATTGTCAGCGTGAAACCGGAAACGCTCGTCGTCCTCGCGCGACGCATCCGGTCTTCGCAACATGCCCGCGCGAAGTGCTCTCAACCCCCTAAGGCCAGACCGGCCAGCATACCTCCGGCGAGGATGCTGCGAAACCGGCGGAGCTCTGTGGGAAGCCTCACGGGACGGCCCTCCGAAGAACACGTGACTCGCTCGTATCGAAATGGATTATACTGGCGACAGGGAAAGGTAGAGATGCTGATCCTGATCGTCGAGGACGAGGCCGCGATCGCGCGTTTCCTGAAGCGCGGTCTGAACGCCCAGGGCCACAGGGTCGTCTGCGCGTACGACGGAGAAGAAGGCACGCGGCTGGCCGTGGACGAACCGGTGGACCTGGTCCTCCTGGATATCTCGCTGCCCCGCCTGGACGGCCGCCAGGTGCTAAGGCGTATCCGTCTTCGTCGGCCCAAGCTTCCTGTTCTGATGCTCACGGCCCGCGACGACACGCGCAACAAGGTGGGCGCCCTCGACGCAGGGGCCGACGACTACCTGACCAAGCCTTTCGTGTTCGATGAGCTGCTGGCGCGCGTGCGCGCGCTCATTCGTCGCTCGGACCAAGCCGAGTCGGTATCGATACAGACCGACGGCCTCACCATAAACCTCCTCTCGCGCCACGCCTGGCGCGGAGACGAGAGGATAGAGCTCTCCAGCAGGGAGTTCGCCCTGCTGGAATACTTTATGCGCCACGGCGGGCAGGTCCTCTCCAGGCAGCAGATCCTCTCCGCCATCTGGGACTATGACTTCGAGCCCGCCTCCAACGTCGTCGACGTGTACGTGCGCCACCTTCGCAACAAGGTCGATCCTCCCGACGGGCCTTCCCTGATCCAGACCGTCCGCGGCGCCGGTTACCGCTTCAACGCCGCATCAAACCCTTAACAATACACCGCGTCTACCAGAAAACTTCAAGATGAAAGAAATTTCATCTCCACTTCATCGTGGTTTCACACACCGTGTATACAATTTTGCCATGTGGACTACGGGCGGTGATCAACCTACCCAATTTCGTGTCACCGCTACCGGTGGTCGACCATTACGGGGTCCGGACGCGGGCGATTCTTCCTTTCCCTACTCTTTTCCCATCGCATCTTCGCCCCCCGGACTCCCATCTGGAGGTCGCGCGCTTTGGTGTATCTGTCCGTCGAAGTTGGTGGGGAGATAGCCAAGCGAGGGGTTCGGGCCGTTCGGGGCTCGGGAGTAGGTTCGCAGCGCTCTTGATCAGTTCTTCGTTTGTCGGTCCGGACAATCTCATCTGGCGATCATCCTATCTGTACGTATACTCCCCTGTATGAGGCTCATTGTCGCCGAAAAGCCGTCAGTTGGCCGGGACATAGCTAGCGCCCTGGGGAGGCATCGAAGGGAGAAAGGATCGCTGGTCGGCCAAGACTGGACCGTTACGTGGGCGCTCGGGCACCTGGTGGAGCTGGCGCCGCCCGACGCCTACGGCGAGGAATACAAGAAGTGGCGTCTGGAGAGCCTGCCGATCCTGCCGGGGCGCTTCAAGGTCAGGGTGAACCACAAGACCCGCGAGCAGTTCAACGTGGTGAAGGGGCTGATGAAGAGCACTTCCGTGACGGAGGTCGTCAATGCCTGCGACGCGGGCAGGGAGGGGGAGCTTATCTTCGCCTACCTTTATGGTCTCTCGGGTTGCAAGAAGCCTGTGCTGCGGCTCTGGATCTCCTCCCTCACCCGCGAAGCGATCCGGGATGGATTCCACGCCCTGCGTGAGGGCGCTGCGATGAAACCCCTCGAAGACGCGGCCCGCAGCCGCGGGGAGGCTGATTGGATCGTCGGCATGAACGCCACCCGCGCCTACTCGGTCCGCTTCAGCCGTCCTGGCAACGTACTCTCTGTGGGCCGTGTGCAGACCCCGACCCTGAAGCTCCTCGTCGACCGTGAGAGGGAGATACAAGACTTCAAGCCCGAGAAGTTCTGGACCGTCCACGCCCGCTTTGCGCGGGACGGGAGTACTTACGACGGCGTATGGTTCAAGAAGAAAGAGAACCGCCTGACCGAGAGGGAGGCCGCGGACCGGATAGCCAAGAAGGTGCGCGGCGGGACGGGGACCGTCAGCAAGGCGCAGAAGAAGACGGCGACGGAGAAGCCACCGCTCCTCTATGACCTGACCGAGCTCCAGCGCAACGCCAACGCCCGCTACGGCTTCACGGCCGAGCGCACGTTGCGGGCCGCCCAGTCACTCTACGAAGAGAGAAAGCTGATCACCTACCCGCGCACCTCGAGCCGGTATCTCTCCGGGGACCTGGTGGGTGGCCTGAAGAAGCGGATCGAGGCAGCGGGAGCACTCCCCGACCTTGCGCCATTCGCGGAGAAGCTCCTCGGAGGAGAGAAGCTCCCGATCAGCAGGCGCATCGTGGACGACTCCAAGGTCACCGACCACCACGCGATCGTTCCGACGGACAAGAGATCATCGGGGGGGCTGTCGCCGGACGAGACGAAGATCTACGACCTGGTGGCCAGGCGTTTTGTGGCCGTGTTCTTCCCAGCGGCACGCTTCGAGAACACGACCGTCGTGACCGAGGTCAGAGGGGAGACGTTCCTTTCTCGTGGGCGCGTCGTGCTCGAGGCGGGGTGGCGGGCGCTCTACCCGGGCGGGGTAGGAGGGCGGAAAGAGAAAGAGCCGCCCGTGTTGCCACCGATCGAGGTGGGGCAGGAGTGGGATGTGGCGAAGGTCGGCGTCAAAGAGGGAGAGACCAAGCCACCTCCGCGCTACTCGGAGTCAGCGCTGCTTGGGGCGATGGAGACGGCGGGCAAGCTCGTCGAGGACGAGGAGCTCAGGCAGCAGATGAAGGAATCGGGCCTCGGTACGCCGGCTACCAGGGCCGCCACTATCGAACGGCTCATAAAGGTAGGCTACATCGAGCGCGAGAAGAAGATCCTCGTCCCCACGGAGAAAGGAAGGTCGCTTATCGGGCTCCTCGGGGAGAGCCCGCTCTCTTCCCCGGAGCTCACGGCCCGCTGGGAGGAGCGGCTCGCGAAGATGGAAAAAGGCGCCGAGCGCCGCCCCGACTTTATGGCCGACATAAACGGCTTCACCACCAAGCTCGTCCAAGAAGTCCGTGGGATGGAAGGAGAGAGGCTGGCGGCTCCCTCCCGAAGTCGCGAGCCGCTCGGCGTTTGCCCCAAGTGCGGTGCTCCCGTCATCGAGACGAAGAAAGCCTACGGTTGTTCGGCGTGGAAGAAGAGCGGATGCGACTTCGCGATCTGGAAACAGGTCTCCGGCAAACGTCTCAGCGTAAGCCAGGCCAAACAGCTTCTTACGAAGGGACACACCGCAAAGATGAAAGGTTTCAAGAGCAAGGCAGGCAAACCCTACGCCGCCGCGCTCAAGCTCGACGGAGAGCACAAAGTACGGCTGGAGTTCGAGAGCAGCCGCAAGTAGAGCCTCCTCGCGTCAAAGCGATAACTGTTTCTTCTGAGTTGTGCGTTACACTCTTGCGGGTATGAAAACTATCATCGTCGGGGCCGGATTGGCTGGCCTCACCTGCGCAAAGGTACTCAGAGAACGCGGAACGGAGGTCGCCGTCTTCGAGGCGTCAGAAGGCGTCGGCGGTCGCGTGCGGACCGACGAGCAGGACGGGTTTCTGCTCGACCGGGGCTTCCAGGTGTTCTTCACATCGTATCCCGTTGCGGGGAGGCACCTTGACTACGGGGCGCTCGAGTTCAGGGATTTCGACCCCGGTGCGATCGTCCGCAGGGGAGCGGAGGAGAGCGTCCTGTCCGACCCCCTGCGCGACCCGAGGGCGCTCGTCCCGACACTTCTCTCCGACGCGGCCACCCTCGGGGATAAGCTCCGTACGCTCGAGATGGTGGCGAGAACATCCACGGTGGGGATCAGTGCGGGTACGGAGGATGGAGAGGCAGACATCTCGACGCTCGAGTACCTGAAGATGGCAGGTCTCTCGGGGAGGTACATAGACTCTTTCTTCAGGCCGTTCTACGGCGGCATAACGCTGAACCGCGGGTTGACCACCAGCGCCCGCGTCCTCCGCTTCACCCTGAGGATGCTCGCTGAGGGCAGCACGGTAGTCCCTGCTCTGGGGATGGGTGAGATCCCACGCCAACTTGCTTCCCATCTACGAGATGGTGAGATACAACTCGACAGCCCTGTGGAAGCCCTCCTGCGCGAAGGGGGACGGGTGGTCGGTATCAGGAGCGTAGGGAAAGAGCACGAGGCCGACGCGGTGGTCGTGGCCACGGACGCGCCGACGGCCGGAGCACTCACCGGTGCAGCGGTGCCCGAGGGGACTGTGGGGGAGGTATGTTTGTACTATGAGACGGACGGTCTGGGTACTGGAAAGAAGATACTCTTGAACGCCGAGGACGGAGCATTCGTGAACAACGCCGTGGAGATTAGCAATATCTCCGAGAAGTACGCACCGCCGGATCGCCACCTGCTCTACGCCGTGGCGCTTACGGGAACGAACCTGCCCGATGAGGACCTCTACCGCAAGGGCATCGAGGACCTGAGCCGCTGGTATCCCCAGGCGGACTTCAGGCCTCTCGCGCTACGGCGCATCCCTTATGGACAGTTTGCCCAGCCGCCTGGCATTCACAGCAGGCTGCCGGCGAACACGACACAGACGCCGGGGCTCGTGCTAGCGGGCGAGTACACGGAGGATTCTTCCATAAACGGTTCCATGCTCTCCGGAGAGAAGGCTGCGGGGGCGGTGATCGCGTGAGCGCCAACGGCACTCCGGCGCTAAAGATCGAGAAGCTCACGAAGACCTACTCCAACGGATTTCTGGCGCTTAGCGGGATCTCGCTCGAGGTCGAAGCAGGCAAGTTCTTCGGGTTGCTGGGGCCGAACGGAGCAGGAAAGACGACCCTCATAAACGGCGTGGTCAGCCTGGCCAGGCCAGATTCTGGCTCGGTCGAGGTCTTCGGGAAGGATGCCTATCGAGAGTTTAGGGAGGCGCGGCGTATGATCGGAGTCTCTCCCCAGGAAGTGAACCTGGACAAGTTCCTGACCGTCGAGGAGACGCTGTTGTTCCACGCCGGATACTACGGCGTTCCCAGGAAGAAGGCCCGCCAGAAGGCTGAGGAGCTTCTGGAGCAGTTCGAGCTCACGGGGAAGCGTGGGCAGAGGACGAACACGCTCTCGGGGGGGATGAAGCGGCGCGTTCTGTTCGCCAGGGCGCTCATGCACGACCCGAAGGTGCTGTTTCTGGACGAGCCGACGGCGGGAGTAGACGTGGAGTTACGCTACAAGCTGTGGGGCTACATAAGAGAACTGAACCGCGGGGGGATGACCATCCTCTTGACGACGCACTATCTGGAAGAGGCCGAGGCGCTGTGCGAAGAGATCGCACTGATAAATGGGGGCTCCATCGCCGCCCAGGGGAGCAGCGAAGAGCTCAAGGAGCGCTACGAGGCAGGGAACGTCGAGGAAGTCTACATGAAGGTGATAGGCCATGATCTTCACTGACAGGACCTTCCAGACCCTACTCTCGCGCGAGATACTACGCTTCACGCGGGTCTGGATGCAGACGATAGTTCCTCAGATTTTAACGTCGCTCCTCTACCTCGTGGTCTTCGGCATCGCACTCGGCGGCCGTATAAAGCAGATCGAAGGCATCCCTTACCTCGAGTATATATTGCCAGGCATCGCGCTGATGAGCCTCATAACGAACTCGCAGATGAACTCGTCCTGGTCGGTCTTCGACGCCAAGCGCGAGCGCTACATAGATGAGGTGCTCATCAGTCCTATGAGCGACCTGCAGATCGCACTCGCCTACTCTTTGGGCGGTATGCTGCGCGGGGTGGTGATGGGGGCCGCTGTCTTCGTAGTCGGGGTTCCTTTCGTCGGCGTGCAGATCAAACACCCCTTGATGCTCGTGATGATAGGGCTTCTCGCTTCCTTCGCGTTCTCCTCTTTAGGCACGATGGTCGGCGCCCTGGCGACGAGGGTGGAGCACATCTCGCTCATTACGAGCGTCATTATCCAGCCCCTCGCGTTCCTCGGAGGGGTGTTCTACTCCGTAGGTATGTTGCCCGGCATACTCAAGGTGGTGACGTTCTTCAACCCTATCTTCTACACCGTCGACGCGGCCCGCTACGTGACGCTGGGGGTCTCGGACCTGAACCCCTACCCGACCCTGGGCATGGTCTGCCTCATAGCCGCCATCTGCTTTGGGGGTGCCTGGTGGGCCATAAGCCGCGGCCCGAATCTGCGCTACTGAGACGGCCCGGGTAGGTGGCTTCCCAAGCTGCGTACCTTCGATTCGACGCGCTGAACACGATCCGGATGGTACTTGTAGGACCAGGAGGTGTGCCAAGCGTCCTGTTCGAGGATAGAGAAACCTATCGACCCCACGGCCGCCTGCTGGCTTCCAGCACCAGGAGCGCTACCAGGGCTATCTCGATGACCTTGTCGACGTACCCGATAGCGTTCCGCGCCCCGACGAGAATCCAGAGGAAGATCGTCAGCGCCGTATAGCCGACGAGGACCCAGCATACCAGGTTACGGTACTGTGAGATGCGGGGTATCGGCAAGTTCAGGGCCGCGAGGAGCGTAAGATAGCCCAACCCGTTGAGAATAAAGAGCGGGAAGCCCTGGAGGCCGAGGTAGAGGTGGATCAGGGCTGTCCCGACGGTCAGCACGATCACACCGACCCTTAGCGGGGCGAAGTCCGTAGAGGCCATGTCCTTCCTCCTTTCCAGCTTGCTCCTACCCTGATATCTTCGCCCTCTGTACGAGCCTGGTCCTTCGCCCTGGCAGTAGATCCGCCGCAGAGGCTATCAGGGCGAGGATAATAAGCGCCCCGCCGATGACGTAAGGCGCAGGGATGCCGAGATGGTCGAAGGCGAGCCCGGCGAGCGCGGGGCCGAAGATCATGGCGAGGCTGAGGATCGCCTGCATGCCTCCCATGAGCCTGCCCTGCGTCTCGGCCGGCGTCCGATTGGAGATGATGGCAGTGAGACTAGGGATGGCGAGCCCCATCCCTAGCGCCAGGAGGCCGACGATCGGGTAGAGGAGGATGCCGGAAGGGACGAGTGCGACGAGGAGGAGGTTGAGGGAGGCCAGGACGAGTCCGCCGAGGAGGAGCCTGCTCTCCCCGAAGCGCGGCTGGAGGCGTCCGATCAGGACCCCCTGTGTCACGACGGCACACAATCCCACAAAGGCGAAGAAGAAAGCATTCGAAGTCGTCCCCCACCCGAACCTGGCCTGGCTGAAGAGCGGGAAGTTATTCACTAGCCCGGCCAGAGCCAGGTTCAGCAGCAGCACCGCGGCGAGCAATGCTCGAACGTTTCTCATCTTGAGTATGCGGGCCAGCTGCGAGATGGGGTCGAGACGCAGGAGGGGGACCTTCTTGCGCATGTGGGGCGCATGGGATTCGGGTAGGGTCAGGTAACCGAATACGCAATTGGCGAGGGCCAGTGCTGAGGCGAAGAGCGCTGGGGCGCTCAAGGAGTGGAGGCTGAGGAGGCCACCGATGGCCGGTCCTGCCAAGAGGCCGAGTCCGAAGGCCGCCCCGATCATGCCCAGACCCCGGGCTCTGTCCTCCCTGGCCGTGCTGTCGGCTATGTAGGCCTGGGCGGTCGCCAGCGTGCCGCTCGCGGCGCCCGCCAGGACGACGGCGAAGACGAGATAGACGAGCGTCTGGGCGAGGCCGAGCAAGAGGTAAGCGAGCGAGGTCCCGAGCAAACAACTCAGGAGTACAGGGCGTCTCCCGTGGCGGTCCGAGAGCCCGCCGAGGAAAGGACCGCTGGCGAACTGCATCGCGGCGTAGAGAGAACCGAGCAGGCCGACGAGTACCGCGCCGGAAGCGTAAGGGCCAGCGTAGAAGGGCAGCAAGGGTACCACGATGCCGTACCCGATCATGTCCACGAACACCGTGACGAACAGGAACACGAGCGGCGACCGGCGCCGCCACACGTCTGAGTTCACATCGGCTTCCTGCTCTCCATCAGCCGTCGCGTCTCCTCGATCACAGCATCGCCGACGGATCCCGCTTCGGCATGAATGGGACTCCCGAACTCCACCCTGGCGTCCACGTTGCGCAGCGCCGGGACGAGCACCTGGAGCGTGGCGGCGAGCCACTCGCGGTCTCGCCTGCGGCGGCGCAGGTGGATCAGGGGGTTGCGCAGGGCAGAAGGTGAGATCACACCGCTGACCACGACGGGGACGACCACAAGCCCTGGCACGAGGCGGGCGAAGAGGTCGCCGCTCGCAGACCAGCGATTAAGGGCCTCGACGGCGCCGGGCAAGATTGCGGGGTCGGGCTCGATTCTACCCCCCGGAAACGTGAGTACGGTGCCGCCACCCCGCAGGTGCCTGGCCGCCGCCCGTACTACCCCAGGGCGTCCCGCAGAGGTCTCAGCCACGGTCAGAAGGTGACGCGAAGTGTTCGGGAGAGCCTCTAGAAAGGGTCGGTCGGCGGCGATCACAAGCAGGTCGTCCCTCGGCGTTGCCGCGAAGAGGGCGACGGCGTCTGCGAGGCCGGGATGGTTGGAGACCAGGAGCAGCGGTCCACCGCGCGGTACATTCTTCTGTCCCTCGATGCTGGTGTTGCGGGAGAGTCTTTTCAGCGCCCAGGCGCCACCCGTCCCCAGGCCAGACTCGCCGACTATTCTGTCGTAGGTCAGGATCTGGCGTGCCAGACGCCGGGCTGGTATGCGCGAGATAGATTCCATTAGCGCGCGTCCGTGGCTCGTTCCGCCCAGACCGAAGGCACAGATAAGGTCTTCCACGCATAGCTCGGTGAGACGTTCGAGAAGGTCGTCGCTCCCCGAAGAAGCGTGAAACTCCTCGGTCGCAGTCGGCAGGTGGGAGATGCTATCCACGGTGCTTCCTCGTGACCTCTGTGGTCACCACCTGTGCCACCCTTTCGCTTGCCTCAAACGATGCTCGGGCACCTCATCCGTTAGTACGCACGGGCCGCAGGTGCGGTTCGGGTACCACTAAAAGGATACCCCATGGATCGCGCGTCTAGGTTCCCGGTTCGCGGCGGCGCAGGATCTCGACGGCCGAGCCGGCGAGCACGGTATCGTCGAGCCTGACGTGAGGCTTGGCCACCTTCACCTTTACGGCCTCGACCGCGGGATGCTCGTCGAGAGTAGCCGCGGCGATCCTCTCTGCCAGGGTCTCGGTAAGGTGCACGGGCAGTCCCTCGACGATGTCACGCGCCGCGCGATGGACCTCACTATAGTCCACGGTCTTCGTCAGGTCATCAGAGGTTCCCGCTCCTCGCAAGTCGAGGCGCAACTCGATGCTTACGATGAAAGGCTGGCCAAGCTCGTGCTCGGCCTGCAGGGTTCCGTGGCGGCCGTGGAAGACCATGTCCGTAAGAAGTATGCGATCCTCGCTCATCGACTCCTTTCGGCCCATTCCATCCTAATAAGTATGCCAGAACGTGAAGACCGGTATGCCGGGGATCAGCCTGAAAGGCGGCTGTAGTAGAATCTCTACTCTACTCGACCACGACCCAGATCGGACACAAGGATCATGTTCCGGCCTTGGTCTTCAAGAGGACCATCTGACATAAAGCTCGCCGGTGGCCCGACGAACGGAGCATCGTGATAGGAGAGGAACAGTATCCTTCGGCCGGCAAAGGGGCGTCGATCCGGCCTTCCGTTACTGTGAGCTACGCGCAGACGCTCGACGGGCGCGTGGCGACCAGGACGGGGGAATCGAAGTGGATCAGTTGCCCTGACTCCCTGCGCTTCGCCCACGAGATGCGCGCTTCTCACGACGCCGTCCTCGTCGGCGCCGGAACGGTCTGCAAAGATGATCCCCGTCTGACGGTTCGCCACGTCCCTGGCACGAGCCCCCTTCGCGTAGTCGTCGACAGCACCTTGCGCACGCCTCCAGACGCCGCGGTGCTCGCCGACGGCGCAGCCCCCGGAACAGTGTTCGCCGTTACGGACCGCGCGCCGGAAGAAAGTCTCAAGAAGATCCATTCTCTTGGCGCTACCGTCATAAAGTTGCCTCCTGATCCAGGCGGCCGTGTCGAGTTGGCGGTACTCCTCGAGGAGTTGGCAGCGTCGGGTGTGGAATCGGTTATGGTCGAGGGAGGGGCCACCTTGATCACGGGCTTTTTCAGGGCCAGGCTGGTCGACCGGATTGCGGTGTGCGTCGCGCCCAAGATCCTTGGTGTAGGCATAGAAGCCATCGGCGACCTCGGCATCCGCGACCTGTCCCGGTCTCTCACCCTCGCCGACACCGCGGTGGAACCTTACGGTGTGGATCTTATCCTCAGGGGACGTATCGAATATCCCGGTGGTGCCCCGGATCGGGGTTGAAATAGAGGCCAGGGCCCTGTGGTTTACCGCTCCACGCACCGCTGCGCTCCGTGCGGAGACGGTACGACCTCCCGGTCCCCAGGAGGTACGTGTCGAGACCATCGCCTCGGCCGTGAGCGCGGGCACGGAGATGCTGGTCTTCCGAGACGAGGTACCGCACGAACTCCCGCTGGACCTGCCCACCCTCGCAGGGAGCTACGCATTCCCGATCAAATACGGCTACGCCGCCGCGGGGCGTGTCCTCGACACTGGTTCTGGCGTCGAATACCTCTCTCCGGGGGATCCCGTCTTCGTCCACCATCCACACCAGGAGGTCTTCGTCGTCCCCGCACAGATGCCCGTGCGACTCCCCGACGAGCTCGATCCCGTACTCGGCGTATTCAGCGCCAACCTCGAGACCGCCCTGAACATCGTACACGACACACCCGTGCGGCTAGGTGAGACGGCCCTGGTCTTCGGTCAGGGCGTCGTCGGCTTCCTCGTAGCCCTGCTCCTGAAGCTCTCCGGCGCAGGATCGGTACTCGTGGTCGATCCTCTAGAGGAGCGCCGCAAACTGGCACTCGCCGCGGGAGCAGACGTGGCGTTCGCGCCAGGAGGGTTGAATGATCGTGTCATGGAAACCACGGGCGGGCGGGGGGCTGACGTTGCGGTCGAGACCAGCGGGGCCGGGGCTGCTCTGCAGAGCGCGATAGACGCCGTGGCGACCGAGGGGACGGTCGTTGTAGCTTCGTGGTACGGCACAAAGCCTGTCACGCTCGAGCTCGGGGGACATTTCCATAGGGGAAGGGTGAGGCTCCGTTCCTCGCAGGTCGGTCGTATAAACGCGGAGCTTGCGCCGCGTTGGGACAGGGCCCGGCGTATGGAGACGGTTCTCGGCCTGCTGGGCCGGCTGGAGTTGAAGGAGCTCATCTCCCACCGTATCCCGTTCGAAGAGGCGCCTGAGGCCTATACGCTCCTCGAAGAGAGGCCACAAGAGGCGCTGCAGGTGATCTTTACCTACGAGGGAGTCAGAGGAGGCCAGGATGTATGAAATCTACGTCGCCACGAGGTTCGAGGCTGCCCACAGGCTCATCGGGGACTTCGGGCCCGCGACCAGGACGCACGGACACACCTACAGGATGGAGGTGATCTTGCGCGGCCAGCGTCTCGGAGACGATGGCACGCTCTACGACATCGGCGAGCTGGGGCAGGCCGTAGGGGAGCTGGCCGGCTCCATGCACTACAGGGATCTGAACGAGGTCCCCGGCCTGCAGGAAGTCAACACGACGGCCGAGGCGGTGGCCTCCTACTGTTGGGAGAAACTGGCAGAACCCCTCCGCGGCCAGGGCCTCGACTCGCTTACGGTACGTATCTGGGAGTCCTCCGACGCCTACGCGGCACGCGAAGACACGCTGGACTGAGCGATTTCGCGTGCGCGTCGCCTTCATCACGGTGGGGGACACAGGCCGCAAGACCGGCGGCTACCTGTACAACGGACGTGTGATCTCTGGCCTGCGCAAGAGGGGGTTCGAGATCGAGGAGTTCGTGGCCGGTCGAGCATCGCCCGACGAGCAACGAAAGGCCGCCCCAAGATTCGGAACTACGTTCGACCCTTCGGGGTACGACGCGATAGTAGTCGACGCCCTCGCCCGCATCGCGGTCGCACCGCACCTGGACCTTTGGCTGTCGCGGCGGCCCGTCGTTGCACTGGTTCACGAACTGCCTAGCCTCGCCGGCGGCGGGTCCGGACCTGAGACTATAGCCTGCGAGCGCGACTACGAGGAGCCGTTGCTGCGCGCGCACCGGCTCGTCGCCGTGAGTAACAATGGCAGAAACGTGCTCCTGGGACGGGGTGTCTCGTCCGGGCGTATCCGTGTCGTGCCGCCCGGCTTCGACGGCATTCCTGAGGGCGTTGGCCCTCACGTTCAGGGCAGCGGTCCCGTGCGCGCACTCTGCGTTGCGCAGTGGATAGAGCGCAAGGGGATACTGACCCTGGTCGAAGCGTGGGCGCTGCGCGAGCGTAAGGGCGCGGTGCTAGAGCTGATCGGGGAGACGGACGCTGACCCCGATTACGCCGTCCTGGTCGGGGACGCCATCGAAGCCGCACCACGGGGCTCCATCATCGTATCCGGATGTGTGGACAACGCAGCGCTCGGTGCCTCCTACACGGGGGCCGACTTCTTCATTCTGCCTTCGCGCTACGAGGGATACGGGATCGTCTACGCCGAGGCGCTCGCCTGCGGGCTCCCGATCATTGCCTGCGATATTGGTCCTGTACCCGACCTCGTCGGTCGGGAGGCCGCGGTGCTGATCCGGCCCGACGATAAGGAGGAACTCTCTGCTGCCCTGGACCTCCTTATCGGGGATTCCGCACTCAGGGCGAGCATGTCCGCCGCCGCAATCCGCCGGGCCAGACGCCTACCGCGTTGGGAAGATACCGTCAGCGGCTTCGAACAGGTTCTGAGGACCGCGGCCGAGACCGGGAAGCAGGGACCCATGTAGAATCTGTCGATGGACCGCAGAGACCTTCGAGAACAGAACCGGGTGTCCTGGAACGCCGTCGTTCGTGCCCACGACAGCCACCGCGGGGACCTTTCGCGGTTCCTCCGTGGGGGTGGCAGTACGCTTTTCCGGGAGGAACACGATCTTCTCGGTGAGCTCGAGGGAAAGTCCCTCGTCCACCTCCAGTGCAACTCGGGGGGCGACTCGATAAGCCTGGCGAGACTCGGCGCTACGGTCACGGGAGTGGATCTAAGTGACGAAGCCGTATCATCAGCCCGAGATCTCGCCGATAAAACCGGCATAAGGGTCGCGTTCGAGCGCGCCGACGTATACGACTGGCTGCAGAAAGCAGCACGCGAAGGCAGGGTCTTCGACGTAGCCTTCGCCTCCTACGGTGTCATCTGCTGGCTGCCCGACCTCAGAAGCTGGGCCCAGGGTATAGCCGGCGTCCTGAACCCCGGCGGACGCTTCGTGCTGGTCGACTTCCACCCTGCGGCCGACGTCTTCGACAAAGACTGGAACCACGTCCACGACTACCCCTCAGGCGGTGTCCCGCTACTCGTGGAAGAAGGCGTCGACGACTACGTGGCCGCTTCGGGCGGCGGTCTCACCCCAGCCGGGTTCGTCGAGGGAGTCCGAGACTTCGAGAATCCCGAAGGTTGCTATCTCTTTCGGTGGAGGCTCGGAGAGGTGATTACGGCGCTGGCCGAAGCAGGACTGAGCATCACCGCTCTCGAAGAATACCCTTACGCGAACGGAGAAAGAAAGTTCGCCGGTATGCGCGAGCTACCAGGAAAGCGAATGGTCCCGCCGGACCATATACCGGCGATCCCGCTGATGTACGGCATCCGGGCCGAAAAAGCTGAAAGCTGAGGGCTGAAAGCTAACAGCTATTCATGGCGAGAAGAAGAACGCGAGGGCGGCGATGATGTAGACGCCGCAGAGCATCGCGCCTTCCAGCCAGTTGGATCTGCCGTCGAGGGCGGCGAAGCCCGTTACGACCACGGCGGCCCCGAGGGCGCCGAGTTCCAGGGGGGTGAAGATCAGGCGCAGGGGATGGCCGAGCAGGGGACCGAGGAAGACGAGGATGGGGGTGACGAGCAGGGCGACCTGGATGGAGGAGCCCAAAGAGATGCCCATCGAGAAGTCCATGTCGTTCTTATAGGCGATCTGTACGCCCACGACGTGCTCGGCGATGTTGCCCACGATCGGGACGAGGATGACCCCGACGAAGAGCTCGGAGATCCCGTACTCCTCGGTCAGTGGCTCTATGGCGCCGACGAAAGCCTCCGAGACGTAGGCGACGGCCGCCGTGGCCACGAACAGCAGTGCCAGCGAAGCCGTACGGCCGAACGGGGCGTGGCCCTCGCCCTGCGCGGCGCCTCCTGGGCTACGGAGGATGTAGACCAGGTAAAGGACGTAGAGCACGAACATAACCACGGCCACCTCGATGCTCAGGGAGGTGGGGCTAGGATCGGGGCTTGTGGCCGCGAATATGGTCGGCAAAGAGAGCGCCGCGGCCACGATGGCCAGCATCGAGGCGTTGATGCCTGCGATCTCGGCCGAGAAGTGCTGGATGCCGTTCTTGAGACCTCCGAAGAGGAGGCTCGCCCCGAGCACCAATAGTACGTTGCCGATGATCGAACCGATGATGGAAGCTTTCACCACGGTCGTGAGGCCTGCGGAGAGTGCGAAGATGGTTATGATGAGCTCCGCTGCGTTGCCGAAGGTGGCGTTCAGGATGCCGCCTATACGCGGGCCTGAGTGATGGCCGAGGCTCTCGGTGGCCTGGCCGAGGACCCAGGCCAGGCCGATCAGGGCCAGGGCCGTGGCGGCGAAGATCAGGAGCGTCGGGGCGTGTAGAAGCTCCGCGACCACCACGGCCACCGTGAGCGCCGCCGTTACACCGTAGGCTACCTTGGCGAGCAATCAAACTCCTTCCACAATCTCCTCCACATAAACATGAGGAGTATCTTATAAGATGAGAGGACCTGAAGTAACGACTTCTGGAGAGTAGCCTTTGATCGACTACCACCTGCACGTCATAGCCCACGGCGACCGTCCGATGACCGTGGAGAACATACTGAGCTACTGCGAGGTCGCTAAAGAGCGGGGCGTCAGCCAGATGGGCATCACCGAGCACGACCGCTACCTCGAAGAGATAGACCTCGCCGCTTTTCAGGAGGCCCGTGAGCTCTCGCAAGACGTAGATCTGCGACTCGGGATAGAGATAGACTACGTACCAGGAGCAGAGGAACGGATGGAAAACGACGCC
>DATMVF010000284.1:0-15725 GCA_035563475.1 Rubrobacter sp.
GCCTCCCTGCGGTATGTAGGCAGGTCAACATACGACCAGATATAGCCGCTGGAGTACACGAAGGATCCGCCGGGGCTCTCACCCTTCTCGAGTAACGTTATCTGCGCGCCGAGTTCAGTGGCCCTCAGGGCGGCTGTCAGGCCGGCTAGCCCGCCGCCGGCGATGACGACGCGCACCGGTGCTACCCTAGGTCAGGGAGAACGTAGACTTGTGCTCCACGTACTCCACGCTCACGCCCTCTGGCCCGCGAACGAAGACGGCGAGGGTGTTCGGGCCCTCTACGAAATCCTGCACCTCAAGCCCCCGCTCCTCGGCCTCCTTGCGGTGGTCCTCCGCCGAATCTACGAGGCAACCGACATGGAAGAGCATGCCTCCTCCGTTTGCATCGGGTGACGAGCCGGTGAGGCCCATGCTGTACTCCCCCGCTTTCACGGTGGTGGCGTCGTCTCCTGGGGCGAAGCCCATCTCGACGAAGGTGCGCGCGGACTCCTCGGGGGATCCCGACCGCAGGACGAAGCCATCGAGATCGTAGTCCGCGAACTCCCCTTCGCCGGGAACCAGGGCGAGCGGGAGCCCTTCAGGGCCCGTGAAAGAGTACCCTCCATCGCGCGGTTCGGCCCCGGCCTCTTGCGGGAGTCTCGCTGCGGCACCTTCCGGGTCGGCCACACGTATGGTTATGCGTTCGATCTCCTCCGGAGAAGGCGTCGTACCCTGCGGGGCGTCGAACAAGGTGAGTTTGCCGAGCCTGCCACCGGCCCCCACCAGGGTGTAACGTTCTGTGTGGTCCACGACGTGGAACCCGAGGTGCTTGGTCAGAAATTTGGCGGCAACATCCCTATTGCCCATATAGAGTGCTATGTGATCCAACCTCTTTACCTTCATGGATCCTCCTCTTGATGTGCTCTGCAACCGAAAAGATAGCATGTAATACGTAAACTAGTAGATCGCCTCTGGTTGATTGTACGCAGCGCCCGCCGCAGTGGATTCCCGCTTGCGCGGGTATGACGGGAGAGGAACTGGGGTCCATCACCTAGCCCTTCCTAACTCACGATACCAGCTTCACAATTCGAGAGTAATCTCAGATCTGACCCTATATCTGGGGGCGCCTGAACTACGAAACGCGCGCTTCTTCCCAGGAAGGCTTAGACTATGGTCGTTGGTCCTCCAGACAGAGGAGTCGCATTGGAACGCACGGTGATTCTCGGGGCGGCGCGCACACCCTTCGGCAGGTTCGGCGGCGCATTGTCCCCTCTGAGCGCTCCGGAGCTCGGTGGGGCGGCGATCAGGGACGCCATAGACCGCTCCGGCATCAAAGACGAAGACCTGCAGCACTCCATCTTCGGTATCGTGGTGCAGGCCGGTGTGGGGCAGATCCCATCCCGCCAGGCCAACTTCCACGCGGGGCTCCCTTTCTCCCTGACTACAGAGACCCTGAACCAGGTTTGCGCCTCCGGGCTGCGGAGCGCGACGCTCGCGGAGACCCTGATCCGTGCCGGAGATTACGACGTGATCCTGGCCGGTGGTATGGAGAGCATGTCGAACGCCCCCTACCTGTTGCCGAAGGCCCGCTGGGGCATGCGCATGGGCGACATGCCCTCGCTCGATGCCATGATGCACGACGGCCTGCTCGACGCCTTCGAACACGTGAACATGGTCCGTTTCGGTACCGAAGGAGCCAAAAAGTTCGATATCTCCCGCGAAGAGCAGGACGAGTGGGCGCTCAGGAGCCACCAGAGAGCCACGGCTGCGACCGACGAAGGGCGGCTTCACGAAGAGATCGTCGGCGTCAAAGTCCCCGGCAAGAAGGGGCAGATGGACTACGTCGAAGCCGACGAGCCGATCCGGCGTGACACCACCCTGGAGAAGCTGGCGTCTCTTGCGCCCATTGACGAAGGCGGCACCGTGACCGCGGGCAACGCCCCCGGCGTCACGGACGGCGCCGGCGCCCTCGTGCTCTCGGGCGAGCGCTTCGCCGAAAGACGTGGCCTCGAACCACTCGGTTCCATCGTGGCGCACGCCAAAGTAGCCGAAGAACCGCCCAACCTGCTCACCGTTCCGGGCAACGCAGGCAAGCTCGCGCTCCAGAAAGCAGCTTGGAACGCGGACGACCTGGACCTGGTCGAGATAAACGAGGCTTTCGCCGGCGTCGCGATCCACTCCACGCGCGTACTGGGCGTGGACCCCGACATCGTCAACGTCAACGGCGGCGCCCTGGCGCTCGGCCACCCCATAGGCGCCTCAGGCGCGCGCATCCTGACGACGCTCCTCTACGAGCTGCGGCGCAGAGGAGGCGGCAAAGGCCTCGCGGGTATCTGCTCCGGCGGCGGCCAGGGCGACGCCGTGCTTGTGGAAGTATGAGCGGCGAAAGAGATCTGAACGAAAGGAGCAATGTGCTTCCGCACGGCGACATCACGCCTCAGATCGCACGTTCTGCCTGGGTCGCACCGGGAGCTTTCGTCATCGGGGACGTCCACCTGGGTGAAGAATCGAGCGTCTGGTACGGGGCCGTGTTGCGCGGCGACACGGAGCCCATCCGTATCGGGGCCAGGTCCAACGTCCAGGACGGCTGCATCCTCCACGCCGACCCAGGCTATCCCGCGGTCGTCGGCGAGGGATGCGTCCTCGGCCACAACGCGGTCGTGCACGGGTGCGAGATCGAGGACAACTGTCTCGTAGGGATGGGCGCCACGATCCTAAACGGCGCGAAGATCGGCGAGGGCTCCATCATCGCCGCCGGCGCCGTCGTCCCCGAGGGCCGCGAGTTTCCGCCCCAGAGCCTAATAGTCGGCCTTCCCGCCAAACGCGCCGGTGACGTGAGCGAGGAGCTGGCTGCGGATATAGCCCGCGGCGCGAGCGAGTACGTCGAGCGCGCCAGGGCGCACCAGGAGTCGTTGGGAAGTGGGGCCTAGGTTCGGGCGGTGGCTTTTGCCTCCTCCGGTGGGGTTTCGGGGGTCGTTATGAGGTTTCGGATCTCCCGCAGCGCGACCGAGAGGGTGGAGAGATCGAAGGTGCCGCTGGAATTTATATCGGTGAGAACCTGCAGGGTGCGCTCGGCGGGTCCTTTGTTGGCTTCGACCCATTCTTCTATGCGTTCCTCGACGGGTTTGTCGTCCGGGGTGTCGGTCAGCACCTCCGCGGCGAGCGCCGCCTGCTGGTTGTAGATGTCGTCACGCAGTGCAGAGCGTGCGAGCGTGCGCCAGCGGTTATCGCGGGGAAGCGCCTCGATGTGGCGGCGCAACCAGTGGAGCCTCAGCCTGTCGCCCAGGATGAAGTAGACGGCCGCGGTCGTATCCAGGGACTCACCCGTGGAGTTGGCCACGTCGGTGATATCCAGCGCGGAGAACATCGGGCCCAGGTTCGCGGCTCGCTTTGCCAGATCCGGCGGCACGTTCGCGTCTATCATGCGCTGGGCGGCGTTCTCCACCGCTTCGCGGTCGCCTTCTAGCAGGATCTCGGGGATGCGTTCTGAGAGTTCCGCGGCCCCTCCGGAGAAGTGCGAGATCGTCGCCCCGATGTCCAGCGGCGGGCGTCGGTAGCGGAGCAACCAGCGGGTGGCGCGCTCGACGAGCTTGCGGGCGTCGAGCGTCATTCTGGTCTGTACACTCGCCCCGACCGTATTGTCCAGGGCTTCGATGCCGTCCCACATGGCGCGCATGTCGAAGATCTCACGCGCCACCGTGTAGGCGCGGGCGATGTCGGGTGCTGCGGCCCCCGTCTCTTCGCCCAGCCTGAACACGAAGGAAGGGCCGTTGCGGTTGATCAGGCTGTTCGTGACGTGGGTGGCCGTGATCTGCCGGTGCAGCCTGTGCTCGTGGATCTGCTCGGAAAACCGCTCTCTCAAGGGTGTCGGGAAGTACTTTTCCGGCTCTCGCGAGAGATAGGGGTCCTCGGGGGCGTCCGAGTTCAGGAGATCCTGGTAGGTGGTGATCTTGCTGTAGGACAACAGTATGGCGAGCTCGGGAGCAGTAAGCCCCTTGTTATCGGAGCGCCGCTCGCCGAGCTCCTCCTCGTCGGGCAAGAACTCGAGGCTGCGGTCGAGCCTGCCCTCGTGCTCCAGGGAGTGGATGTAGCGGGCGTGCACGTCGACCATGGGGTAGGCGAGGGCCAGGGCCTGGTTTATGGCCTGGGTCTGCTGGTAGTTGTCGCGCAAAACGAGGTCCCCAACTTCGTCTGTCATGCTCGCGAGCAGCTCGTTGCGCTGCTTTTCGGTCATGTCGCCGGCCTCGACGATGGCGTCGAGCAGGATCTTGATGTTCACCTCGTGGTCGGAGCAGTCGACACCTGCGGAGTTGTCGACGGCGTCCATGTAGATCCTGCCGCCCGAGAGAGCGTACTCTATGCGTCCCATCTGCGTGAAACCGAGGTTCCCGCCCTCCCCGACCACCCTGCATCCGAGCTCGTTACCGTCTACCCTGAGGACGTCGTTCGCCCTGTCGCCTACCTCGGCGTTGCTCTCGAAACTGGCCTTGACGTAGGTCCCTATGCCGCCGTTCCACAGCAGGTCGACCCTGGCCTTGAGCATCGCGTTGATGAGCTCGTTCGGCGTCATGGACTCCGCCTCTAGGTCGAGCATCTCGCGCACCTGCGGGGAGAGAGGGATCGACTTGGCCGTGCGGGGGAAGATGCCGCCGCCCTCGGAGAGAAGATCCTCGTCGTAATCCGTCCACGATGAGCGGGGCAGCCCGAAGAGGCGTTCGCGTTCCTGGAAGCTCTTCTCCGGGTCCGGGTCGGGGTCGAGGAAGATGTGCATGTGGTTGAAGGCGCCCACAAGCTTTATGTGGCGGCTGAGGAGCATACCGTTGCCGAACACGTCGCCCGACATGTCCCCGATACCGACCACGGTAAAGTCTTCGTTCTGGGTGTCGTGGCCGAGCTCCCGGAAGTGCCGGCTGACAGATTCCCAGGCCCCCCTCGCAGTTATACCCATCTCCTTGTGGTCGTAGCCGACGGAGCCACCGGAGGCGAAGGCGTCGCCGAGCCAGAAGCCGTACTCGGCCGAGAGGCCGTTGGCTATATCCGAGAAGGTCGCCGTTCCCTTGTCAGCCGCGACGACGAGGTAGGGGTCGTCATCGTCGTAGCGCACGACGTCGGGAGGAGGGACGATCTCATCGCCCGAGATGTTGTCCGTAACATCCAGCATGCCCCGGATCAGGGTCTTGTAACAGGCGACGACCTCCTGCTGCAGGGCCTCGCGGCCTCCTTCAGCGGGCGGGCGTTTTACCACGAAACCACCCTTCGCCCCGACGGGGACTATTACGGCGTTCTTCACCGTCTGGGCCTTCATGAGGCCCAGGATCTCGGTCCTGAAGTCCTCGCGCCTGTCCGACCAGCGGATTCCGCCACGGGCGACCTCTCCGCCGCGCAGGTGTACACCCTCGGTGCGCGGGGAGTAGACGAAGATCTCGAATCTGGGCAACGGCAGAGGCAGGCCCGGAATCCTCTGGGGGTCGAGCTTGAAGGAGAGGTGCGCCTTGGGATCCCCATCCGGCGTGCTCTGGAAGTAGTTCGTCCGCAGCGTCGCCAGAGTTATGTCGAGGAACGAGCGCAGGATGCGGTCCTCATCCAGGCTCACGACCTCCTCGAGGGCTTCTTCGATCTCCTCCTTCAACCGCTCGCTCTCCGCCTCCGCTGTGTTCTGGCGCGACGGGTCGAGGCGCGCCTCGAAGAGATCCACGATGAGCCTGGCGATGTGGTGGTTGTTGACTAGGGCGTCTTCCATGTAGTTCTGGGAGAACGTCGAGCCTGCCTGGCGGAGGTATTTGCAGTAGGCCCTGAGGATGGTGATCTCACGCCAGGTAAGTCGGGCGCGCAGCACGAGACGGTTGAACCCGTCGTTCTCCACGGCACCGCGCCAGGCGCCGGCGAACGCCTCCTGGAAGATCTCCTTGACCTCTCCGGTCTGTAACTCGTCGTCGGCCTCGTGCACGAGGCCGAAGTCGTAGATCCAGACCGGAGGCGAACCCGCCGGCTTCACTTCGTGCGGGCGCTCGTCGACCACTTCGACGCCCATGTCCTCGAGGAGCGGCAGGATCTCCGAGAGCGAGACCTGATCGCCGAGCCTGAACAGCTTGAACCCGAGGAAGTCTTCGGGCTCTTCGATGGGATGGTAGAGGCTCATCCCCAGGTCGTCCTCGGATTTCAGGGTCTCCATCCGCTGGACGTCCGAGACGGCCGTGCGGGGCAGAAAGCCGGCGCGGTAGCCGGGGGAGAAGGCGTCGCGGTACTTGCGGAACAGCTCTATGCCCTGCTCCTCCCCGCACTGTTCGATCATGGCGTCGTAGAGGTTGTCGGTCCAGGAGCGTGTGGTCTCGACGATGCGGGCTTCGATCTGCTCCTCGTCGTATTCTGGGGTGTCTCCCGGCTTCGTGTAGATTATGAAATGGATGCGTGCGAGCACGGACTCTGAGAGCCTGACGTTGAACTCCACGTTCGCCCCATCGAAGGCCTTGAGGAGTATGTCTTGCATGCGTTCCCGGATCACGGTGTTGTAGCGGTCGCGGGGCACGAAGACGAGGCAGGAGAAAAAGCGTCCGTAGGTGTCGCGCCTGACGAAGAACCTGACGCGCTGTCGCTCCTGCAGGTGGAGTATGCCCATCGCTATCTCGAAGAGCTCCTCCTTGGAGATCTGGAACAACTCGTCGCGCGGGTAGGTCTCCAGGATCTCGATCAGGTCCTTCTCGTTGTGGCTCCCCTCGGGGAAACCGGCCCTTTCCAGCACATAGCGCACCTTGCGCCTGACGAGCGGGATGTCGAAGGCGCTCGCGCTGTAGGCGGAGAAGGTATAAAGCCCGAGGAACCGCCGCTCCCCCGTGACCTCGCCCGATTCGTCGAACTTCTTGATGCCGATGTAGTCCAGGTACGAGGGTCTGTGCACCGTCGCCCGGGAGTTCGCCTTGGTCAGGTTCAGCAGCTTGGGCGTGCGGGCGAGCCGTCTGACCCCTGGCGGGAGCTCGGCGAAGCTGCGGGAGACCGGGCCAGACTCGGTCTGCCGCAGAATGCCGAGTCCCGTCCCCTGCACCGCGCAGAGAGCTTCTTCGCCGTTCTGCGTGATCAGGTCGTACTCCCGGTAGCCGAGGAATGTGAAGTTGTTGTCGTCGATCCATTCCAGGAACGCTCGGGTCTCGGCCAGGTCCTCAGGCTCGAAGTCGGGAAGGTTCTCCTCGAGCCCGGAGGCTATCTCCCCGACCCTCCCGCGCATCTCGGGCCAGTCCTCCACGGCCGCCTTCACGTCTGCGAGTGTCTTTATGATTGCTTGCTTCAAGTCTTCGAGCACGTACGGCTCGGTCTGGCGGTCCACCTCGACGTGGATCACGGACTCGGAGATAGCGTCTTCCTCGTCTGAGTCGGGAGGTAGGACTTCGAGGAGCCGGCCTTCCTCGTCGCGGCGCACGTTCATTACGGGGTGGAGGATCATGTGTATGGCGTAGCCCTGGCGGTTTACCTCCATCCTCGTCGAGTCGACCAGGAAGGGCATGTCGTCGTTCACCATCTCTACAACGGTATGGGTCGACTGCCAGCCGTGTTCCTCGAAATGGGGGTTGTAGACCCGGATCTTCCACTCCCCTACCTCGCGCCGCCCCGCGAAGCTCCAATGGGAGAGCGCGGCCCCATAAGCGTCTATCGGGGAGAGGTCCTCCAGGTCCGCCGCGTCGACCCACCCGTAGTATTGACGAGCGAACTCCTCGACCTGCGGCGCCTGATCCTCCGGCATCTGCTCCCTGATTCGGGCTACGACCTTGTCCAGTAGCTCATCCTTAACCAGCATCGGTACGCCTCCCTCGGCGGTTCCCTTCTTCCCGGAATGTCCATTATAGTCCGGCGTAGTTTCCCGGTCAGGCGCGTTAAGTGAGTCTCCCCGAATCTGGCAGGGCATGGCCGCCCGCGAAGCGGACCGTCCGTGCTAAGGTCCTATTAGACTCAGGTAGGACTGGTTGCCCGAATGCCAGTACAAGGTACAAGACCATCATAGGTTGGTAGGAGGATCTCGTGAACTTCGACCTCGGTACAGACCAGCAAGGGATCAAGAATCGCGCAGCAAGGTTCGCCGATAGAGAAGTAGCGCCTCGCGCGCCGGAGTTGGACCGGGACGACGTGGTCCCTCTCGAGACGTTGGATAAACTGGCCGACGCCGGGTTCATGGGCCTGTGTGTACCGAAAGAGTACGGCGGGGCCGGGATGGACTTCCTATCATATTGTCTCCTGATCGAGGAGATCAGCCGCGCGGACGCCGGGGTCGGCGTGACGCTCGCGGTCCACACCAGCGCTGGCACGCTGCCCATCGTGATGTTCGGCACCGAAGAGCAGAAGTCGAGGTGGGTGCCGCCGCTGGCGCGCGCAGAGAGCATCGGTTGCTTCGCCCTTACGGAACCGGAGACCGGCTCCGACGCCTCGGCGATCCGGACGCGTGCCGAGCGGGTCGAGGACGGCTACCGCATCTCGGGGCACAAGCAGTGGGTCACGAACGGACGCGTCGCAGGGACCATGATCCTCTTCGCCCGCACGGAGGGCGGAGCCAGAGATGGCGTTACGGCCTTCGTAGTCTCTATGGAGGCTGAGGGAATCTCCTTCGGCAAACACGCTCAGAAGATGGGTGTTATCTCGGCGACCACGGACGATGTCCTCTTCGATAACGTCTTCGTCCCGAAAGAGAACCGGCTCGGGGAAGAGGGGAGAGGGCTTCGCGTCGCGCTCGGGACGCTGGATACGGGCAGGATGGGGGTAGCCGCGCAGGCCGTCGGTATCGCCGAGGCCGCCTTCCGCTACGCCACGCAATACGCCGCGGGGCGCACCACGTTCGGGAAGCCGATCGCCGAGCACCAGGCGATAGCCTTCAAGCTGGCCGACATGCAGACGAAGATCAGGGCCGCCCGTCTCCTCGTCTACGAGGCAGCCTGGATGAAAGACCAGGAGATGCCGCACGGCGAAGCGGGAGCCCGCGCCAAGCTCTACGCCTCGCAGGTCGCGAACGAGGTAGCGTACGAAGCCCTCCAGGTCCTCGGCGGCCGGGGATACATGAAAGACCATCCCGTGGAGCGGTACTACAGGGACGCCAGGGTGACGGAGATCTACGAGGGCACCAGCGAGATCCAACGCCTCGTCATCTCCCGCGCCATCCTGCGCGAGCACGAAGAGTCCGTTGGGGCGCCGGGCAGCGTCGACCAGTCGCGGCCTGTCGTAGGGTAAGCACCCGCTTATGCTACAGTCATGCTACAGTCTTGGAGCAGGGATTAGAGACGCAGGAGGAACACGCCTTGGATACCAGGAAGAGCGCGGAGGACCGCTGGGAGGAAGCTTACTCGAAGGGCCCGGAGCGCGACGCCGAGTTCTCGACCATGTCGGGCGTGCCGGTCAAACCTCTTTATACTCCCGATGACGTCGAGGGCGCCTACGACGAGAAGCTCGGCTATCCGGGCGAGTATCCGTACACCCGCGGTGTGTACCCGAACATGTATCGTGGAAGGCTCTGGACTGTTCGACAGTTCGCCGGTTACGGGACGGCCGCTGAGACCAACGCCCGCTTTCGGTACCTCCTGGATCACGGGCAGAACGGGCTCTCCGTCGCCTTCGACATGCCGACGCTCATGGGCCTCGACTCGGACTCGCCGCTCTCCTTAGGCGAGGTCGGCACCGAGGGCGTCGCCGTAGACTCCCTGGAAGACATGGAGCGTCTCTTCGAGGGCATCCCGATGGGCGAGGTCTCGACTTCTATGACCATAAACGCCCCCGCGATGGTCCTGCTGGCCATGTACGTAGTGGCCGCCGAGAAGCAGGGTGTCGCGCCGGAGGAGCTGGAGGGCACGAACCAGAACGACATCCTCAAGGAGTACATCGCCCAGAAGGAGTGGCTCTTCCCCCCAGAGCCCTCGATGCGCGTCTTCAAGGATATGCTCGTCTACGCCACAGAGCACATGCCCAAGTGGAATACCGTCTCCATAAGCGGCTACCACATCCGCGAAGCGGGGAGCACGGCGGCCCAGGAGCTCGCCTTCACCCTGGCCGACGGTTTCGCCTACATAGAGGCCGGTATAGAAGCGGGCCTCGATGTCGATGATTTCGCCCCGCGTTTCAGCTTCTTCTTCAACTCCCACATAGATTTCTTCGAGGAGATCTGCAAGTTCCGCGCCGCCCGCCGAATCTGGGCAACCGTCTTGAAAGAGAAGTACGGCGCCAAAGATGAGCGCTCTCTAAGGATGCGCTTTCACACCCAGACCGCGGGCGTCTCCTTGACGGCCCAGGAGCCTTACAACAACGTCGCCCGCACCGCCTTCGAGGCGCTTGCAGCCATCCTGGGCGGGACGCAGAGCCTGCACACCAACTCCCTGGACGAGGCCCTCGCCCTCCCGACTGAGGAGGCGGTGCGAATCGCCGTCCGGACCCAGCAGATAGCCGCCCTGGAGACCGGGGTGGCGAACACCATAGACCCGCTTGGCGGCTCGTACTTCGTCGAGGCGTTGACCGACGAGCTGGAGCGACAGGCCTACGACTACTTCAGGCAGATAGACGAGATGGGGGGCATGATCCAGGCCATAGAGCAGGGCTTCCCGATGCGTGAGATCTCCGAAGCCTCAGCCCGCTACCAGCGCGAACTCGAAGAGAACAAGCGCTACATGGTCAACGTCAACATCTACGAACCCCAGGACGAGCAGGAGATGGAACTCCACCGCATCGACCCCGAAGTCTCGAAAGGTCAGGTCGAACGTCTCAAGGCCCTCAAGGAGAACCGAGACAACGCCAGGGTCGAACGGTGCCTCGAGGAGCTCAAGCAAGCGTGCCGGGGCGATGATAACACGATGTATTCGATCCTCGAGGCCGTGCGTGCCTACGCAACGGTCGGAGAGATCAGCGCTGCCATGCAGGAAGTCTTCGGCGACTATCGCGAGACGCCGGAGATCTAGAGTCTCTCAGCCCGCTCCAGCCTTCAGCTTCCGCTTTCAGCACGCTTCGGCTTCGCCTCGCTTGTCAGCAGGTCGGCTTCTCCCGCTCCGGCCTGCCGCGCACGACGAACCACTTCTAGCGGCAGTCGGGTTCTACGCTCTCGGCGAGGTTACGGAAGGACTAGCTGAAGTGCTGACGAGCCGCCGAGCACAGCGAGGCGGCGGGCCGACAAGCGAAGGCGCTAGCCTGAGCGTGCTGACTAGCTGACATGCTGATATATAATCCATTTGATACTCAGGTGTCAGAATGTTGGGGTTTTCTGGAAGGAGAAGCGTTATGGAAGCGAGGGTGGTGGATCTTCGGATTCTTCCCACGGAAACGAGGGAGGTTGTTCGCATCTTCAGGGGCTCCGTACTGCCGGTCGCGAGACGTCAGCAGGGGTTCAAGGGAGCCCTCCTACTGACGGATGACGAGACAGGGGTAGGGATCTCTATCTCGCTCTGGGAGACCGAGGAGGACAGGGAGGAAGGAGAAGCAAACGGTTTCTACCAGCAGCAGATCAGGAAGTTCTCGGAGCTCCTGACCGAGACACCGGTTCGCAAGCACTACAACGTGGGCGTCCTCCACTACGACGCCAGCGTTCTTGCGTAGCCCACGGGCCAACAGCGTGAACAGACGTCCCGGCGGGCTTCAGTGGTCTGCTAGAATTCGGGGGCAGAGGAGTGATTTCGGCTCTTCACGTGGGGACCTTTGAGTAGAGGAGGAGGTCTATGGCTATCCGAGAGACCAGTGCTGGCCACGAGGCGCTGGGGCTGGATGAGGACGATCTACGCAGGATGCACTATTACATGCTTCTCGCGCGGCGGGTCGATGAGCGGTCCTGGATCCTCAATCGCCAGGGCAAGGCCGCGTTCGTTATCTCCTGCCAGGGACAGGAGGCCGCCCAGGTAGGCGCCGCCTATAACCTGCGCCCCGGCAACGATTTTCTGTACCCCTACTACCGCGACTCGGGGATGACCATGCTCCTCGGCCAGACGCCCCGCGACCAGCTCCTTAGCCTCCTGGGTAAGAAGGAAGACCCGAATAGCGGCGGTCGCCAGATGCCGGGACACTACAGCAGCCGGAGGCTGAACATCGTAACATCCTCTGCTCCCGTCGGGATCCAGTACCCGCAGGCCGCGGGCACGGCCCTCGCGTACAAGATCCGCGGCGAGGACGGAGTCGTACTGGTGTGCGGCGGCGAGGCGTCGACCAGCGGCGGAGACTGGCACGAGGCGATGAACTTCGCCGGAATCCACGACCTGCCCCTGGTCTTCCTCGTCGAGAACAACGTCTACGCCATCTCCATCCACGCTTCGTTCCAGGTCGCGGGCTCTATAGCGAAGCGGGCCGAGGGCTACGGTTTCCCCGGCCACGAGGTAGACGGCAACGACGTGCTCGCCGTCTACGAGGCGGCCAGAGAGGCCTTCGAACGAGCCCGCGCGGGCGAGGGGCCGACGCTCATCGAGGCCAAGACCTACCGTATGACGGCCCACTCCTCGGACGACGACGACCGGAGGTATCGCGAGCGCGAAGAGATAGAGGAGTGGCGCCAGAAGGACCCCATCGTACGCTTCGAGAAGTACCTGATGGAAAACGGCGTTCTGGACGAAGCAGAGCGGGATGAGATCTCGGAGCGCATAAAGGCCGAGGTCGCAGAGGCGAGCAAGTACGCCGAGGACGCCCCGTTCGCAGATCCCGAAGACGTACTCTCCGGCGTCTACGCTGAGGCTTAGGGGTGTCCATGGCGACGAAGAATCTGCTCCAGGCCATCCACGAGGGTCTCGCCGAGGAGATGCGCTCGGACGAGTCGGTAATGGTGCTCGGCGAGGACGTAGGCAGGGCCGGCGGTGTTTTCAGGGTTACGCAGGGGTTGCAGGAGGAGTTCGGTGCTGCGAGGGTCATGGACACGCCGTTGGCGGAGAGTCTGATCGTTGGCTCCGCCATAGGCCTCTCGGTCAACGGGATGCGCCCCGTGGCCGAGATACAGTTCGCCGATTTCATCCCGCCGGCGTTCGACCAGATCGTCAACGAAGCGGCCAAGTTCCACTACCGCTCGAACGGCGACTGGAATTGCCCCATCACCATCCGGGCGCCCTATGGCGTCGTGCCTGGCGGCGCCCTCTACCACTCCCAGAGCGTCGAGGCCTGGTTCTGCAATACTCCGGGCCTCAAGGTAGTCGCGCCCACGTTCCCGGGAGACGCCAAGGCCATGATCAAGAGCTCCATCCGAGATCCCAACCCCGTGCTCTTCCTCGAACACAAACGTACTTATCGCCTCATAAAGGAAGAGGTTCCCGACGGAGATCACGAGGTCCCCCTCGGCGAGGCCCGCGTCCACCGCGAAGGTGCGGATATCACGGTCGTCGCCTACGGCCTCATGCTCTACATGGCCCTGGAGGTGGCCGAAAAGCTCTCCGAAGAACACGGTATAGAGACCGAGGTCGTAGAGCCTAGAACCCTGTATCCGCTGAACAAGGAGAAGATCCTGGCCTCGGCGAAGAAGACGGGCAAGGTAGTGGTGATCTCCGAGGCCAACCTGACGGGATCGGTCTCGGGAGAGATAGCGGCCATCGTGGCGCGCGAAGCTTTCGAGTGGTTGGATGGCCCCGTGATGCGCCTGGGCGCCCCCGACGTGCCAGCGGCGGCTTTCGCGAAGCCGATGATGGAACACTTCTTGCCTTCGGCGGAGAAGATAGAAGAGGCCATGCTCGAGCTGGCGCGCTACTAGAGGAGGGTGCCTTGGCTAAACCGGTAACGATGCCGCAACTCGGCGAGAGCGTGACAGAGGGCACCATAACCCGCTGGCTGAAGGCCGAAGGCGACGAGGTAGAGATAGACGAACCCCTCGCCGAGGTTGATACGGACAAGGTCAACGCCGAGCTTCCCTCGCCCGTGGCAGGCAAGATCGAGAAGTTCCTCGTCTCCGAAGGCTCGACAGTCGACGTGGGGACCGAGATAGCCCTGGTCGCAGCCGAGGGCGACTCCGCCGCCGTCGACGCCCCGCCACGGGAGAACGTTGCCGACCCCGCCCCCACGGAAGAGTTCCCCGCTTCGGACACCGAAGCCCAGCCCGTGGCGGGCGAAGAGAGCCCGGCAGCACGTACATCGCGAAGCGATGGCAACGGACGCGGCGATGTCGAAGATGCCGAAACCCTACGTCTCACCCGCTCCTCACCGGTCGTCAGGCGTCTCGCGGAGGAACACGGCGTGGAGATAGCGGAGATCCCGGGCACGGGCACGGGCGGACGCGTAACCAGGAAAGACATAGAAGGTTATATCGAGGAACTGGAGGAGCGCGAAGAGTACGCGCCGGGACTACAGGAAGAGCGGGAAGCCTTCGCGGAGCCCGAGCCGGAGATCGAACGCGTCCCTGTCTACGAGGGCGACCGCGTCGAGGACCTGACCGGTATCAGGAGAGCCATAGCCAATCGCATGTCAGCGAGCAAGCGCGAAGCTCCGCACGCCTGGACCATGGTCGAGGTGGACGTGAGCGGGCTCGTCGCCTTGCGCGAGCGGGAGAAGACCGCCTTCGTCGAACGTGAGGGCGTGAAGCTCACCTACCTGCCTTTTATAGTGAAGGCTGTCGTCGAGAGCCTCAAAGAGAATCCCGTCCTCAACTCCGTCTGGGACGGGGACCGCATAATCTTGAGAAAGCGCATAAACGTGGGTGTGGCCGTCGATCTCGAAGACGCCCTCATAGTGCCCGTCATCACCGACGCCGACGAGTTGAACGTTCTCGGGCTCGCCCGCAAGATCGAGGACCTCGTGCGGCGCGCCCGCGCCCGAAATCTCGGCACTGAAGACGTCTCGGGCGGCACCTTCACCGTCAACAACCCGGGCTCCCTGGGAAGCGTGGTCTCCACGCCAATTATCAATCATCCGCAGGCGGCGATCCTCTCTGCGGAAGCAATCGTCAAGCGTCCCGTCGTCATAGAAGACGCCATCGCCGTACGCAGCATGATGAACCTGGAGGTCTCCTTCGACCACCGCGTCCTCGACGGCGGCGCCGCCCTCAAGTTCCTGAACGCCGTCAAGAGCCGACTGGAGGCTTGCGGGCCTGAGAGCAGCATCGGATAGTAGTCACCGACAATACAAACACCCTCACACATCCGGCCTCGTTACCGTACCGGGTAAGCCTAGAGATGAACTGGCTCCTGGTACACTCAATAGCATTCTCAAGCAGGCAGGAATGAAGTAGTAAGATATGAAGTATCTCGTGGTTATCGAACCAACTGACACCGGCTTTTCATCTTACTCCCCGGACTTACCTGGGTGCGTATCGACCGGAGCGTCTCGTGAAGAAGTCGAGCAGAACATGCAGGAGGCCATAGAACTCCACCTCGAGGGGCTGCGCGAGGAAGGCTATTCTGTTCCCGAGCCGAGCACCTCTTCGTCGTATGCTGAGGTGATACAGCGTCTTGCATAAGGGTTCAACCCTAATGCACGCCGAGCTTTCAGCGATAAGCAAGAACAAAAAGCTGAAGGCTGAAAGCTGAGAGCTGAGGGCGCGGGTTGCAGGAGCTCAATCCTTCTACTACCCGCTGTAACGGACCCGTTGAAAAGACTATCCCTGCGGCACGAGCGCGAGCGCCCGTACGGGGCTGCCGGTACCGCCGGTCAGCTTCAGCGGCGCCACGAACAGTAGTGCTCCGGTTTGCGGCAGGGCGCCAAGGTTTGCGAGCTGCGTAACCCCGTACTTTCCCGCTCCCATGAGATAGAAGTGGACCGGGAAAGAAGGATCGAACTCGGCCGCGCCACCCGCGTCGATGCCGACCGTCTCTACCCCGACGCCGACGAGGGGGCTCTCC